>JAZPZK010000019.1:0-76723 GCA_045544675.1 Acutalibacteraceae bacterium
CTTGAGGTTACCACCGATGAAGGCACTCCCGATAATGATGTTACTCTTGAGGGATACGGCGCAGCTTATGAAGAGCCCAAGGAGCTTACAGTATGGGAAAAGATTCTTAAATTCTTCAGGGATATATTTGCATATATCGCAAGAATTTTCGGCTTCTGATTATAATAAAAACATTTTTCACCCGCGGTTTTTCTGCGGGTGAAGTTTTTTCTGCAGGATAAAAATTATTTAAAAATTAAACCAGATTTTGACAAAAAAGTCTTGACAAGGCTCTTTCACGGTGGTATCATATATGCGGTTAGTGGAGACTAATCGATTTTATTGAACGTATAGTTAGTTCAGTCTAATTCCGGGGCAGGTGACACAGATGACTCTCTTATCAGCAGAGGTAGGAAAAGAATATACAATTATTTCAATCGATACAGATGACGAAGAGCTTGACTCTTTCCTTTTCTCACTCGGATGCTATGCAGGTGAGCCTATAACCGTTATTGCTCACAAAAGAGGCGGATGTGTTGTTTCAATCAAGGACGGAAGATACAGTATTGACAAGCAGCTTGCTGATGCTATCATAATATAAAAGGGTAATTGTAAGGATTACTTTTTTATTTAGACTAAAGGTTAGCTTCGGCTAACCAGGGAACAAAACTGTCGATTCTGAAATCTGAAATACATATTCTGAGGAGGAATCTATTATGAGAATTGCTTTAGCCGGCAATCCCAACAGCGGTAAGACAACAATGTTCAACGCACTCACCGGCAGAAATGAAAAGGTGGGTAACTGGGCAGGTGTTACCGTTGAAAAAAAAGAACATCCCATCAAAAAAAGCTACTGCGGTGACTTTAACGGTCTTATTGCCGTTGACCTTCCCGGTGCTTACTCAATGTCACCCTTCACATCGGAGGAGAGCATCACAAGCTCATACGTAAAAAATGAAAATCCCGATGCAATCATCAATATTGTTGATGCAACAAACCTCAGCCGCAGCCTTTTCTTTACAACTCAGCTGCTTGAGCTTGGTATACCCGTTGTTGTTGCACTTAACAAGGCTGATATCAACAGAAAAAAAGAAAATGAAATTGACACAAAAGCTCTTTCACTTTTACTCGGATGTCCCGTTATCGATACTGTTTCAACCTCAGCTGAGGGTATGGCAGAGGTAGTAAAGGCGGCAGTAGAGCTTGGCGGCAGAGGTCAGAAGGCTCCCTACACTCAGGGCGATATCGACCTTACAGATAAAAAGGCAGTTACCGAAGCTGATAAGAAGCGCTTTGCCTTTGTAAACGGCATCGTTTCAGAGGTTGAAAAGAGAAAGGTGCTTACCAAGGAAAGAAACTTCCAGGATAAGATTGACGACATCATCACAAACAAGTGGGTCGGTCTTCCTATTTTTGCCGTGGTTATGTTCCTTGTTTTCCAGATTTCTCAGGCGTGGATAGGCCCCTTCATTGCTGAAGGTACTGAGCTTGCAGACGGTACGGTCATCCCCGGACTTGTAACTCTTATTGATATGTTCAAGGAGTGGGTTGCAGGTGCGCTTGAGGGCGGAAATGAGTTTCTTGTATCACTTCTTACCGAAGGTGTTATCGGCGGCGTAAGTGCTGTTGTCGGCTTCCTTCCCCTTGTTATGGTTATGTATTTCCTCATCGCTCTTTTAGAGGATTGCGGATATATGGCACGTGCAACAGTTGTTCTTGATCCGATTTTCAAAAAGGTCGGTCTTTCAGGCAAGTCGGTTATTCCCTTTGTTATCGGCACAGGCTGTGCAATTCCCGGTGTTATGGCTTGCCGTACCATCCGTAATGAGCGCGAAAGACGAGCAACTGCTATGCTTGCACCCTTTATGCCCTGTGGCGCAAAGCTTCCGGTTATTGCTCTTTTTGCAGGTGCATTTTTCGGTGATGCTTCATGGGTTGGCACACTTATGTACTTTGCAGGCATTGTGATAATCTTCTTCGGTGCGCTTCTTGTTAACAAGATTGCCGGTCACAAGTCAAGAAAATCCTTCTTTATCATTGAGCTTCCCGAATATAAGCTTCCCTCACTCTGGAGAGCTACAAAGTCAATGTGCAGCCGTGGCTGGGCATACATTGTTAAGGCAGGTACAATCATTCTTCTTTGCAATGCTGCAGTTTATGTTATGCAGTCCTTCAACTGGAGCTTCAGACTTATTGAAGAGGGTGCAGAGGATACCTCAATCCTTGCATCGATTGCAAATCCCATTGCATATGCGCTTATCCCTATTGTCGGCTATCATTGCTGGCAGCTTGCAGCGGCGGCAGTAACAGGCTTTATTGCCAAGGAAAATGTTGTCGGTACTCTTGCTGTATGCTTCGGCATTTCAAACCTTATCAATGCTGATGAGCTTATGATTGAAGAGGGGGCAGATGTATCTCTTATTGCATCGGCATTCGGCGGCGGAGCAGTGCCTGCTATGAGTGCTGTTGCGGCTCTTGCCTTCCTTATGTTCAATCTTTTCACACCTCCCTGCTTTGCGGCTATAGGCGCTATGAATTCAGAAATCAAGGATAAGAAGTGGCTTCTTGGCGGCATTGCACTTCAGTTTGCGACCGGCTTTACGGTTTCTTACCTTGTTTTCCAGATCGGTACTATCATCACAGAGGGTAGGCCCGGTGCAGGCTTCCTTCCCGGACTTGCAGTTGTTGCGGTTATCGTTGCGGTAATTACTTACCTTTGCATTAAGGCTGATAAAAAGCTTAAGGCTGAATACGCCGCTAAAACGGAAAAGAAGGAAGCAAAGGCAAAATAATTCAAAGGAGCTTCCGTTATGAAAGATATTATTGTTATAGCTATTCTTGCTCTGATTATCGGTATTGCGGCGTTTTATGTTTACAGAGCAAAGAAGAGCGGAAAGAAATGCATCGGCTGTCCTGACAGCGGCTCATGCGCAAGCTGCTGCTCCTCAAAAGGAGAGGGTGGCTGCAACTGCGGATGCGGTAAATAAGAAAAAAAGACGGCAACGGAGACACTTCGTAAAGAAGTAGTCTCCGTTTTTTCTATTTTTTTAAATGCACCGTTTCACAAATAGTAGCAAGTAGCAAGTAGTAAGGAGGCAAGGATGTCAAATTTTGACTACTGACTACCGGCTACTGACTACTCAATTTCTGCGGCAACCTATAAACGCTCATATAAAAAATACATAGCCATATCCTAAAAAAATATGAAATCACTATTGAAAGTGTGTATTTTTTTTGATATTATAAATAGTGGTAAAAATAAAACCAATAATATATTCCGAAAGGAGCAAATGAACAACATGAATTATTCACATGAAGTTGAACAGATGTGTACGGTCAAAAAAGGACCGAACCACGGCCCCGCACCCATTCCTCAGGAAGGCTTATGGACAAAGGCTTATGAAATCAAGGATATCTCCGCTTTCACACACGGTGTAGGCTGGTGTGCACCTCAGCAGGGCGCATGTAAGCTTTCACTCAACGTTAAGAACGGTATCATTGAGGAAGCTCTTGTTGAAACAATCGGCTGCTCAGGTATGACTCACTCCGCTGCTATGGCAAGTGAAATCCTTCCCGGCAAGACTCTTCTTGAGGCTCTCAATACAGACCTTGTTTGTGACGCTATCAACACAGCAATGCGTGAGCTCTTCCTTCAGATCGTTTACGGCAGAAGCCAGTCCGCATTCTCAGAGGACGGTCTTTCAATCGGTGCAGGTCTTGAGGACCTCGGTAAGGGCCTTCGTTCACAGGTTGGTACAATGTACGGCACAAAGGTTAAGGGCGTACGTTATCTTGAAATGGCAGAAGGCTATGTTACAAGAATGGCTCTTGACGCAGACGATCAGGTTATCGGCTATGAATTCGTTTCTCTTGGCAAGATGACAGACTTCATCAAGAAGGGCGACGATCCCACAACAGCTTATAACAAGGCTATGGGTACTTACGGCAGATTTGCTGATGCCGCTAAGTATATCGATCCCCGTAAGGAATAAGGAGGTAAACGGACATGGCATTATTTGAAAACTATGCAAGAAGAATCGACAAGATTCTTGCTGTTCTTAAAGAATACGGCATTTCTTCAGTTGAAGAATGTAAGGATATCTGCGCAGCTAAGGGTATTGACCCTTACAAGATCGTAGAAGAAACTCAGCCCATCGCTTTCGAAAACGCAAAGTGGGCATATACAGTTGGTTGTGCTATCGCAATCAAGAAGGGCTGCACAAAGGCTGCCGACGCTGCTGCAGCTATCGGTGAAGGTCTTCAGAGCTTCTGCATCCCCGGTTCAGTTGCTGACAACCGTCAGGTTGGTCTCGGCCACGGCAACCTCGGCAAGATGCTTCTTTCAGAAGAAACAGAATGCTTCTGCTTCCTTGCAGGTCACGAATCCTTCGCAGCTGCTGAAGGCGCTATCAAAATCGCTCTCAACGCTAACAAGGTAAGAACTCAGCCCCTTCGCGTTATCCACAACGGCCTCGGTAAGGACGCTGCTATGATCATCTCAAGAATCAACGGCTTCACATACGTTCAGACTGAATTTGACCCCTACACAGAAACTGTTAAGGTTGTAAATGAAACTGCATACTCAAACGGTGACAGAGCTAAGGTTAAGTGCTACGGCTCAGACAACGTACCCGAAGGTGTTGCTATCATGAAGCTCGAAAACGTTGGTGTTTCTATCACAGGTAACTCAACCAACCCCACCCGCTTCCAGCATCCCGTTGCAGGCACCTACAAGAAGTGGTGTGTTGAAAACGGCGTTAACTACTTCTCAGTTGCATCAGGCGGCGGCACAGGCCGTACTCTTCATCCCGACAACATGGCAGCAGGCCCCGCTTCCTATGGTATGACAGATACAATGGGTCGTATGCATTCCGACGCACAGTTTGCAGGTTCTTCATCAGTTCCCGCTCACGTTGAAATGATGGGCCTTATCGGTGCAGGTAACAACCCCATGGTTGGTATGACTGTTGCATGTGCAGTTGCTATTGAAGAGGCAAGCAAGTAAAGGCTTTTCGGCACTTTGCTTGTAAAATTCAAATTTAATCATTGATAAAAAAGTTAGACACATCATTTTTGAGTTTTCCTCAATGATGTGTCTATCTTTTTTATTTGAATTACGAAGCTTTATTTTTCTACTCTGTAAAGCATACACGGTCTTCCGCCTGTTTCATAATTTATCTCACACTGAGCCTTGCCCGACTCAACAAGATAGTTCATATATCTTCTGACGGTCACGGCGGTAAGCCCCGTTTTTTCGGCAATTTCGTCACCTGTCAGCCACTTGCTTGTGTTTGATTTAAGATGTTCAAGAATAACAGAAAGAGTCTTTTCCTGTATTCCCTTAGGATGCAGATCCTCGCTTTTTTTACGGGGGGAATCCATAATAAAATCAATGCTTTTCTGATTGAGAATATCAAGCTCATCCAAAGCCTTGTGCTGTGCGATATATTTTTGCAATGCTATCTGAAAACGCTCAAAGGTAAATGGCTTTACAAGGTAATCCACTATTCCGAGGTGGAGAGCCTCTTCCAGTGATTCACGGTCATTGGCGGCTGTAACCATAATCACATCGGCTGAAATCTGTTTCTTTCTTATCTGACGTAAGGTTTCAAAGCCGTCAAGCTTTGGCATATAAACATCCATTATGATGAGGTCAACAATGTTTGATTCCAGAAACTCAAGGGCGGAAAGTCCGTCTTTGCATTTGCCGCAAACTGAAAAGCTTTTGTTTTTCAGTATATACTGCTCGTTTATCATTGCGACCATAGGGTCATCTTCAACTATGAGTACCTTATACATTTTATCTGCACCTTTCCGTTATTTTTTAAAGCTGACAGTAAAGGATGTTCCGACACCCTCCTGAGATTCCACATTTATGTTTCCGCCTGCATTTTCCACAAGCTTTTTTACCTGATAAAGCCCCGTACCTCTGCCGCTGCCTTTGGTAGAAAAACCGTTTTCAAAAATGCGGTCAATATTGCCTTCTTCTATACCTGAGCCTGTATCGTCGGTTGTGATGAGAAGTGCTCCCGGCTTTGAATACATACCGAAAAGAAGCTCTTTCTGTCCGTTATAATTCATATCATTCATCGATTCAAAAGCGTTGTCAATGAGGTTGCCGATAACCGTTACAAGTATTTCGGAGGGTATTGAAATATCAGCAGATGAATAGTAACAGCCTTCCCTTAAAACAAATTTTACATTAAGCTCGGAGGCTCTTGCAATTTTGCCGATAAGCAGAGCGGCAACTGCAGGCTCGTTGATGCAGTTCATAACCTTACTTATGGTTTCACGCTGTACCATTGTTATGTTCTGAATGTATGAGGTAGCCTCACTGTACATCTCCATTTGTATAAGCCCGAGAATAACATGGAGCTTATTGGTAAAATCGTGGTTGTTCGCTCTCATAGAATCCACAAGATATCTTGTACCCGTAAGGTCCTCCATCAGCTTTGTGTATTCTTTTCTGTCGTGGAGAATACCGACGGTGCCAATAACAGAGTCGTTTTCTTTAATTGGTATAGTATCAATAAGGATATTATCGTCACCTGAGTTTACAGAATGACTTGCATCGGGACTGCAAAGCAGATTAAGAGAGGGAATAGTCTTGCTTAAGCTCGTGATATTCTTACCGAGAAGCTCTTTTTCATTGATGTCACCTGTGAGCATTTCGGTTGCGGATTTATTCATAAACTGAATCTGACCATCACTGTTAACCGCCACTATTCCTTCATCAAGTGATTCAAGAATGTTATCACGCATACGGAACATTGATGTAAACACATCGGGCTCATAGCCTAAAAGACTCTCCTTTATTTTGCCTGAAAGCTCTGCTGAAATAAGCAGCTCAATAAGAATGGCAACAATGGTAATAAGTGTGAAAATCAGAATAATCTGCATAATTTCAGTTTTGATGTTTTCCATGAGCATAATTGCCATAACAAAGCCTGCATAGTTACCGTCATCATCGTATATGGCCGCATATGCCCGTCGCTGCATGCCTGAAGGGCCGTTGTCTGTTGTTGCGTAATACCCTTGTGAGTTTTCTCTGAAGCTTGGAAGAGTTCCGTCATAAACGCTGCCTATAAGCTCGTGGTTTGAATGATAAATACGAAGATTTTCAGTAGTTACCACAGAGATGACGTCAATATCCTCAAGGGTATCCCGGAGCGAATCAAGATATTCCGTAAGCACGGCGGAATTAACAGCATCTAAGCTTTTTTCACTGAGAAGCGGAGATTGTGCAATAGCTTCTGCTACATTCTGCAGGTTCTGATCACGGCGTTTTGTTTCAGACTGAACATTTATAAGCGACCCCGCAACACCTAAAAATAACGCAAGGGTAACAATAAGTATAATCTGAAACCGGAAGGACATTTTCTGAATACTGCCGAGAGTATATGTCTCTTTTTTTGTGCTTTTTATTTTTACTGACATAATAAAGACTTCTTTCATTTTTGCTTTCTAAAGTTATAATAATAGATTATTCGCTTTTTGAAAAGGTTTTGAAAGTAAAATAAATGCAGAAAAGCAGAAAAATTTCTTTTAATCTTTTGAATAATTGTCTACGGGAAAATTAAGTGCTACTATGAGCCCATAAAAAACAAAGGAGCGATTTTATGGGTTCAATATTTGAAACAATCATGCTTGTTTGCTTTGGATTTTCCTGGCCGATGAATCTTATCAAGGCATACAATGCAAAAACTGCAAAGGGTACAAGTCTGCCGTTTATTCTGCTAATCATTACAGGTTACATAGCAGGTATTTCGGCTAAAATCGTGAGCGGTCAGATTAACTACGTGCTTGTGGCTTACCTTTTGAATCTTGCCATTGTGCTTATGAATCTTGCGGTTTATTTCAGAAATTCAACACTTGATAAAAAGAATGCTTAAGGAGAGAATTAAAATGACAGAAACAAAAAAATATTCCGCACTTAATGAGCTTGCGGAAAAAGGCGGAACAATTATATTCGGCGGTAAAGAGGACAAGAATATTCCTCTTTGTGAGTTGAGACAGGCATTTGAGCTCGGTTCAAACTATTATAACAGAAGCTTTGAAAACTTGACCATCACTGAAGCATATGAGCTTTACAAAAGCTGTGTTGCACCTCTTGAGCCTGACACCGTACTTCTTCATATAGGTGAAAACGACCTTGCTCTGTTTAATGAAAGCCCCGATAAATTTATCAGTATTTACCGTGAGCTTATCAGTGAAATCAAATCCGACAACAAAAAATGTCGCATTGCAATAGTATCTCTGAAAAATTATGAGGGCGATATTGTCAAAGCAAAATTAAACGAACAGCTTAAGTATCTTGCTGATTCGGAGAGATGTGAGTTTGCAGACATAGCTGAAAAGAAGGTCTGGAATCCGATTGCAACAAGAGATGCGGTTTCATTTGTTTATTCTTTCGGTTTGAAGGTGCAAAAGCCCATATATGATTTGGTGAAGATACTGTTTTGCTTTAAAAGTTGAATTTCAGATAATAAGTTTTCTTTTTACACCAATCAGATTTTATAATGAATTTACAAGCTTTACATTCTGACTCTTTATCAGGGTGAAAAAGAGGTAACATTAATGCTGTTATAGGCATAATGTTACCTCTCTGTTTATATATTTGTCTGATTAATTATACTCTTAAGGCTTTCTGAACTTTTATGAAGAGCTTTGATTTCACCTTCGGTCAAGGGAAGCATTACCTTGTTGTGTGCACCCTTGTGTCCGACAATAGTCAGAAGGCTCATACATACATCATCTAAGCCGTATTCACCGTGGAGCATTGTTGAAACGGTCATGGTTGTATCAATGCCGCTTAAAAGACATTTGCATATATGGCAAACGGACATTGATACCGCATAGAAAGTTGCACCTTTTCGTTCAATTACTCTTGCACCGGATTTTCTGACATAATCTTCAACTTCTTCTATGCTCAAATCAGGAACTATTATTCCCGGTTTTGTGAATGATTTGCTATATTCCATAACAGGTACGTTTGAAATATTTGCGGTTGACCAGGGGATAACCGATGTGTCGCCGTGTTCACCTAAAACGTATGCATGAACATTTTGCTGACTGAGAGAAAAATATTCCGCAAGACGGCTTCTGAGTCTTGCCGTATCAAGAATAGTGCCTGAGCCTATTATTCTTTCTTCGGGAATGCCGGAGCATTTACAGAATGTGTAAGTAAGAATATCAACGGGGTTACTTACTATGACATAAGTCGCATCGGGAGCATATCTGGTTATCTGCGGAATGATGCTTTTAAGAATGTCAACATTTATCTGAGCAAGGTCAAGCCTTGTCTGACCGGGCTTTCTTGCAACGCCGGACGTAATGATAACTATGTCAGAATCCTTTGCATCGGCATAACTGCCTGCATAAATAGAGCAGGGAGCACAGAAGGGTGTACCCTGACGGATGTCGAGTGCTTCACCCATAGCTTTTTTGTCGTTGACATCAATCATAACGATTTCTGAGGCAATATTTGTTGCAGTAAGCGTGTATGCTATTGTTGAACCGACACTTCCTGTGCCGATAATTGTAATCTTGTTCATAATAAAATCCTTTATATCTTTTTTGCTATTATATACATTTTTTTCGTAAGTTGTCAATATTTGGCGGAAATTTGGATTGATAAATATATAATTACATGGTATAATTATTCACATCTCAAAGACAAGGAGGCAATAAATGAATATTTTACATATGAAGTATGCAGTGGAAGTGGCAAAGGTCGGTTCACTCAACAAGGCCGCTGAAACCCTTCTTATTGCTCAGCCAAATATAAGTCGCTCCATAAAAGAGCTTGAAGCTGATTTAGGAATTACAATTTTTGACCGTACATCCAAAGGTATGTTTCTGACTCCTGAAGGTGAGAACTTCATCGGTTATGCAAAAAATATACTCAAGCAAATCGAGCAGGTTGAAGATATTTATAAGAACGGTGCGGTGAAAAAACAGAAGTTTTCCATTTCTGTACCCAGGGCTTGTTACATATCCGAGGCCTTTGCTCAGTTTTCAAAGTCTCTTTCTTTTGATCCTGCAGAAATATTTTATAAAGAAACCAATTCACAAAGAACAATAAACAATATTCTTAATCATGATTATAAACTTGGTATAATCCGCTATGCTGAAAACTATGACAAATATTTCAAAACAATGCTTGAAGAAAAGGGCCTTTCTTATGAAATGGTTACAGAGTTTTCATACAGTCTTATTATGAGTGCGGACAGTCCTCTTGCCGAGCTTGATGAAATTACCTTTGATGATTTGACAGACTACATAGAAATTGCTCACGCCGACCCTTATGTTCCGTCACTTCCCTTATCAAAGGTTGTTAAGGAGGAGCTGCCCGACAACATTGAACGCCGTATATTTATATTTGAAAGAGCAAGTCAGTTTGATCTTCTTTCTGAAAATCCCGATACCTTTATGTGGGTATCACCTGCACCTCAAAAGGTGCTTGACAGATATAATCTTGTTCAAAGAAAATGTGTTGACAACAAAAAGGTTTATAAGGACGTTTTGATATACAAAAACGGATATAAGCTTACTAAATTGGATAAACAGTTCATTACTGAGCTTTGTGAGTCAAAACGAAAACATCTTAATAAAACAAATTCTTAAACTGTCCTTCGGGGCGGTTTTCTTTTTTTATCGATAAGCGTTATATCGATAAATATATTACCGATATAACAATCTTATAATTCCCAAAAAGTGAAGCTTTTGATAGAATATGCGAGGCTTGAGATAAAGGGGGTAGTAATAATGGAAAAACCGATAGTTTCAAAAGCAACTTTAGGTAGACTTCCTGAATATCTTAATTATCTTAAAAGCATTACTGCAGAACATATTTCAGCAACAGCCGTTGCAAATGCTCTTTCTTTGGGAGAGGTGCTTGTGAGAAAGGACCTTGCCGCAGTAAGCGGTACGGGCAAACCCAAGGTAGGTTATGCTGTCAAGGATCTCATTAAGGATATTGCGGCCTGTCTGGGCAGTGACAAAACAACACCTGCCGTACTGGTGGGAGCCGGCAAGCTTGGCAGAGCACTTCTTGAATACGACGGATTTCAGGAGTACGGGGTAAAAATTATTGCAGGCTTTGACTGTAATAATAAGACACTTTACTTCGGAAGGAATAAATTGCCGGTGTATTCTATGGACGGATTTAAAGAGTTTTGTCATAAGAACGGCGTCAGAATAGGAATAATCACAGTAGGCTCAGGCTCTGCTCAGCAGGTTTGTGACGAAATGATAAAATCCGGCATAAAGGCTATCTGGAATTTTGCTCCCTGCAAATTGAATGTGCCTGATGAAATATGCTTAAGGCAGGAAAACCTGGCTTTATCATTGGCGTATCTTAACAGCCAATTAATCCAATAAATTATTTTAGGAGGACATAAAATGGAAACCAAAGCTTATGAAATTGTTGACAGTGTAGAAAAGCTTCAGGAAGCTATTTCTCGCACAAGAAAGGCTCAGCAGGAATTTGCAACCTTTACACAGGAACAGGTAGACAAGATTTTCCTTGCAGCCGCTTCTGCAGCTAATAAGGCAAGAATCCCTCTTGCAAAGATGGCAGTAGAAGAAACAGGCATGGGTGTTGTTGAAGATAAGGTTATCAAAAACAACTACGCAGCCGAATATATCTACAATGCTTATAAGGATACAAAGACCTGCGGTGTTATTGAAGAGGATAAGGCCTTCGGTATTAAGAAAATCGCAGAGCCTATCGGTGTTGTTGCCGCTGTTATTCCCACAACCAATCCCACATCTACAGCAATTTTTAAGTGTCTTCTTGCTCTTAAAACAAGAAATGCAATCATTATTTCTCCCCACCCCAGAGCAAAGAACTGCACAATTGCAGCCGCAAAGCTTGTTCTCGAAGCAGCAGTATCAGCAGGTGCTCCCGAAGGGATTATTGATTGGATTGATATTCCGTCCCTTGAAATGACAAACACAGTTATGAAGGAAGCAGATATTATCCTTGCCACAGGCGGTCCCGGTATGGTTAAGGCTGCTTATTCAAGCGGTAAGCCTGCTCTCGGTGTTGGTGCAGGTAATACCCCTGCAATTATCGACGACAGTGCAGACATTCTTCTTGCCGTTAACTCAATTATTCATTCAAAGACCTTCGATAACGGTATGATCTGTGCTTCGGAGCAGTCAGTTATCGTTATGGAAAGCATATACAATGCCGTTAAGGCGGAGTTTGCCGCAAGAGGCTGTTATTTCCTCAATGCCGCAGAAACAGAAAAGGTAAGAAAGACAATCATCATCAACGGTGCTCTTAATGCTAAAATTGTCGGTCAGAAGGCCGCTAAAATTGCCGAGCTTTCAGGTGTGACTGTTCCCGCAGGCACAAAAATCCTTATCGGTGAGGTTGAAAGTGTTGACATCAGCGAAGAGTTTGCCCACGAAAAGCTTTCTCCCGTTCTTGCCATGTATAAGGCAAAGGATTTTGAGGATGCACTCGCAAAGGCTGAACAGCTTGTTGCTGACGGCGGATACGGACATACTTCTTCCGTTTACCTTAACGAAGTTACCGAAACAGAAAAGCTTTCAGCATTTGCCGCAAGAATGAAGACCTGCCGTATCCTTGTCAATACACCGTCATCACACGGCGGTATCGGTGACCTTTACAACTTTAAGTTAGCACCGTCACTTACACTTGGTTGCGGTTCATGGGGCGGCAACTCCGTTTCTGAAAATGTAGGCGTAAAGCATCTTTTAAATATCAAAACAGTAGCAGAAAGAAGGGAAAATATGCTTTGGTTCCGTACACCTGAAAAGGTATACATCAAAAAAGGCTGTCTGCCTGTAGCTCTCGACGAGCTTAAAAATGTTCTCGGTAAAAAGAGAGCCTTCATCGTAACCGATACCTTCCTTTATGAAAACGGCTACACAAAGCCCATTACAGATAAGCTTGATGAAATGGGTATTGCACACACCACATTCTCTAATGTTGCTCCCGACCCCACACTCGCTTCTGCAAGAGAGGGTGCCGCACAGATGGCAACATTCAAGCCCGACACAATCATTGCTCTGGGCGGCGGCTCTGCAATGGACGCAGCAAAGATTATGTGGGTACTCTACGAGCATCCCGAAGCAGACTTTATGGATATGGCAATGAGATTCATTGATATCCGTAAGAGAGTTTACACCTTCCCGAAAATGGGCGAAAAAGCATATTTCATTGCTGTTCCCACTTCAGCAGGTACAGGCTCAGAGGTTACACCCTTCGCAGTTATTACAGACGAAGCAACAGGCGTTAAGTATCCTCTTGCAGACTATGAGCTTCTTCCCAATATGGCTATTATAGATACTGATTTCCATATGTCAGCTCCCAAGGGACTTACAGCGGCATCAGGTATTGATGCTGTAACACATGCAGTTGAGGCTTATGCCGCAATGCTTGCAACAGATTACACAGACGGTCTTGCTCTTCAGGCACTTAAAAACATATTCAAATATCTTCCCCGTGCTTACGAAAACGGTCAGACAGACGTTGAAGCAAGAGAAAAAATGGCTAATGCCGCTACAATGGCAGGTATGGCTTTTGCTAATGCTTTCCTCGGTGTATGCCACTCAATGGCTCATAAGCTCGGTGCCTTCCACCACCTTCCTCACGGTGTGGCAAATGCACTTATGATTGAAGAGGTTATCCGCTTCAACGCTTCCGAGGCTCCCGTAAAAATGGGTACATTCTCGCAGTACGATCATCCTCACACTCTTGCACGCTATGCTGAAATCGCTGATTATCTCGGTGTAAAGGGTGAAACCGATACAGAAAAGCTTGAGGGCCTTATTGCAAAAATCAACGAGCTTAAGAAAACTGTGGGTATCAAGGAAACAATCAAGGATTACGGTGTTGACGAAAAGGTATTCCTTGACAATCTTGACGAAATGACTGAGCAGGCATTTGATGACCAGTGCACAGGTGCTAACCCCAGATATCCTCTTATGAGTGAAATTAAAGAAATGTATCTCAATGCTTATTACGGTAAGCATTTCACAGAGCCTGATATGCCTACGGCTGACGACATCGAAAAGGATGTAAAGCCCGATGCAGTCAAGGCAGCATACCGTGTAGGTAAGAAAGCATAAGAGAAGGAGGAGAATAAAATGAAACTTGACAGAGTGATTGCAGTAAGAAACAACAAAACAATTTACCGTGACGGAGATGTTTGTGTTAAGGTATTCAATGACGATTATTCAAAAGCAGATGTTCTTAACGAAGCTCTCAATCAGGCAAGAATCGAAGAAACCGGCCTTAACATTCCCAAGGTCCGTGAGGTTACAATGGTAGACGGCAAATGGGCAATCGTTTCCGATTATATCAAGGGCAAAACACTTCAGCAGCTTATGGATGAGGACGGCGAAAACAAAGATAAGTATATTGAAATGCTCGTAGACCTTCAGCTTGAAGTCCATTCAAAGGTAAGTCCTCTTTTAGGAAAGCTCAAGGATAAGATGAACAGAAAAATCTGTCAGTCAGACCTTGATGCAACAACCCGTTATGACCTTCATACAAGACTTGAGGCAATGCCAAAGCACAACAAGGTCTGCCACGGAGACTTCAACCCTTCAAATGTTATCATTACCGATGAGGGCAAGGCATATATTCTTGACTGGGCACATGCAACTCAGGGCAATGCTTCTGCCGATGCCGCAAGAACATATCTTCTTTTCTGGCTTCACGGTGACATTGACGGAGCAAAGAAATATCTTGATCTTTTCTGTCAGAAAAGTGACACCGCAAAACAGTATGTTCAGAAGTGGATGCCCATCGTTGCCGCTTCTCAGTCCGTAAAGGGTAACGAAAAGGAAAGAGAATTCCTTCTTTCATGGGTTAATGTTGTTGATTACGAATAATTAAAGGAGAGATAAAAATGAAAATTACAGTTTGCATCGGTTCTTCATGTCACATCAAGGGCTCACGTCAGGTAGTTGAGGAGCTTCAGTATCTCATTAAAGAAAACAACCTCGGAGATGAGGTTGAGCTTGGCGGCACCTTCTGTATGGGCAAATGTCAGCAGGGTGTTTGTGTTACGGTTGATGATGCCTTCCATTCAGTAACACCCGAAACAGTTAAGGAATTCTTTGAAAAAGAAGTTTTGAAAAAGGTGTAAAGCGATGATAATTCAGGTATGTGTCGGCAGCTCCTGTCATTTAAAGGGCTCACCCGAAATTGTGGAGCTGTTTCAGAAAGCCGTAGCTGATTATCATCTTGAGGACGAAATAACACTTGCCGGTAGCTTTTGCATCGGCAAGTGCAACCGTATCGGCGTTACGGTACAGGTTGACGATGATATTCATACGGGAATAACCAAGGAAAATTTCAAGGAATTTTTCAAGGAAAATGTATTAGATGTTATAAATAAAGAAAGGGGTTGACATTAAATGTCCAACTGTCTTACTTTAAAAAAATCAAACTGTAAAAACTGTTATAAATGTATCCGTCATTGCCCGGTTAAAGCCATTCGCTTTTCGGTCAATCAGGCACATATTATAGACGATGAGTGTATTCTTTGCGGACAGTGCTTCGTTGTCTGTCCTCAGAATGCAAAGCAGATCGTTGACGAAACGGAAAAGGTTAAGGTGTTTATCCAGAGCGGTGACCCGGTTATAGTTTCTCTCGCACCGTCCTTTATTGCCAACTATGACGGTGCAGGCATAAACGCAATGAGAAAAGCACTTAAGAAAATGGGCTTTTATGACGTTGAGGAAACAGCAATAGGTGCAACCATTGTCAAGAACGAATATGAAAGAATACTCAGCGAAGAGGAAAGAGATATAGTAATCTCCTCCTGCTGTCATTCGGTAAATCTGCTTATTCAGAAGCATTTTCCCTCTTGTCTTGAGTATCTTGCCGATGTTATGTCACCAATGCAGGCTCACTGTATCGACATAAAAAAGAGAGTGCCCGGTGCAAAGACTGTTTTTGTGGGACCTTGTGTAGCAAAAAAAGATGAAGCGGAGCACTATAAGGGTATTGTTGATGCTGTTCTTACCTTTGAAGAGCTTACACAATGGATGAAGGAAGAAAAAATTGAGCTTGAAGCAGAGCTCGATTACAATGAATACAGCAGAGCAAGATTTTTCCCCACAACCGGCGGTGTTCTTAAAACAATGAACGAAAACAGTAAATACACTTATGTTTCAATTGACGGTGTAGAAAACTGTATGGCTGTCTTAAGAGATATAGAAAAAGGCAAAATACACAAATGCTTTATCGAGATGTCCTCCTGTACCGGAAGCTGCGTTGCAGGACCGGTTATTGAAAAATATCATCACGATTCAAGCATAAAGGACTATCTTGAGGTTGCTTCCTATGCAGGTAAAAAGGATTTTGATGTCCTTCAGCCTAAGCCGTCAGAGCTTAAGAAGTTTATTTCTTTCATCGAGCGTAAGCTTCCCATGCCCTCGGAAGTTGAAATCGCAAGTGCTCTTCGTCAGATGGGTAAGTTCAAGCCCTCCGACGAGCTTAACTGCGGCTCCTGCGGTTACAATACCTGCCGTGAAAAAGCTATTGCCATTTGTCAGGGAAAGGCAGAAATTTCAATGTGCTTACCCTTCCTTAAGGATAAGGCTGAAAGCTTCTCTGACACAATAGTAAAGAATACTCCCAACGGTCTTATTGTACTTAACGAAAACCTTGAGGTTCAGCAGATAAACGAGGCAGCAAGAAAAATTATGAATATCCGAAGTGCCTCCGATGTATTAGGCGATCAGGTTATACGCATACTTGACCCTACGGTATTTGTGAATGTTATTACCAGTGGTAAAAACGTAAAGGATCAGAGGGTGTATCTTGCCGAATATAAGCGTTATGTTGAACAGACTATAGTTTACGATAAAGAGTCACATCTTCTTGTTGGCATTATGCGTGATGTAACCGATGAGGAATATGAACGTGAAAGAAAAGAGAACATAAGCCGCAAGACTATTGAGGTTGCCGATAAGGTTGTTGACAAGCAAATGAGAATTGTTCAGGAAATAGCTTCTCTGTTGGGTGAAACTGCTGCCGAAACCAAAATTGCACTTTCCAAGCTGAAGGAGTCGATAACTGATGAATGATTTGTGTGCAGATATCGGATATAAAAGTATAAATCATTTCGGTGAAGAGCTTTGCGGAGACCATGTGGATGTTGTTGAGGAAAGTGAAAACTCTACCGTTATTGTTCTGGCTGACGGTCTTGGAAGCGGTGTTAAGGCGAGTATTCTTTCTACCCTTACCTCGAAAATCATATCAACAATGATGGCAGAGGGGCTTCCTATTGAAGAATGTGTTTCCACTATAGCGGCAACGCTTCCCGTTTGTTCGGTAAGAGGCGTGGCATATTCTACCTTTACAATTATTCATATTAAAAATAATGAAACGGCCGAAATTATTCAGTATGATAATCCTCATGTTATAGTTATCCGTGATGAAAAAAATTATGATTATCCGAAAACTGAAATGAATATTGACGGCAAAAAGATTTTCAAATCAGTTATAAATCTTCAGGAAAATGATATTTTCATTGCAATGAGCGACGGCTGTCCTCATGCAGGCATCGGTATGATGTATAATTTCGGTTGGAAGAGAGAAGACATCATTGACTTTCTTGAAACTCTTGCTCCGGCAGGGTATACTGCAAAAACTCTTTCCACAATGCTTGTTGATGAATGCAATAAGCTTTACGGCGGTAAGCCCGGTGATGATGCTACGGCTTGCGTTGTAAGAATAAGAAAAAGAGAGCCTATGAATATGCTTTTCGGGCCCCCGTCAAACCGTGATGATGCAAACCGTATGATGTCCCTTTTCTTCTCAAAAGAGGGTAAGCATATTATCTGTGGCGGTACAACATCATCAATAGCAGCAAAATATCTCGGTAAAGAATTGAGAGCAACACTCAGCTTTGAAAAGAGTGATGTTCCTCCGATTGCGGAAATTGAAGGTGTGGATCTCGTTACGGAAGGTGTTATCACCGTGAATAAGGTGCTTGAGTATGCCAAGGATTATCTCGGTGATAATGAGCATTATGAGCATTGGAGCTTTAAGCGTGACGGCGCCTCGCTTATCAGCAGACTGCTTTTTGAGGAAGCTACGGATATAAACTTTTATGTGGGCAGAGCGATAAATCCTGCTCATCAGAATCCGGACCTTCCTATTAACTTCAGCATAAAAATGAATCTTGTTCAGGAGCTTTCAGAGTGTCTGAAAAAGATGGGTAAAAGAATTAAAGTAAGCTATTTCTAAGGAGCTTAAAATGAGAAAATTTGATACAAAAGTTCAATATTTAAAATATAAAGTGCTTCGTGAGGTTGCTTCTCAGGCGTGGAATGATACACTCTTAGAGAATCTTTTGGACATTCCGAAAATAATTGTTCCGGGAAAAACCTCCACAATGCGTTGCTGCGTTTACAAGGAGAGAGCCATCCTTGCTGAAAGAGTAAAAATGGCAATGGGCGGTGAAACACAGAACAATAATGTTATTCAGGTTATAGATATAGCTTGTGACGAATGTCCCGCCGCAGGCTATGAGGTTACCGATTCCTGCCGCGGATGTCTTGCTCACAGATGTGAGGATGTTTGCAAAAGAGGTGCGATTTCCTTTGATCATAACCATGTGGCACACATTGATAAATCAAAGTGTGTTGAGTGCGGTGCCTGTGCAAAGGTTTGTCCTTTTGCCGCTATTGTAAACCGCAAAAGACCTTGTCAGATTTCCTGCAAGGTGAAAGCAATTTCCATAAATGAGGATAACGCAGCTTCCATTGATAATGAAAAGTGTATTCAGTGCGGAGCTTGTGTTTATCAGTGTCCCTTCGGTGCAATTACGGATAAGTCGTTTATACTGAATGTGGTTGATCTTATTAAAAAGAGTGAAAACAACAGCAAATACAAGGTTTATGCTATGGTTGCTCCTTCAATTTCCAGTCAGTTTACTTATGCTAAATTAGGTCAGGTAATAACCGGACTGAAAGAGCTCGGGTTTTTCACTGTTGTTGAAGCCGCTCTCGGTGCTGATATGGTAGCTCACGCCGAGTCAAAGGAGCTTTCGGAAAAGGGCTTTCTCACCAGCTCATGTTGTCCTGCCTTTGTGCAGTATGTCAAATCAGCCTTTCCGAAGTTATTACCCTTGGTGTCACACAATCTTTCACCAATGGCAACCCTTGCCAAATATATAAAGGAAACTGATAAAACGGCAAAAATTGTATTCATAGGCCCCTGTACTGCAAAAAAAGCAGAAGCACAGCTTGAAACAGTTAAGCCTTATGTAGACGCTGTTTTGACCTTTGAGGAGCTTCAGGCACTTTATGACAGCCGAAACATTGACATAACAACGCTTGAAGAAGATGTTCTTGATAATGCCTCCTATTTCGGCAGAATCTTTGCACGTTCAGGCGGTCTTACCGATGCTGTGAAGCAGGGACTTATTGAGCAAAAGATTGATTTTGAACTTAAGCCCATAGCCTGCGACGGTATCGAAGAATGCAGAATTGCTCTGCTTAAGAAGAATAAAAATATACTTGATGCCAACTTTATTGAAGGTATGGCTTGCAAAGGCGGATGTATCGGCGGTGCAGGTTGTCTGACTCATGGCGAAAAGAATAAATCAGAGGTTGACAAATACGGCAGAGAAGCCCTTGAAAAGACAATAACCGATGCAATCTCTGTTTTATGATCTTACCTATTTCTCCTCTTAATCCATACACTAAAAGCAAACAGTTCTCTTTTTGGTAATACCGAGAGGGAGCTGTTTGCTTTATGCACATAAATATGCGATGTTTAACGGCGTTTTGTGTTTCGTATTTGCGGACCTTACAACCCACACCCAGAAGCTTTACAAAACTTTACAACAGCAGAATACACCAGGGAACGCAAAGTACCATTTCAGGGGTATTTCAGGCATAAAACCCATTAAAAATACCACTGAAAACACCTCATCGAATAAGGTAACAACCCCAGGCTTTAATGACTGTTGCATGTGCAGTTGCTATTGAAGAGGCTTCAAAGTAAGAACCTCACGAAACAAGACGAAATCGAAGATTTCTGTGTTTCGGAGAACCTTGTTACTCGCAAGGCTCGTAATAAGCCACTTTTGAGACTTTTGATCACCTTTCCGTTCAGGCGGAAGGGTGATTTTTTGCCTTTTTGGGGCCGAAAAACTTTACAAAACTTTACAAGAAATCAAGTAATAAAAAATTAAGGCCTCAAACCACCCGTTTTCGAGTGGTTTGAGGCAAGTTTTGTAAAGTTTTAGATATCCTCTAAAAGGCTGTCATCTGTTCTTTCACCGAATTATGATGAGATGTATCTGCTTAGTCACATAACAGAAGCACTCTCTAACAAAGAACGCTGCGAAAAGCTCTGGAAGGTAAATATGATGAGAAAAAGAAAAGATACTGATTAACAGAAAGACTCCGCTCTGAAAAGGGCGGAGTTTTGCGTATTATATAATATTTTCTGTTACTTTTCCTACTTTATGACACTATATAATTACAGAGTCCATTTATTGACACTCTGATATTGCATAAACCCTCGGAATTTCTTGCAAAAAGAGACTTTATGTAGTATAATTCACTATGTATAATTATATCTTTTTTCTTATCTTTGGAGGTCTTATGATTACAGGAGAACTTAAAAATAAAATTGATTCCCTTTGGGATATTTTTGCCGCAGGCGGTCTTGTAAACCCCCTTGATGTTATTGAGCAGATTACATATCTTATGTTTATCCGTGACCTTGATGATTCAGATAACCTCAAAGCCAAAGAGTGCGAGCTTTTAGGTCTGCCTTTTGAAAGTATATTTAAATCTGAGGTCACTATAGGGGAGCGTGTTGTTGACGGTCAGCAGTTAAAGTGGTCGGTATTCCACGATTTCCCTGCTGCTAAAATGTACTCTGTTGTGCAGGAGCTTGTGTTCCCGTTTATTAAGAATCTCCACTCTGACAAGAATAGTGCATATTCCAAATATATGGATGACGCTATCTTCAAGCTCCCGACTCCGCTCGTACTCGATAAGGTAGTAACTGCTCTTGATGAGATTTATAGTATGATGAGTCAGCTTCAGTCGAGTGATGTAAGGGGAGATGTATATGAATACCTGCTTTCAAAGATAGCTCAGTCTGGACTTAACGGACAGTTCCGTACACCCCGTCATATTATCAGAATGATGGTTGAATTGATGGCTCCTACGGCTGACGATGTTATCTGTGACCCTGCCTGCGGTACATCGGGCTTTCTTGTGTCTGCAGGGGAGTATCTGAAAGAAAAGTATAAGAAAGAGATTTTCTTCAACGCTGTCAAGAAAAACCACTTTATGACCACTATGTTCCACGGCTATGATATGGACAGAACTATGCTTCGTATCGGTGCTATGAATATGATGACTCACGGAGTGGATAACCCCATCATCGAGTACCGTGACAGCCTTTCCGACCAGAACCCCGATAAGAACAAGTATACCCTTATTCTTGCCAACCCGCCTTTCAAGGGTAGTCTTGACGCAGATACTGTTTCGGCAGACCTTCTTAAGGTGTGCAAGACTAAAAAGACAGAGCTTCTTTTCCTTGCCCTTATGCTTCGTATGCTTAAAGTCGGCGGTAGATGTGCCTGCATCGTTCCTGATGGCGTACTTTTCGGCTCGTCTACTGCTCATAAGGCTATCCGTAAGGCAATTATTGAAGACAACCGCCTTGAAGCTGTTATATCTATGCCTTCAGGCGTGTTCAAGCCCTATGCCGGTGTTTCAACAGGTATCCTTATCTTTACCAAGACAGGCCACGGCGGCACAGATAATGTATGGTTTTATGATATGACTGCTGACGGCTTCTCTCTCGATGACAAGAGAACTCCTATAGCTGAAAATGATATTCCTGACATAATCGCACGCTTCAGAAGCCGTGACGGTGAAAAGGACAGAGAAAGAACAGAAAAGTCCTTCTTTGTACCTAAGGATGAGATCGTGTCAAATGATTACGACCTTTCAATCAACAAGTATAAAAAGACAAAGTATGTACCTGTTGAGTATCCGAGCACACAGGAGATTATGACAAACCTCCGAGAGTTAGAAATTGAAATCGGGTCAGCGATGGATGAACTCCAAAAAATGCTTGGGTTAGACTGATTTTTTTGAGTTTTGATAAAATAAATTCGGATTTGTAGGGATGAAAATATGAAACTTAGTGATATTTGTGATGTATATTCAGGATATGCACTTAAAGAGTTTAATAATGAAGGCGACGGCTTTCCGGTTATAAAAATCGGAAATATATTATCCGACGGCTCACTGCTTTTAGAAGATTGTCAGTATTCGAAGGAGAATATAAATGAAAAATATTTTTCTTAATATGGTGACATTTATGTTGCTCTTTCAGGTGCAACAACAGGTAAAATAGGCATCATGCAATCAAGAGAAAAACATATTATTAACCAGCGAGTTGGTATAGTAAGAAAAAAAGATAGCGATATTCCTGAATCGTATATAAAGTATTTTTTGTTGCATCAAACAGAGCGAATTTTAAATGATGCTTCTGGTTGTGCTCAACCTAATATAAGTCCAAAACAAATAGCATTGTACGAGGTTCCGAATTTTGATCATGAAAAAATCTTAAATATCGTTTCTTCACTTGACAAAATTTCAAACATAATTGAATTGAAAAAACAACAACTCCAACATCTTGACGATTTAATAAAAGCCCGATTTGTCGAGATGTTTGGGGAAGTCGAAACAAATATAAAGGGCTTCAACATCAAACGAATGGATGAATGCTGTAAATTCATTGGTGGTGCTCAACCAAATAAAAGTTATTTTGAGTATGAGAAAACTGATGATAATATTCGGCTTATTCAGATTAGAGATTATAAGTCTGATAGGTTTGTTACTTATATTCCGAAAACGCTTGCAAGAAAAACTTGCACAGCTTCAGATATAATGATTGGTCGATATGGACCACCAATTTTTCAAATATTAGGTGGCATTGAGGGTGCTTATAATGTAGCATTGATGAAAGCGGTTCCGACAGATGAGTTTAATGTGGAGTATTTTAGATATTTCTTAAAAGATGAAAAATTACTACATTATCTTGAGAGCTTTTCTCAGAGAACAGCAGGACAGGATGGCATTCAAATTGATAAGTTGAATGAATACCCTTGTCTTGTCCCTCCTATGGATCTGCAAAACGATTTTGCAGCCTTTGTCGAACAAGTCGACAAATCAAAAGTTGCAGTGCAAAAAGCACTTGATGAAGCTCAAACACTGTTTGACAGCTTAATGCAAAAATATTTCGGGTGAGGTGTGCAACAAAAGCACAACGAAAATACAACAAAAACGCAACTTCTTCAATATTGTTTTTTTCTGTCTTATTGGTATAATTAAATTGTAAATGAGGTGATTTCAATGACGCAAAAGCAACTGATAGAAATTCTTTCAGTTTTTAGAAAATTAGAGATTGAAAACAGTCCTAATTTAAGCCATTACGAAAAAGAGTTACTTAAGTCTTTAATTGATGAATTAAAAGAAAAGGCTAAATGAAAAGTAAAATATTGATGTCAGAATAGTTTGGGCGAGGTGATAAATTGTCAAGAAAGAAAACAAGAGTTCCTGTATTTAATAAGGAGACAGATGATAAAATAAATAGCTTTGCAATAGGAATATCGTTTTCCTTGATTTCGGTTTTTTTATTAACAAACAAAACATACTTTAATTTACACTGGGTTACATATTTGATTGGTGCAATTTTTGGCTTTTTTGGATTAGCAGGGATAGGAACCGAAATTGATAAGAGTAAAAAGTTTAAAGGCATAGGCAATCTTGTTTTGGGCGTTATTTTTATGGGCGTTTGGTTTGCAATCTATACACTTACAAACGATTGGCTTGTTAATGTTTTTATTTTTCTGTTAATGCTTATGGGGGTTTATGCTTTTATTTTAGGTCTAATACAATTTGTTTACTCTGTTTTTTGTGCTATTAAAACTGAAGAAACGATATCTAAGAAAATGAAACCGATATTTATATTTATAACTCAGATGTGTGGTTTGATTTTAACTATATTAAATATTTTGAAGATATTTAAAGTTTTGTAATGAAGATTTTTAGATGTTATAGGGAGAGAAAATGTTTTTTAAATGTTTAGAGCAAAGTGTCATTGAAGCGGTCGAAACAATAAATAAGATAAGTGACAACACGAAATTTGAAGAGTATAAATTTGAACTATTTTATAAAGTTGTTACTGCCGTTCATTTTATAGCAGATTATGAGGAAAGAGTAAGACCGTTGATATCTAAAACTGACGAGGACTTTACTAAAGGTTTCCTTTACTTAAACAACCAATTAAAGCATGATTGCAGTTTGGATATGTTTTATTATGAAGTTAGTGGTAGCATGTTTCCTATGAGATTTCCTATGAGATTTGGAAAACCTGGAATTTATTGGAACAATTTCGTTGATAATGGAAAGAAAACTTCAAGAGGTCAACGAAAACATTATGAAGAGAACTTGATGAGCAAAGATATTGAATCAACACTTCTAAAAGTGTTGGACATATTCAGAAACATTATTGATAATTCAAACTAAACAACAAAGACAGGTGACAACAATGACAAACTTTGATTTTCTCAAATCTGATCCCGGCTTCAGCACCTTTGCCGATGCTGCCATCAGTGCGGAAAAAATATTCCATATAGACCCGTCGGCTTGTATCATTAACTGCCGCCGTGCTATGGAGTTTGCCGTCAAATGGATGTATTCCGTTGATGCAGACCTTACTCTGCCTTATCCCGATAATCTTCATAACCTTATGTATAATGAGGATTTCCGTGATATCGTGGGCAAGGATATCTTAAAGCGTATGGAGCTTATACGCAAAAACGGTAACGACTCCGCACACACGGCTAAAAAAGCGAGTGAAGCCCTGGCGAAGCTCTGCCTTGAAAATCTGTTTGTCTTTCTTGACTTTGTTGCTTACTGTTATGATGTCAGCGGTACATATGAGGGCAGAGAGTTTGACCCATCACTTCTCGGCAAGGCTGATAACGATATTCAGGAAGTAATATCCGAAGTAGACCTGCAGAAGCTTATAGAAGAAAACAAATCTCTTAAGGCTCAGCTTACCCTGACCCGTGAAGAAAAACAGCAGACCTATGTTCCGAAGCCTTTAGACCTTACGGAGTACGAAACAAGAAAGCTTTATATTGACACAATGCTCACCGATGCGGGCTGGATTGAAGGCAAAAACTGGATAAATGAGGTTGAGCTTCCCGGTATGCCCAACAAGAGTGAGGTAGGCTTCGCTGATTACGTACTCTATGACGATACCCATAAGCCTCTTGCCGTTATCGAGGCAAAGCGTACCTGTAAGGACGTTTCAGTAGGCAGACAGCAGGCAAAGCTTTATGCCGATATCCTCGAAGCGAAGTACGGAAGAAGACCCGTGATATTCCTCACAAACGGCTTTGATACGAAAATCATCGACGGACAGTATCCCGAAAGAAGAGTTGCGGCAATTTACTCCAAGCGTGACCTTGAAAAGCTCTTCAACCTCCGTCGAATGAGGACAAGTCTCAAAAATATAATGATAAGAAGAGATATTGCCGGCAGATACTATCAGGAGGGTGCTATCAGGGCCGTATGTAAGGCTCTTGACGAAAAGAACCGACGTAAAGCTCTGCTTGTTATGGCTACGGGCTCGGGTAAAACGAGAACGGTTATAGCTCTGTCGGATGTGCTTTTACAGCACGGCTGGGTCAAGAATATACTTTTCCTTGCTGACAGAAATTCACTTGTAACACAGGCAAAAAGAAGCTTTTATAATATGCTTCCCGACCTTTCCGTTGCAAATCTCTGTGAAGACAAGAGCAACTACAACGCTCACTGCATCTTCTCTACTTATCAGACAATGATGAACTGCATCGATACTGCAAAAGACGAAGAAGGTAAGCTTTTCACCTGCGGACATTTTGACCTGATTATCTGCGACGAAGCTCACAGATCTATTTATAATAAGTACAGAGATATTTTCAATTATTTTGATGCTCCTCTTGTGGGTCTTACCGCCACACCTAAGGACGAAATCGATAAGAATACATATGAAATCTTTGAGCTTGAAAACGGCGTACCGACCTACGGCTATGAGCTTGCTCAGGCTGTCAAGGACGGTTATCTTGTTGACTATATGTCCGTTGAAACGAAACTGAAATTCATCGAAGAGGGTATTGCTTACGACGAGCTTTCCGATGAAGATAAGCAGGACTATGAAGATACCTTCACGGATGAAAACGGTGACTTGCCCGACAGAATAAATTCATCTGCACTCAACGAGTGGATTTTCAATAAAGATACAATAGTTGAAGTACTTAATGTGCTTATGACACACGGTATCCGAATTGATTACGGTCAGAAAATCGGTAAGACGATTATCTTCGCAAAAAATCACCGTCACGCTGAAAAAATATTTGATATATTCAATGAGCAGTATCCGCATCTTGTTGGTTATGCTAAAGTGATTGATAATCACATCAACTACGCCCAGAGTGCAATTGATGAATTCTCTAACCCGAAGAAATTGCCTCAGATTGCCATTTCTGTTGATATGCTTGATACGGGTATAGACGTACCTGAAGTAGTTAACCTTGTATTTTTCAAGAAGGTTATGAGTAAGGCGAAATTCTGGCAGATGATAGGCAGAGGAACGAGACTTTGTCCGGGACTTCTTGACGGTGGAGATAAAGAGAAGTTCTATATTTTCGATTTCTGCGGAAACTTTGAATTTTTCAGAACGGGCGGCAAACCAAGCGAAACACCTGTTCAGATGCCTGTTCAGAGTGCGATTTTCAATCTTAAGTTCCAGATGGCATTCAAGCTTCAGGATATAGACTATCAGACACCTGAGCTTATTGAGTTCAGAAAGAGCCTTGTCGAAGATATGGTCAATAAAATCAGAGAGCTTAATAGAGATAACTTTGCCGTCCGACAGCATCTGAGATATGTAGAACTGTATGCCAATGCTGAAAATTATAAGCAGATTACCTTTGAAAATACTCTTCAGGTTGCTGAAGAGCTTGCACCGCTTATTATTGCTGATGATGACGATGCGAAAGCAGTACGCTTTGATGCTCTTATGTATGGCATTGAGCTTGCATATCTTATCGGCAAAAAATACACAAGAGCAAGAAGCGACCTTGTCAAGAGAGTTCGTGGTGTTGCGAAGGTAGGCGGCAACATTCCCGAAATTATGGCAAAGTCTGAGCTTATCAATAAAATTCTTAATACTGACTATGTCGATACTGCAGGAATCAATGAGTTTGAGCATATCCGTGAAAATCTTCGTGACCTTATGAAGTATGTGCAGGTTGATGTTCATCGCTACGATACCAACTTTGACGATCAGATACTTTCAATAGATTGGAAAGAGTCAGAGCTTGAAACAGACGATCTTGAAAATTACAGAGCAAAAGCCGAATATTATATCAGACAGCACGTAGGCGACAATGAAGTTATTTCTAAGCTGAAGAGCAATATACCCCTTACTGCTGAAGATATCAAATCACTTGAAGGAATTCTTTGGAACGAACTCGGAACTAAAGAAGACTACGAAGAAGCGTTCGAGAATAAGCCGTTGGGTGAGCTTGTACGTGAAATAGTAGGTCTAGATATGAATGCTGCCAAGGAAGCCTTTGCCGTGTATCTTAACGATGCCAATCTCGATGACAGACAGATTTATTTTGTTAATCAGATTGTTGAGTATATAGTACAAAATGGTATGATGAAGGATTTGTCAGTGCTGCAGAGTCCGCCTTTTACAGATAATGGTAATATTGTGGAACTGTTTGCTGATGCCAGCATTTTACGGGGTATCATTGGGATTATACAAAGAGTTAATGCAAATGCTGCAGCGTAAGTGATGTAAAAGAATAAAAATCAAAAAGCTGCAGGCTCAAACCTGCAGCTTCTCTCACTCCAACCCCTTAAACAATTCACCCTGAATATCATAAACTCTCTCGATCGAAATTATCGTCCCATCCGTAAGAATAATCTCTCTTTTAAAATCATCAATCCTTTTAACCGTGCCTGTAGTGTTAAGATAAGCACCGCCGTCTTTTTTTATGTCAGGCTCAAAGTGAGTTATTGTTACGGTAGGCTTTTCTGAAAGGTAATCAGAAATCATCTGTATTTTTTCGTTGATTATTGACTTGGTACCCTCGTCAAGCTCGATTTGTCTGTCAGTGAGCCTTGCTGTTTCGATGATAGCGGCATTGTGTCCTGTGAGAGCTGCAAAGGGACTGAACTGTGCCGCACGGTCAATCATAGCCATTCTCTGCCTTCTTTTTGACTGATGATGTGGCATGTCGATTATATCTTTATATTTTTCACTGCAGTCGTTATTCATACGGCACACTCCTTTCTAGGGTGACAGTAGTCGGACATGACAAGCCTTAAATGTCCGATTTACAGCACCTTTGATGATTTTTCTCCTCGCAAGACACGAGTATTGTTTCGTCGAAGAAATCCTCAAATGCACTACAACTCGGGCATTTAAGGTTCTTCGAAGTTTAACGGGAGAAGATTTTTATTGTAACGAGGCAAAAAACGCAGAAAGGCTGACGCCTTTCAAGGCTTTTTAATGAAGTTACGGTGAAAATATACCCCGTTAAACCTTATCAGGTTCGACTGCTGTCACCCTAAGCTTTGTGTCCGCCGATTTGCTCGTTTCTGTCTTTGGCTGTTGCACCTTCCTGAAGGTTAAGACCTTTCAGAATGGCATTCTTGCCGAATTTATTCTTGATACCGATAAGGGTTTCCTGTATTTTTCTTTCCCTTTCGAGCTCGGCGTCTTCTTTTTTCAGTTCTTCTTCATCATAGATCTCAAAGAGTGAATGCTGATATGGGGCAGTACCTTGTGAAGCAGTATTCTCAGGTATCACATTATTAGCGGTGATGTTTATTCTTCTTATGAGAAGGTCGGGATTTACTACCTCATCATAAACCTTCAGAACTGCATCGGTAATAAGCCTCGTTGAAGATGTTTTTCTGCCTATATTAACCGTACCTCTTGCGTGCTTAGGCACTTGTCTTCCGTAAAAATCTGTCTTGACTTCACCTTTATAAGTACCTCTGCGGCTTGCATCAGTAAGGTTTTCGATGTCATAACCGATAGTAATAACTATCTGGTCGGTTACGAGCTTCTTTTCCACAAGGTCGAGAGACAATGCCTCAAGCATTTCCTTGAGTACGATTTTTGTGGTTTCGAAGTCATAAGGGCAGTGGAGTACCTGTCCCGAGCTCAGACAGTTTGTAGCAGGCTTGTATGCCTTGACGTCAGCAATGGTACAAGGCTCCCAGCCCCATGCGTGGTCAATGAGAAGTTCTGCATTTATGCCGAACAGCTTGTAGAGTAAATCTTCATTGTACACAGAACAGCGGGCAACATCGCCCATAGTGAACATATAGTTTTGCTCGAGTTTCTTTGCAATACCCTTGCCGACACGCCAGAAATCAGTTAAAGGTCTGTGATCCCAGAGAAGTCTGCGGTAAGACATTTCATCAAGCTCTGCAATACGTACTCCGTCCTTGTCTGCGGGCATGTGCTTTGCGGTAATATCCATAGCAACCTTGCAAAGATACAGATTAGTACCGATGCCTGCCGTTGCAGTTACACCTGTTTCAGCAAGTACGTCTTTAATAAGCATCATCGCAAAATCGTGGGCAGACATTTTAAGAGTTTTCAGATAAGCCGTAGCATCGATAAATACCTCGTCGATTGAGTAAACGTGTATATCCTCGGGTGCAACGTATTTGAGATAAACCTCATAAATGCGGGTGCTGTATTCAATATACAAAGCCATTCTCGGAACAGCGACAACATAATCGATAGATAAATTCGGATTAGCCTTCAGCTCGTTATCATCATAGGATGAGCCCTTAAACCTTCTGCCGGGAGCTTTTTGCAGTCTTTCATTATTGGCTGTTTTGATTTGCTGCAAAGCCTCAAACATTCTCGCTCTGCCGGAAATTCCGTAGGCCTTTAGCGACGGAGAAACGGCAAGGCAGATAGTCTTTTCTGTTCGTGATGGGTCAGCAACGAGAAGATTGGTTGTCATCGGGTCAAGACCTCTTTCTCGTGCTTCTACACTGGCATAGAAAGACTTCAGATCTATGGCAATGTATGTTTTATTTGTCATCTTTCTAAACCTCACTTTCTGTGTTTAGTTTACCACAAAATTAGGGGAATAACAATATGGTAAAACTCTAAGTACACTTATTTGGACAATAATCTTTAGGATGAAAGAATATATTGCTTTTCTGCTCATCAGAATGCTATAATACAAACAAAAGATATATACAAGAAGTGATACTATGTCAACAATCAACGAAACCCTCATCCGACTCAAAAAGTCAAAATTCAGAGCCGGATTCCACCTTACAGCCAAGGATAAAAAGTACATAGAAGAAAAGGGTATGGATTTAATAAGACAGCACGCAGCAGATTTTATTGCCAAGCGACTTGCTCCTGCCTTTCCAGAAAATGACGGCAAACAAACTCCTATGCGGGGACATCCTGTGTTTGTTGCTCAGCACGCCTGTGCCTGCTGCTGCCGAGGTTGTCTGAACAAGTGGTACAAGGTGCCGATGGGCGTAGAGCTTACAGAAAATCAACAGGAGAGAATAGTAAATCTATTGATGGCATGGATTGAGAATGAAGTGAAATATGAAAAGGAGAAGATAAAATGAAAGTATTATTCCTTGATTTTGACGGTGTACTTAACAGCTAGTATTACAGAGATAGTTACGGCAGCATGGGAGCAGGCATTGATAAATCAAAAATGCCCCTGCTGAAAAGGCTGGTTGACAGCACCGATGCCAAGATTGTTATTATAACCTCATTGAGAGAATATTGGGACAAGAATCCCGAAAAGTGTGATTATTTCGGAAAGGTCATAAATGATACCTTTGCTGAATACGGACTTGAAATCTACGGTAAAACTCCTGTTTCAGAAAGTGGTATGCGTGAAGATGATATCCGTGATTGGATATGTGAGAATCCAGGTATTAAAAACTATGTGGCTATCGATGACGGAGCATTGTTTGCAAAATTCCTTGTGGGTCATTTTGTTCAGCCAAAGGACGGCCTTGAGGAAGAGCATGTGGAGAAGGCTGTTGAGATACTAAATAGATAATGTGTTGTGTCGGTTTGTTTTAACTGTAATTAAATTTAAATTAAATCCTAAGTACATTTTATATTTTACTAAAAATAGCGAATAATATATTGACATCACATTTGTTTTTATGATAAAATAAAATGCATTTTGAAATATCATAAAAGGAGTATCTTTAATGAAATATCTGAAGCGTGAAATAGAGCGAAAGTTTTTAAAAATGAACAGTCACTTTAAGGCTATATTGGTAACAGGTGCAAGACAGGTAGGTAAAACTACTATGCTTAAACATCTGGCTGAGGGATCAGACAGAACTTATGTTACTTTGGATAACCGAATGGCAAGAGATTTGGCTAAAAGCGATCCGGTGATGTTCTTTCAGGTTTATCAACCACCAATACTGATAGATGAGATTCAGAAAGCCCCTGAACTGTTTGAGCAGATAAAAATAATGTGCGATGAAAGCGACGAAAAAGGGTTGTTCTGGATTACCGGCTCTCAACAATATAAAATGATGAAGCAGGTAAGGGAGACTTTGGCAGGAAGAATAGGAATTCTAAATCTGTACAGCTTGTCGCAACGTGAAAAGCAAGGGATACTCATAGAAGATGATTTGGACTTATCGTTACAAGGATTACTAAAAAGACAACAGTTTTTTAATAAAAATAATATTGTAAATGTTTTCAATCATATATGGACGGGCGGTATGCCTGATGTTCAGAGTGTTGACAGCGAAATAAGGGATGAGTACTTTAATTCTTATGTTGAAACGTATCTGATGCGTGATGCAACTGAAGTCGGTGGAATTACTGACACGGTAAAATTTTCAAGATTTTTGAGTGCTTGTGCTGCATTGGTATCTCAGCAGGTTAATTATTCCACTTTAGCTGAGGCTGCGGATATATCTGAACCGACAGCAAAAACCTGGCTTAACGTTTTACAGGGATTGGGTATTGTTTATCTGCTTAAGCCTTATGAAAACAACGAGCTTAAACGGCTTGTTAAAATGCCTAAGCTTTATTTTTGTGATACCGGTCTTTGTGCGTACCTTTCGATGTGGCTGTCTCCCGAAACATTAATGAATGGTGCAGCAAGCGGCCATTATTATGAAAATTATGTTGTGATGGAATTTGTAAAGACTTATGCATATTCTAAAAGTAAGGCAAACCTTTCGTATTACCGTGATTCCAATGCTAAAGAAATCGATATCTTCATTGAGGAGAATGATACAATACATCCTATTGAGATAAAAAAATCTGCAAGCCCTGACAAAAGAGAAACAAAAAAATATTCAGTTATAGATAAAACATCATTGCAAAGAGGTTGCGGTGGCATAGTATGTATGTGTGAAGAGGTTATGCCGATTGACTCTCAAAACTGTTTTATTCCGAGTAACATTATTTAACAAGTTGGTTTATACAAAAACTTTACAAACCTAACCCACCACCCGAAACTTTACAAAACTTTACAACAGCAAATAACACATGGGAGCACAAAGCACCGTTTCAGTGGTTTTTCCTGCATAAAAACTGCCAGAATCACGACGAAAAACAACCCATAGCAGAGCCTTATTCATTGTAAGTTATGTTCAGTATTTTAATAATGAAAGAATATCTTATGACTTATACTTCGTCTAGAAATTTTTGGGCAAAACAGTTGAGTTTAAAAAATATTTGTTATAATATAAAAAACACCAATCTTGGTATGGTACAAGGCAGAGTGTATAATATAGTTAAAAGCAGCCCTTTGTGTACGGTCAGCACATAGGTAAGCCGGTGGTAAGTGCATTACCCACTATTGTCAAGGTGGAGATTGAAAGAATTTGCGTAGTAAATTGTTTCAATACTACCTTGTCAAAGGATACAGATATAATGGGAAAGAGGCGGTAAGCATAAAGGGGCTTACCGCCCTTAATTACTTTTAATCTGATTTTAACTCATCTAACGGATAAAAACAACAGGAATCCATATCCAAAGCACCAAGTAAAAAATCAGCTAAAAACACATGGTATTTTACAGTGTTAGCCACCGCTTGTAAGCCAACATGCCAGCCTCTTAATGCGTATCCGATTGTTATGCGTATTCCATTTATGATGATTTCACCGCCACATAAAACTTTTCTGACGAGGAATCCTATAGGATATTCAAGTTCATCAAAATCACCATCGTATTTTCTTGGGGATTTTTGATAAACTTCATCAGGTGTTTTCATTCCGATTGCCTCGTTCGGTCTTTCGGAATTGTATTCTTCAACCCAAGCATCTAAGACAATTTGATTGGCTTTTATACCACCGGGAATCTTCTTTTCAATTTCCCTTGCGATGTCTCTATGCATGCGTTCCAAGGAACCGTTTTGGTCGGGTCTGCCTTTAAGAGATCTGTCCGGTAGAATACCAAGTGTAATCCACCAAGCAGAAAGACAACAATATGCGAATGCAGAAACCGAAAGAAAAGCATACATGAGGTTATATGAAAATCCGCTCAGTGATGGGCGGATTTTCATTTTTTATGCCTTTCGGACGAAAAAACATACCGAACAGACAAACAAAACGTTTTATCTCCTGACTTGTTATATTATTCAAGTGTAATTAACTGTTGCTTTGTTGACTTTGAAATAGCTATAAATTAAAATATCAGAAGGATTAAAATTATGAAGATGGTGATTTTTTGATAAATATTACACTTTGTGATGACAGTGCAAATGATATCGAGATTATTAAGTCTGAGCTTATTAAATATAGTACTGATAAGCATATTAAATTTAATATCAGCTCTTTTAATTCTCCTGACCAGCTTATTTATGAAATTCAGGACAGGCACATATCTGATATATTCATTCTTGATGTATCGATGCCCGGAAAAAACGGATTTGAACTTGCTGAAGCAATAAGGCAGCATATAGCTGACCCTGTTATTATTTTCCTGACATCTATGGAAGGCCGTGCGGTTGACGGATATAAGGTAAACGCACTCAGATATGTGATAAAAGAAAATCTCAGCCGTGATATAACGGAAGCTCTTGACTGTGCCGTTAAAGCGGTGTCGAATTCCAACGACAGTGTTATTACAGTGCGAAGATATAATGATTTCTGGCGTGTATCCTATGACAGCATCATTTATGTCACCCGTGTTTCAAGACAGTTGATCATTGTGACAGATAAAGATGGAGAGCTTGTAGACAACAGAGGTATTTCTGAATTTTTTAATATCCTTAACGATGATCGTTTTATTTTTATTGACAGAGGTTGCTTTGTAAATATTGACTACATTTCACAGATGATAGGCAATGACATCCGTCTTAAAAATGGATCAGTATTACCGATCAGCAGAAGGTTAATGAAGACGGTAAAAGAAACGCTTTTGATAAGATGGGGATTATAATAAAGGAGAAGGTGTTGTAAAATGAGTATAGTTTATCAGCTTATTCCGTTACTTGCTGCTTTTGCAGAAGGTCTTATTGTTATATCCGTGCCCGGAAAAATGTGTGGGCGAAAATATAAAAACAGTAAAAATATATTATTGACTCTCGGATTTTCGGCGGTTTATGCAGTTTTGGTAACTGCGATGAATTCATTGGTGCCGTATCCTTATGCGGTAACGGTCCCTGCGATGATATATTCCTTTGCAGTGCCCTTTGTTCTCTCAAAGAGGAATATAGCCCTTAATTTTGCTTCGGTTATGATGACCTGGTTTTTCTATTATGTGCTTGACTACGTTATATCTTTCGGTATTATTTTTGCCGTCGGTATAGAGTATAGTTTTGTCATGTTATTGGTGCCTAAACTTATTGAAATTTTTGTGTTTTTTGCGTTCAGCAAAATATACCCTAAGGTCAGGCTGTTGGGGAAAAAGAATTTATATGTGCTTTTTAGCGTTTCCTTAATTGCTTTCACACTGCTTTCTGTCATTTCGGGTCTGATTTTTTCCGATTCTGTTTTTGTGATGCAGATGTCGCTTATGCTTTCTGCGGTATTCGTTGTGCTGTCTTTTATTGCTACAATAACCGCTGTTTCAATAAATACTAAGTATGAAAAAGAAAAGCGTGAAAGCTCAATAATGGCTGCGACAAATGCAATGATGGAAAAGAATTTTTCAGAGCTTCAGAATGCACAGAATACTATGTATCAGCAGATACACGATTTCAAAAATCATATCAGAACTATCGGAGGCATGATAGAAAAGGATGACGCCGCAAAGGCTTATGTTGAAGAACTTTTATCAGCCAATTATAACAATGTAAGGCATTGTAATTGCGGAAACAAGGTGATTGATTCAATTATAAACTGTAAAATTGCAGGTGCAGAGGCCGCCGGAATTAACTTCGATTATCGGGTGAGATTATCTTCTGATTTATATTTATCTGCGGTTGATTTGTGTGCCATTCTTGCAAATCAGATCGATAATGCAATAGAGGCTTGTGAAAATCTGCCGGGGGAAAGCAATAAAACAGTGTCCGTTGAAATCTGGCAAAAGGAGTTCTTCGTATTTTTCAAGGTTATAAATCCCTGCAGAGAGAATCCTTTTAATGCTTCAAGACAGCTGAAAAGCACAAAGAAAGGTTCTGAAGGACTTCACGGTTATGGAATCAAAAATATTGCAAAGACTGTTGAACGTTACGGCGGTACACTTAAAAACGATTATAAAAACGGCATTTTCACATCGGTTGTTATGGTTCCGAATAACAATTCAGTACAGGAATAACAGCCGTTCAGACAAAACAGCCTAAAAGTTTTTCTTTATGATATTATAATAATGTGAAGATAAAGGAGGATTTATCATGAAAAAGAAAATTATATATACAGTTCTGATAACTGCAATTTTTTCGGTTCTTTTTGCTTTAGGTGCATATGCAGCGGAGGAAACATATGTTGAGGGCATATTTACCTATACTGTGGAGGGCGGTCAAGCAACGATTGTGAAATGTGAAAACGCAAATACCGGAGTATTGGAAATTCCTACTACTCTTGGTGGATACAAGGTTACAAAGCTAGGTAACGATGCCGTAGGATATGCTTTGACAGACCTTACTCTGCCTTCGGGTCTTACACAATTAGGTAAGAGGAATTTTACAAAAGGCGTTACAAATGTATATGTCGAAAACATTGAAGACTGGCTGAATATCAAATTTGACAGTGCATCTGCCAGTCCGCTGTTTTACTCGGAAAATCTCTATGTAGGGTCGGAGCTTGTGACGGATCTTGTTATTCCCGAGGGCACGACAGTTTTAAACGACGAGGCTTTCAGCGGTTGTGATTCTATAGAGAGTGTTACACTTCCGAAAAGCCTTAAGAAGCTTGGTTATAGCGCTTTTAGTTTCACAAGTGTTAAAACCCTTCGTATTGACAGTGTTGAACATTGGTGTGAGCTTGTTGCAAATTCACAACAAACTATCACTCCGAGATTCAGATTAGGCGCAAACATTGAAAATTTCTATGTGGGCGGAGCACTTTTGACTGAGCTGGTGATTGACGAAAAAATTAAAGAGGTTCCTAATTGTGCATTCGACGAAATCTCTGCAATTAAAGCTGTAAGATTTGAGAAAATTGATTCGATAAACCTTTGCACAACTTCATTTGTCAAAGGAAATATAAAAGAAATATATGTTCCTGATCTTGAAACATGGTTTGCTGTTTGCTATGCATTCCGTGGCGGCTATGACGGCTTTTATATCGACGGAGAGCTGCTTGTTGATCTGGTTATTCCTGAAAACATAGACAGTCTGCCGAAAGGTTGCTTTGCCGGTTACAAAAAGCTGGAAAGTGTAAGCTTTTCTGAACCCAAGAGTATGACATCCAGCTGCTTTATCGGTTGCGGCAATATGAAAAAATTCTATGTTGACTCTCTTGAAACCTGGTTGAATTCTGATTTTGGAGGTAATTATCCTGGTTTATATGCAGGCGGCAGAGGCCTTTATATTGACGGTGAGCTTGTGACTGACCTTGTAATTCCGGAAGGTATTACAACCATACCGACCGAGGCTTTTAAGGACTATGAATTGTTGACGAGTGTAACTATTCCCAAAAGTGTTATATCTTTGGGTAACTATGCATTTGACTGTCCCAATCTCAAGGATGTTTATGTTGAAAGCTTTGAGGCATGGTTCAATACCTGTGCTCTTTCTCCTAATTTTTACCATATGGATACCTATAATCCTATGAGCTTTGCAGAAAATCTGTATATAGGCGGGGAACTGGTTGTTGACCTTGTAATTCCCGAGCATATTAAAGAAATACCCGGATTTGCATTCAGCGGTACAGATTCGCTTAAAAGTGTTACCTTCCATTCAGGCGTTAGTAACATAGGCGGTACGGCATTCATCGGATGCGATTCACTGAAGGAGGTTTATGTGCCTGATCTTCAGACTTGGTTCAAGGTTTCTCGTGCAATTGATGATTCAAAGATGGATGCTATTTATATTAACGGTGAAAAGGTTATTAATCTTGTAATCCCTGAGGATGTGAAGGAAATACCTAGATATGCATTTTATAACTATAGTGCATTGGAAAGCATAAGCCTTTCTGCACCGACGGTGATTTATATCAACAGCTTTGAAAACTGCAATAATTTAAAAGATATCTATGTTGATTCTCTTGAAACTTGGCTTGGTTGTGATATACACATGTTTTCGGGCTATCTGTACGGATTTCTTGGCAATGGCAGAAATCTTTATGTTGACGATGAAAAGGTGACTGATATTGTAATCCCCGAGGGAACCGAAGAGATTAAGGCTAATCTTTTTTACGGTTATAAGGCTCTTAACTCGGTGATATTTCCGGAATCTCTGACAACCATAGGCGAAGGTGCATTTAAGTATTGCAGCTCTATCAAATCGGTTACGTTCCCGATAAGTGTAACAAAGGTAGGAAAGGATGCCTTTTACGGTTGCGGTGGCCTTGAAGCGGTATACACACAGAAGCTTGAAACATGGGCTTCGATAAAGTTTTCAAATATTTATGCAAACCCGCTTTATCATGCAGGAAAGCTTTATGTTGACGGTAAGCTCGTTGATAAAATCCATTTCACCGAGGGTAAGATTGATATAGGCGACAGGGCTTTTGCAGGCTGTGAGGATATTGAGCAGCTTATAGTTAATGAGCATATTAATTCTTTTGGAAGAGCTGCCTTTGACGGGTGTAAAAATTTAAGTGTGTATGTTGATAGTGTTGAACAGTGGTTAACATACAGCTTTGACCATAAACTTAATAACCCTTTATATTATGCTAAGGACTTTTATATAGACGGAAAGCTTGTTGAAGAGCTTGTATTTCCTGAAAATTCTTCTATACCCTCCCGAGCTTTTGCGGGCTACGGTAAGCTGAAAAAGGTTACAATTCCTGCATCTGTTATAATCGGAGCCGAATGTTTTACCGAAAGTGGGCTTGACGAGATTGTTGTTGGCAGTCTTACAGAAAAAGCCGAGCCTGCAGCTGTAATATCCCGATACAGTTTCAAGGGTACGACTCTTTCAAAAATAACTATTGGCTACGGTGTAAAGAAAATTTTAGACAATGCCTTTAACGGCTGCACAGAAGCAATGCGCGTGACAGATATTATAATCTATGACGGACTTGAGGAAATCGGAGGCGCTGCTTTTTACGGCTGTAATGTTAAAAAGCTTGTTATTCCTTCAAGTGTTAAAGCTGTCGGTGAATATGCTTTTGCAGAGTGTAGTATGCTTGAAGCTCTCACACTTGGTGACAAAACAGAGGGAGCAGCTCAGACAGTAGTTAATCACGGAGCCTTTTATAACTGCTCCGCGCTCAAGAGCATTACTCTCAACACAGGTGCAAAGAGATTTATAGGTCATGCTTTTGAAAATTGTAAAAATATTGAAAGCTTATATGTTAACGATCTTGCTTCATATCTTGATATTATTTATGAGAGAACCTATGATTGGTCTCTTACCTATTGGTCAGCCCCCGCTTATCTTGCTGATGCGATTTACATAAATGGCGAGTCTCCAAAAAATATCGTTATTCCTGAGGGGGTAACAAGAATATGCGATTATGCCTTCTATAAATGTAAAACTCTTGAGACAGTCACCTTCCCGTCCACTTTAACATATATTGGCGAACAAGCTTTTTCAAACTGTGCCAAACTACAGGATGTCAATTTGCCTGAAAAGCTCGGTTCAATCGAGGATTTTGCTTTTTACGGATGCAAGAGCTTTACCAAGGTTGAGTTTCCCGAAAATGTGAAATTTGTCGGACTTGGTGCTTTTGAAAATTGCTCCGGTCTTGAATACGTTGTATTCTACGAGAAAATCGGTACTGCAGGGGAACATGCTTTTATAGGTTGCAAAAATCTCAAGCAGATTCTTTATACGGGTACAGAAAGCCAATGGATGACCTTTGTTACCAAAAATTATAATTCAGGTGTGGCAAACGTTCCTTATTATTGTGAATACGATCCTGATGCTCTTTTCTCGCCTAAGAATCTCAGTGCTACCCAGACATCGAGCAGTATTACCGTTAAATGGTCGGCTGTAAACGGTGCGACAGGCTACAGAGTATTTGTCAAAAATACACAAACCGGAAAATGGGATATTGCCGTAAGAACAACGGGTAAAAAAACAACGGCAACTATCAGTAATCTTAATTCAGGCTCGAAATATTGTGTTGCAGTTAAAGCGTATATGAATACGGGAGCTTTGATTATGTGGTCACCCGAATACAGCGAACTTAATACAATTACCAGGCCGGCTGTTACCGATAAGGTTACTGCTTCGCAGAAAACGGAAAGCATTACACTTAAATGGAATAAGGTGCCCGGTGCAACCGGATACAGAATTTATGTTGCAAGAAACGGCAGCTGGAAGGCTCTTAAAACAACAACAAAACTTACATATACCATAACAGATTTAAATCCCGGCACAAAATACACCTTTGCCGTTAAGGCCTATACCAAACATGACGGAAATACTTATTGGGCAAGCAAATATGCTAAGTTTATTACTTCCACCAGAACTGCAACACCATGCCTTACAAAAATAACTGCATATACAGGTAAGGCAAAGCTTACCTGGTCAGACGTAAGCGGCGAAACAGGATATCAGGTATGGTACTCAACAAGTAAGGACGGTTCCTACAAGAAATTCAGTAACGTAAAAGCCAATGCGACTTCGCTAACTGTCACAGGACTCACAAGCGGCAAGACCTACTACTTCAAGGTAAGAACATATATCAAGACCGACAGCGGCTACGTATATTCTGCGTGGAGTGCAGTAAAGAGCGTAAAGGTTAAATAACAGTGAAAGCCACCCTCAGCGGTGGCTTTCGTAATATGTGAATTTTCCTTTTGAAACCTTTACAACCCAACCCACCACCCGAAACTTTACAACAGCAAATAACACATGGGAGCACAAAGCACCGTTTCAGTGGTTTTTCCTGCATAAAAACTGCCAGAATCACGACGAAAAACAACCCATAAACTAAGGTAACAACCCCAGCTTTCTTGACTGTTGCATGTGCAGTTGCTATTGAAGAGGCTTCAAAATAAGAACCCGACCCATAACGAAATCATAGATTTCTATGGGCTCCCCGGAACCTTGTTACTCGCAAGGCTCGTAATAAGCAAAGCTTGTTACTCACTGCGTTCGTAATAAGAACCTCACGAAACAAGACGAAATCAAAGATTTCTGTGTTTTGGAGAACCTTATTACTCGCTTATGCTCGTAATAAGCCATTTTCAAGATTTTTTTATCACCTTTCCGATTAGTCGGAAGGGTGATTTTTTTGCCTTTTTTCCAAAAAAACTTTACAAGAATACAGATGAAAAAACAAAACCACTTTTTCACCGGTGGTTTTGTTCTTTGTTGTTTAACTGATTTCTATTTTGAAGCTAATCGGAAAATATACTATTTATTTATCCTTTACGATACTGAGCTTGTCGAAAATGCCGCCTGCATAACTGTTTTCGCTTGCTTCAAATGTGACAGTAATCTTTTCTTTATCAGTAATAAGCTCATCAGGTATTTTGTAGTAAACATCATAGAATCTGCCGGGATCAACATTCTCAAGTACAACATTCTCAACAAGCTCACCGTCAACAAGAATTCTGAAGCATCTGCCCACATCACCGCTGAAATATTTTACACAAAGGTAATTGGCAACCTTGTTATCAACTGTCATATCGTAGCTGAAAAATCCTCCTGGTGCCGCATCTCTGAAAATAAGCCCTAAGTGATTTCCTGAGTTAGAAAGGTCAGATTTGAGATTGTGTGAAAATTCGTACTGATCATTACCGACAGGTAAGCTGTCAATGACAGTGTATTTATCCGCTTCATTTTCTTTTATTTCAGTATTGGCATCTGCAAGTCTGAAATAAATACCGTAACGGTTTTTATGCTGCAGATAGTGAGGCGAGAAGATAAGGTCACAGTCAGTACCATTTAGTGTGAAATTCAAGGTTCCTTCATTTCTCACCAGGTTTTCGTTGATATTGCTGAGCCAATTTTCGATAGTACCGTCCTTAACGGTAATTATATCGCTGATTGAACAGTCAAGAAGAGGAACGGTAACATTAACACCTGTTGTGCTTGTTTGCATATCGTTGTTGCCGAGGTTGGCACTTAGTACCCAGGGACCGTATTTGAATGCAACTGCATTTTCATTATCCTGCAAATCATATACTTCTGTTCCCATTGGCATAGAATACTCAATAACATCACCGTCCTGCCATTCCCTTGACAGACGGATAAAGCCATCCTTAACTTTTGTCTGATCGTCGATGCCGTTAATTTTCACAGAGGGAATTTCCGTGCACCAGTCAGGTACTCTTAAAACAATATCAGCCTGAGCCGAGCCTTCAACAGTAAAGGTGACATTGGGCAGGTTTTCATTTTGTGTAACAGTAAGCTTCTTTTCTGTCCAAATCATTCTGGAAGAAGTATAGCGGATAACATAAACGCTGTTTTCATCTTTATAGTAGATACTGTCGTCAAGCTTGGAAAAGTTTTCCATTCCCGAGCCTGTACAGCACCAGAAATGTTCAGTTTCGGAGCTGTAAACCTTAAAAAAGCCTGTTGCCATAGGCTGAAAATATGTGGTCATTCCCGTTTCAGGGTTTTGAGAGGACAGAATTGCATTGATAAAAGTATTTTCATAGTAATCTGCATATTTTCTGTTGCCCGTGATTTTAAAAAGCTCACGTGTAAGCTTGAGCATATTATATGTATTGCAGGTTTCGCAGTTACAGTTTGTACGCTCGACATCAAGAATGTTCGGCTCACCGAAATGCTCCCACTCACTGTTACCGCCGGTGATATATGTGTGATTGTTTACAACGATATCCCAGAAATTCTGAGCAACCTTAAGGTAGTATTCCTCACTCTTGCCAAGAACGATATATCTGTTCAGTGCACCAATGATTTTCGGAATAGTTGTATTAGCGTGCTTGCCGTTGAGAATATCCTTTCCGTTATAAAGCGGGTCGAACAAGGTCATTTCATCAAAGCTATGGGCGGCGGAAAGATGATTTTCATTCTTTGTATGGCTGTAAAGCTGATAAAGGCAATCGTTCATACCACCGTATTCAACATTCAGTACGGTATACTGCATAGCCTCATCCCACTTTGATGTTCTGCTGTATACCCAGTCTCCGAGCCTTGAAGCAACTGAAAGAGCCTGAGCGTTTGACGTTAATTCATAAGCATCAATAAGACCTGACATGATTTTATGCATTGTGTACCAGGGTACCCAGGTGCCCGAGGTGTTGCCCTGCTCAATACGTGTATAATGGTCTTCAGGTATAGCAGCAAGATAGCCCGTGTCTGCATTCTGACATTCAGCAAGCACCGACACAATATGGTCTGCAATTTCTTTAAGCTCTTCGTCGCCTGATGTGGCATAAGCCTGAGACACAGCGGTAAGATAGTGACCCAGGGTATGTCCCTGAATAGACGAGGTTTCCCATCCGCCGTATTTTGCGGCATCACTTTCTACTCCTGCGATGTCACAGAAGCCTTTGAGCAGCTTATCTGCATCAAGCTTTTTCAGATATCGGACCTCCAGATTAAAGGCATTTTGCTCATAGGAATTAAGAAGCTCCACATCGCACATCGGCACATCTTTCAGTGTATTCTCAAGGGGCTCGGAAGCACGGTTGTTGCTACAGCCGGCAAGAGATACCGCAAGACCCGCAGATACCGCAAGAGTAACAAGTCTTTTTTTCATAGAGAAACCACTCCTCAGGATAAAATACTGTTGTATATTTTCAGTATAGCATATAAAACAATCTTTTTCTACCTGTTTAAACACATATTTACCGTGAATTTTCATATTGCTATGCAAATGCTGACGGAGCAGACGGCGGTACATATAACACAGTAATTTACGTAAAAGACGGTGTAACTCCCTGCCTTAACATTTATATGATGAATATCTTGCTCTTGATGAAAATGCCGACTGGACAGGTGACCGTAATGTGATGAGAGAATCTCCTGCAAGTGAGCATCCTGAAACACCCGAAGAACCTGAAGAGCCTTCGGACAACTGCTCCTGCAACTGCCATAAGGGCGGTTTTATGGACTTTATCTGGAAGTTTGTCATATTCTTCAGCAGACTTTTCGGAGTAAATAAGGCTTGCGCCTGCGGAGTGCCGCCCAAACCGGTAGCTTTTATTTATTTCAAGCGTGGAAAAGCACCCGGAAAACTGATATTATCTGTCTATTGTAAAAATCCCTGTGCTGTGGTATTATGATTACAGACAGATAAATTACCCGATGAGGTGAAATTTGAATATATCCGTGAAACGGAAAATTTTCTTCTGCTTGCCGATATTCGGCTGGTTGCAGAATTTATTAAGGGTCACGTAATTAAAAAACCTCAGCTTTTAAGGGTAACCTTGAGTAAAAGGATACAGAAGAAGCAATCAGAACACCTTAAAAAGGGGAGAAGCCTATGACAAGAATAATGTTTGTCTGCCACGGCAATATATGCCGTTCGCCTATGGCAGAATTTATCTTTAAGGATTTAATCAGGCAGCAGGGCAGAGAGAGGGGTTTTTCCGTATGCTCATCTGCCACAAGCACCGAGGAAATATGGGGTAATATCGGGACCCCGTTTACCCTCCCGCAAGAGATGAATTAAAAAAGCACGGTATAAGCTGTGAGGGGAAAAGAGCGGTACAGCTTAAGAAAAGCGATTATGATAAGCATGACCTTTTTGTTGCTATGGACAGTATGAATATCCGTAATATCACAAGAATTTTCGGTAAGGATCCTCAGTGTAAGGTGCATAAGCTTATGGATTATACCGACCGTAAGGGCGACGTTGCAGACCCATGGTATTCGGGTCGGTTTGATGTGGCATACGCAGATATTTATGAAGGCTGCAAGGCTCTTCTTGAAAGGATGACAGACGGTGAATAACTATCTTTTCTGTTACTTTACAGGCAACAGTCCCGAAGAGGAATCGGTGCATTTTGCTTTGTCAAAGGACGGGTATAATTTTGCGGCTCTTAATAAAAATGAGCCTGTAATAAGTCAGACGAAGGGGAAAACCTGCTGCAGAGATCCGTATATCTTTCGTGATGAAGAGGGTAAGTTTCATATTATTGCCACCGATATGCGAAGCAATGACGGCTGGGCGAATAACAACTCAATGGTTATCTGGGACAGCGAGGATCTTCTTTTATGGAAAAACGAAAGAATAATTGATTTTTCCCGATTCAGAACCACAGCGTCGGCAAACAGGGTGTGGGCGCCTGAGGTTATCTTCGACAGGGAAAAAGGGGAGTATATGATATACTGGACCCATAATAACGCCGATGATGATCTTGACACCGTAATATGGTATGCCTATACAAGGGATTTTATCACCCTTACAACAGAGCCGGAGGTTCTGTTCAGACCGAAAAGCGGTATGTGTGCCATTGATGCGGATATTATTGAAAAGGACGGAAGGTATTATCTGTTTGAGGCAGACGGAGAAAAGGAAGCAATATGCTACGCAGTTTCAGATAAGTTATCGGGACCATATTACGAGCCTGAGGATAATAAGATTTCCGTTGCAGATACCGCTCTTGAGGGTAACTGCATCTATAAAATAACAGGCACGGACAAATATGTTATGATAGCCGACAAGTTCAGGTCAGGCGGGTATTTTATGCAGGAAAGCACAGATCTGATACACTTCACCAAGGTTGAGGAGGATAGATTTTTCCTCAATCACCTGAGACCCAGGCACGGCTCTATGCTTCATATAACCGATGAGGAATACGGACGGCTTGCGGAGTTTTACGGTTTATGAAAAAAATGAAGACAGAGAGGAGACCCATTATGAAAAAGATTATTACCTGGTTTCTGAGCATACTTGCTGTTTTTGTAACCTTTATACCCTTCGGCAATCCCTTGTCCGAGTTTCTGGTTACCAAAAATTCAGAGCTTTATATTGAAGAAAACTTCAGCGGTACAGATTATTTTGTTGAAGAGGTAAATTACGATTTCAAAACGGGACATTACTATGTTCTTGTAAGCTCTCCCGAAAGCCCCGACAGCTCTTTCACCTTATATGCAGATATGAAGGGAAGCATCGGCTATGACACCTATGAGGATGCGGTTGTCAACAGATGGAACACCGCAGGCAGAATAGATGATGCTTACCGCAAGGCGGTTGATGAAATGCTTGAAAGCGGCAGAATACCCTATGAAATCAGCATCGGCTTTGGTGAGATTGTGTATAAGGAATCGGACGTGGCTGAGGGTGAAGAAATACCCGATTATGCAATTACGGTTAAAACCCTTGAGCTTGATAAGGACTACGACATAGCCGAAATGGGCAGAAAAGCGGGCAAGCTTACCGTTTATGTGTATAGCGACGATATAACTTCAGAAAGGATGGCAGATGTTCTTCTCGCTCTGAAAAAAGCCGCTGACGAAGCAGATGTATGCTTTAAGGCTGTTGACTGTGTTGTTGAGCGTCCTCAGGACGAAAACGGCGAATGGCGGGATGAGCAGATTTCCGTTTCGGGCTTTATGTATGAGGATATATATGAGCAAGGTCTTACTGAAAGAATAGAGAAAAACATATCAGAAACCGTTACAGCCGTTAAGTAAGAGATTTATGCTGAATATAAAAAGCTGCAGGCTACCGTTTAAGGTGAGCCTGCAGTTGTTATTTAAGCTTTGATTCTCAGCCGACCTCTACGATGCCGTCATCCTTGATGGTAACAGTCATACCGTCCTTTACATAGCTGAGGAACTCGTCACCGAGAGAGTCGATAACGGGCATTGAAACCTTGTCAACCCATACCTCAGCAAGAACTGCGCCTGCAGCAGCAAGTGAGTCGATGGGGTTTGAGAAAAGCATACAAGCCGGATTCTTTTCGAGTGCACAAGCACAGTAGAGAACAAGTCCGCCGGTTGTTGAGCCGATTGTCTGAGGAAGGCAAAGAGCCTTACCGAGCATTGACTTACCGTAAAGATCCTTGTTGTTCTGGTCGCCGCACTTTACTTCCTTATCGCCGAACTGAAGAGCGTTCTGGAAGGATGCGAGGGTATTGAAGCCGCCGGTGGTAACAACAGCCTGGGCCGTTACTTTGCCGGGAGTGATAACTCTGCCTTTAAACTGTTTCATTATTTTTTACCTCCGTCTGTGATTATTGATAAAATCTCTGCTTCCTTGTAGAACTTTGCGGTGGTGTAAGTACGAAGCTTGTTTGAGCAGGTAATTACGGGCATTTTCTTACAAAGTGGATTGTTCATATACATAAGAGGACAAATGTAAGAGATGATTACACCGGTAGCTTTAAGGCGTGCATAATAGGGTGTTTTTTCGAATGCCTCAAGCACCTTGGGAGCAGCGGTAAGAACGGTGGGAACGGAAACCTTGCTGTTGCCCTTTTTCTTAAGCTCTGATTCAATGTTGTCTGTCCAGTCCTTGAGCTGCTGAAGTGAAAGGTGGGGACAGCCTATGAAGCAAAGCTTAGGAGCTGCATCGGGCTTTTTCCAGATAACAGGATAGTTCTTCTGAACTCTTTCAAGCTCTGCATCGTCAATGATATATTCCTTTGCACCCTCAGCGATAAGCTTTTCGCCAAGCTCAACTGCTTCGGGAGTGAGGTTATCAATGTGATAAAGACCAACTGCACCGTTTGAAGCGGTAGCTGCGCCGAAGTCCTTGAGGTAAGCGCAGGCGGAATCGTTAAGCTCTGTGCCTATCCACTTGTCAAGGCCTACAACATAGGGAACATCTTCCATAACCTTCATACCGATAGCTGAGCCTAAAAGCTGAGCCTCGGGCTTCTTTTCTGTCTGAACCTTAATAACCCATGTAGCCTTTCTGCCCTCGTCGGTAAGAAGACCGAAATAGGGTACGAAGCCTACGATTGAGCCCATAATATCAATGATGCCTGAGTTACGGTTACATCTTGCACCGATAACGGAGTTAGCGTAAACAACAGCACTTGCTTCAGCCCAGGAGAGAATATCACCCTTCTTGGGCTTGTTGCCTACCTCGTCCATATAGCAGGTGCAGGTGAAGGCATCCTTATTGAGAAGACCGAGCTTTTTGAGCTGATCCTCATAGAAATCCTGCTTTGTATACATAAACTTATTGAAAATAAGGTTCTGAAGGAAGTTTGCGGGTACGTTCTTATCGAGGGGACGGGGGTCAACGGAAAACTTCTGACCTGATGATACACCTGCATCAAGAATAGTCTGCATAAGGTCATAAACAGGGGACATAACCTTAAGACCGAAGGATGTTACAAGGTGGTTATAATCTGATGTGATGGGAACAAGCTTTTCAGCACCAAAGGCTTCACCGTACATAACAAGGGTTTTCATAACCTTTGCCATAACGTCGCCCTTTGAGCCGTTGAGTATTTCCTGCTGCTCATTAGTTAAAATCATGGTTATTTACTCCTTTTCTCTGAATTTTATATCTTCATTGCAACGTCCCATGCGCCCCAGATAACAGTACGCAGATTGCCTACCTTTGAAGCGTCACCGATAACGTGTACGTGCTTGGATTTTGCAGCAACGGGTGTGGGTACGTAGCCGACAGACATAACAACGCTGTCGCTTTCGATTTCAGATGTTTTTCCGTTCTTATCCTTAACGGTAACCTTACCCTCGGAAATTTCGCTAAGTGAGGTTTCAAGAAGAACGGGTACCTTGTTTGTTTTGAAGAAGTCACGAAGGTAGCTTGTGTTTGCAAGGCAGATGCCGGGAGTTGTGATAAGGTCATCCTGCATTTCAACAATAGTGGGCTTCTTACCCTTGAGATAAAGGTCGTATGCAATTTCACAGCCGGTAAGGCCGCCGCCGATAACAGTAACCTTTTCACCGGTTTCAGCATTGCCGAGAAGATAATCTATAGCTTCAATTGCAGTGTCGGCGCCCTTTACGGGAATAGTTCTTGCCTTTGCACCTGTTGCAACGATAACCTCATCTGCACCAAGGGAAGCAACATCCTTGATTTCGGTGTTCATCTTAACCTCAATGGGATGCTTGCTGAGCTCACGGATATACCACTTGATAAGGTCACGGTCCTTTTCCTTGAAGGAGGGAGCAGCTGCAGCGATGAATACGCCGCCTAATTTGTCGCTCTTTTCGTAAAGAGTAACCTTATGGCCTCTCTTTGCACAGACAATAGCAGCCTCCATACCGCCGATACCGCCGCCGATAACAGCAACCTTCTTTGATTTCTTTGCGGGAAGAATCTTATATTTCTTTGACTGCATTGTTTCGGGGTTAAGAGCACAGCGTGCAAGACCCATTGTATCGAAAAGGTCCTGAGTGTTGGCGTGACCCTTTGATGATGAGAAGTTGAAGCAGCCTGCGTGACAGCAGATGCAGGGCTTGATGTCCTCAAGTCTGCCCTCAATAAGCTTTGTAATCCATTCAGGGTCTGTGAGGAACTGACGTGCAACACCAACACCGTCGATTCTGCCTTCTTCAATAGCCTTAGCGGCAACGTCGGGCTCCATACGGCCTGCGCATACAACGGGGATGTCAACGAACTTTTTGATATGTGCTACGTCCTCAAGGTTGCAGTTCTGGGGCATATACATAGGCGGATGTGCCCAGTACCAGGAGTCATAGGTGCCGTTGTCGGCGTTGAGCATATCATAGCCTGCATCCTGAAGATACTTTGCAGCCTTTTCTGATTCGGGCATAGCTCTGCCCACCTCTGTGTATTCTTCGCCGGGCATTGCACCTTCGCAGAAGCCCTTCATCTTTGATTCAACGGAATAACGCAGTGAAACGGGATAATCTTCACCGCAGGCCTCTTTGATAGCCTTTACAACCTCAGCGGCAAAGCGGTATCTGTTTTCAAAGGAGCCGCCGTATTCGTCGGTACGCTTATTGAAAAATTCAATTGAGAACTGGTCAAGAAGATAGCCCTCGTGAACAGCGTGAACCTCAACACCGTCAACGCCTGCATCACGGCAGAGCTTTGCGGTTTTTGCGAATGCTTCAATAATTTCGTGAATCTGCTCCTTGGTCATTTCGGGACAGATGATATCGTGAGCCCAGCGTGAGGGCTGTGCTGAGGGAGAAGCAAGCTCGTGTGAGGTATCAAGAATAGGCTTTACAAGTGCACGTGTGAACTTGTTTTTATGTAAGGGAGCAACAAGCTCTGTGATTGCCCAGCTTCTGCCCATACCTGCTGTAAGCTGAACAAAAAGCTTTGCGCCGGTCTTATGGATTTCATCCATAAATACCTTGAGCTCATCAAACATTTTAGGATTCTGCCATAACCATTTGCCCCAGAAGGTATCACGAAGAGGTGCGATACCGGGGATGATAAGACCTACATTGTTGTTAGCTCTTTCAAGGAAAAGCTTTGCTGCCTCCTTGTCAAAGTGGCATCCGCCAAGCTCAAACCATCCGAAAAGTGATGTACCGCCCATAGGACACATAACGATGCGGTTTTTAATTTCAACATTGCCGATTTTCCAGGGTGTGAACAAGGCTTCGTAATTTTTGTCGATAGTGTTCATATTTTCCGTCCTTTCGATTGATATATCTGAAAAGAAACCGTCACAAATGCGAGCGGAGATTTCTTTCCCGTATTCAGAAATATTATAGTATACTGAAAACTAAAAGTCAACAGATACAGCCTCTCTGTTATTCAGAAAAAAAGGGGCTTTTACAAATAAAAAAATCCCCGGTTACTGCACCGGGGAAGATATAGCTTTAAAGATATGCTTTAAGCAGCTTGTGAGTGTTTTCGTATCTCGAATTGTAGGTGGGACAGCCGATAACGATGGTTATGATGGTTTTGCCGTTTTTGGTTGCGGCTGAAATAATACCCGTGTAGCTCTCATTGACTGTTCCCGTTTTCATACCGTGGGCATAGGGTGAATAGTATGCTGAACTGGTTGTGAGAAGGGAGTTGGTGGTTCTCCATGAGTGGCCCTGACCTGTAAGAGCGGTTATGTATTTGTTTTTGGTTGAGGTTATGGTCTGAAGCAGCTCGTTATCGTGAACCTTGTTTGCAACAAGCATCAGGTCATGAACCGTTGAATAGTGACTGCTTACCGGGTAGCCGTGGGGATTGACGCAGTTTGTTCCCGTTGCACCGATGGACTTCATATAGTCATTCATAAGTCCTGCAAAGTATTTTTTTGCATTGGTGTAGCTCATATTCGGGTTGCCGGAAACCTTTCTTGCACAGTTGACGGCTATTGTGTATGCCGCATCACCGCCCGAGGGAAGAAGCAGACCGTATAAAAGGTCCTTAAGGCGGTATTTTTCGCCCCTTCTGATTCCGCATACGCTGCACATATATTCAACCATATTAAGCTCGCTGCCGACGACTATTGTGTCATTGGGATCCATATGCTCAAGGGCAACAAGTGCGGTTATGAGCTTTGTGATGCTTGCGGGGTAACAGCGCTTGTTGATGTTCTGCTCGAAGATATATTTATCGTCAGTAACATCGTAAACTGCTGCCATGCAGCTTACGGGAGCCGAGGAAACAGTAACCTTTACCTTGGCGGTGTACTTGTTCTTATATGTGGCAGTGAGGGTTGCGGTGCCCTTGCCTGCGGCAAAAAGACGTGAATTCTTAAGAGTGATAACAGAGCTGTTTGATGAAGTCCATTTAATGTCCGAATCATAGTAGGGGACAGTTATTTCGGGATAATCGCCCTTTCTGATTACAGATGGGCACTTGATTGAAATGCTGCCGACTGAAGCCCGGAGGTAATCTGAAGGCTCACCCTCAAGAAGCTGAAGCTTTGTTTCAATCACGGGGGCTACCTTGAAATAATATGCCTTTTCGGGTGTAGCTGCCTCGTATTTATAATATCTTTTGTTGGTGGTTGCAACCTTTTTGTATTCGCCGTCAGCCTTTTCTGCAACATAGACGTTATAGAAGTTTTCTCTTCCTGTTCTTGTCCATTGAATTGTAACGCTTCCGCCGTCCTTTGATCTGAAGGTGGGTGTTTTACCTTTTTCTGCCACGGTGTAAAATATTGCAGATTCGCTATAGGCAGAGGTGTTACCCGAACGTCTTGCAACGACCCTTACCTTGTATCTGTAAAGTCCCGACAGATTTTCAAGAGTGAAGCTTGTGGCTTTTTTCGCATAGCCTGCAAAGGTGTAGCCGCTTTTACCGACGATGCCGTAATATACCTTATAATAGGTTGCATTTTCAACTGCATCCCATTTTACGGTAAGGGCTGTGGTGGTTTCATTTTCACTCCTGAGGTTTACCGGTGCAGAAAGCTTGGTGAGCTTTGAGGTAACGGTGCAGAAGGGACCGTAATCCTTGGTTCTGTCCTCACGGTAGACAAAGGGTCTGACACGGAAGTCATATTCTGTATCGGGAGAAAGATTTTTAACGGTATAGGTGGTTTTTCTTGTGTTGGTTATCATTCTGAAATAGCCGTCTTCGTCTCTTTTCTGCAGATGATAGCCGTCGGCACCTTCAATTTTATCCCAGGTGAGGGTAACGGTGGTGTCGGTTGAAATTATGTCCGTAATTTCGGTTGCAGGGAAATCCGCTGCAGAAATTAAGAAGGAGAATGCGGTGAGCATAATTAAAAGTGCAGAAATAAGAAGCAGACTGCGGACTGTTTTTTTCATCTGAATTACCTCGTATATATTAAAATTGGAAAAATTGATTATAATCTTAATAATTTTATCACGACAGAAAAATATAGTCAATAGTTTGACCTCTTTTTATAAGAGCAGGAACCGATGGTTTTTGTTGACAAAGAGTGGGAGGAATGTTAGAATGAAAATGCGGACAGATTAAAGCAAGAGGGAAAAAACTATGATAAAGCATATTGTAATGTGGAAATTCAAGGACTGTGCCGAGGGCGCAACCCGACAGGAAAATTTACTTAAGGTAAAGGCAATGCTTGAAGAGCTGCCTGAGAAAATCAGCTTTATAAGACATATGGAGGTAAACCTTAACGTAAATCCGAAGGAAGGCATGTATGACGCAGTGCTTATAAGCTGCTTCGACTCTCTTGAGGATGTTGAAAGATACAGAGTTTATCCCGAGCATAAAAAAATCTCCGCCTTTGTTTCTCTCGTCAGAGAGGGCAGAGCAAGCGTGGATTATGAAATATAAAATAAAAAGGAGAGCAACTATGAAAAACATCAAGAAAATTATCGCCCTGATTCTTGCAACAACTATTTTTATGTCTTGCGGCATTACCTGCTTTGCGGCAGACGCTACAAAAGCTAATACAGATACGGGGAAAGGTGTATCCGGCTTATGGGATGAGGTCTGTGATTTTTTCGGTGATATCGGTAACAGTATCAAGCAATTTTTCAACAAAATCAGATACCTTTTCGGTCTCGGAGGCAACTTTTTGGGCAGCGACTATACCATCCCTGAAATTGACCTGAGCACTCTTCCCAAAGAGCTCAGGGGTACCGAGTACGAATATCTCTATGACCTTTATGTTATAGACGACTCTCTGGATTATATGGCTCACCCCGACAGCGTACTTTTAAAGGACGGCAGTATCCTCACCGTTTATCCCGCAGGTCACGGTAAGGGTGCGGTACTCAACAAGGTAAGCGCTGACGGCGGTATCACCTGGTCAGGTACAATCGAAAACACTCCTGAAAGTTGGATAAATTCTCAGGAAACACCCACTATTTACAGACTTGAATTTGCTGATGGCTCTGAGGATAAGCTTATTCTTATCTCTGCAAATCCCAGATGGCCCAACAGCACCACAACAGGCGGCTTTGAGTGTTCAATTTCTTCAGATGAGGGCAGAACATGGACTGAATTTGAAAGATTCTACAGCCTTGAAGACGATAACAGCGTAGTTCCCATTGTTGCAATGTCAAGTCTTACAAGACTTAAGGAAAACGGCGAGTTTGTTGATAAATGGATGGGACTTTTCCACGATTCCGACTTCTATAACTACAAGACAATCCTCACCTTTGACGAAAGCGGCAATATGCAGTGGAGTGTACCCGAGAAGTACTTTTCTGAGCACCGCGGAATCGAGCAAGCAACAAATATGTGTGAGGTTGAGGTTATTCGCTCGGATATGGGCAAGGGAGACGAGCTTTGCCTTATCACAAGAAGCAACGCTAAAAACTCAAACTCACTTATATCCTTCTCTCAGGATGAGGGCGTAACCTGGAGTGAGCCGGTAGAGGCTCCCGCTGCTCTCAACGGCGAGAGACATAAGGCAGAATACACTCCCGACGGAAGACTCATTATCTGCTTCCGCTCAATTGAAAGAGGCAAAGAGGCTATGTACAATGCCGAAAACCGTACCGACAGAGAAAGAGGCTGGATAAGTGAAGGTCTCGTTGCCTGGGTCGGCACTTATGAAGACCTGAAAAACGGCACCGAGGGGCAGTACCGCATCAAGCTCGCTCACACCTATATTGAGGGACAGAGAAGACCTGAGTACTACGCAAATGCCGACACCGGCTATTGCGGTAATGTTGTTCTCCCCGACGGTACTGTTATGATCTGCAGCTACGGCAAATTTGATCCGGATAAAAAGGCTGCAGACGGAGAAACACTTAAAACGAGCATCTGCGCAAAAAGAATAAATCTTGCTGATACAGATAAGCTTATAGGATAAAAAACTGCGCATTGAAAGCAGCCGGTATTCATTAAATGCCGCCCCTCTGTTCAGCTACGGTAAAAGTGGCGGGCAGTATTTATCTCCTACCGCACGAATTACCCGCGATTGCGTTGTAATGCTCCGTAGGAGCTACCTCAGCCTTGCCTCTCCTTAAAGGAAATTCCCCTGCCAGGGGAAATGTCTGCGAAGCAGACAAAAGGGTTCCCGTTTCCGGAGGAAAAGGTGGCACCCGAAGGGTGACGGAGAGGTTCTGCGAATTGCGCATTGCACATAGAAGAAAGCACCCTTAAAGGGTGCTTTCTTCTATGTTCATTCCTGCAAAGGCGTTAAGCTCAAGTGATGCAGTTTTTCCGCTGAGATACTCATAATACCCCTGAGCGCCTACCATTGCCGCATTATCTCCGCAAAGTGAAAGCTCGGGAAAATAAAGCTCTATTTTGTTTTCCTCACACATTTTTTTAAGGTCAGCTCTGAGTACGGAGTTTGCAGATACACCGCCTGCAACCACCAGCTTTCTTGCACCGTTGTCTGTCATTGCTCTGAGAGTATTTTTACAAAGACAGCCCGAAACTGCCTTCATAAAGGATGCACCAAGATCAGCCTTATTTATTTCAACACCCTTCTGCTGAGCGTTGTGTATGGTGTTTATCACCGATGTTTTAAGACCCGAAAAGCTGAAATCATAGGGACAGTTTTCCACCTTCGGTGTGGGAAATTTATAGGCGGTGCAGTCACCGTCCTTTGCCATTTTATCCATATTAAGTCCGCCGGGGTAGGGTATGCCCATAGTACGTGCCGCTTTATCAAGAGCCTCACCTGCCGCATCATCTCTTGTTCTGCCGATGATCCTGAAATTTGTATAATCACGTACGTCAACTATTGCCGTGTTTCCTCCGCTGACAACAAGACAGAAGAAGGGCGGCTTCAGGTCCTGATGGGTGATATAATTTGCCGCAATGTGGGAGCGCAGATGGTGTACGGGAATAAGGGGCAGTCCTGCCGAATATGCAAGCCCCTTGGCATAATTCACGCCCACAAGAAGTGCGCCGATAAGTCCGGGCGCATAGGTCACCGCTATGGCGTCCACATCGGAAAGGGTGAGGTCTGCATCACGCAGAGCCTTATCAACAACACCGCTGATTGCTTCCGCATGGCGTCTTGAGGCTATTTCAGGCACAACACCGCCGTATATCTTATGCTCCTCAACCTGAGATGCAACCACGTTTGATAACACACGTCTACCGTCTTCAACAACGCTGGCGGCAGTTTCATCGCAGGAGGATTCTATAGCTAATATTTTCATTGTGTTCACCTTAATTCCTTTGTCATGATAAGTCCGTTTTCCGTGGGCTTTGAATAAAAATCCTTTCTTTCGCCCACAACAGCAAAGCCTGTCTTTTCATAAAGAGAAATTGCACCGACGTTGCTCTTGCGTACTTCAAGAGAAATAAATCCGCAGTTTTCATCCTTCGCCCTTTCGGTGCAAAAGCGCACCAGAGCTTCACCTATGCCTCTGCGGCGGAAATCCTGAGCAACGGCAACATTTGCAATATAGCACTCGTCAAGCACGATATGCATACCCATATAGCCTGCAACCTTGCCCTCTTCACAGCAGACAAAAAACCTTGCATTTGCATTTGTCAGCTCATTGAGAAGACCCTGCTCACTCCACGGCTCGGAAAAGCACATAGCCTCTATTACGGCAATTTCTGCAATATGACTGCGCTCCATCGGAAGGATAACCATTTCTTTTCTCCTTTTTCTCGTTTTATATATAGTAAAGCTTTTTTCGGAAAAAGTAAACATTTTTTTGAATTTTACTCTCTTTCTTCATCCTCTTTTTCCAATATTTTTATATAATTTTCTTTTTTGGAAATATATATACCTTTTCCCTGTTGTATAATTAATTATCAGTTTTAAGGAGGTAATTTTATGAAAAAGCTTATAGCAATAATTCTTTCAGTTCTTTGTCTTGCATCCTGCCTTGCAGTTCCCGGCTTTGCAGCTACGGACAGCATTGTCGGCGACGTTGTACAGGATTTCATCGGCGTAACAGAAGAAGAGGATATCAGCGACGAAATGAGATACGGCATCCATTACGGACTTCCTACCATTACTGCCGTAAAGCTTATGTACAGTCCCAAGCCCACAATCACCTTCAAGGCTCCCACAACAGCCAAGGTTACAACCGACACTCCGCTTTCAGTTGACTATGACTTTGTTTGCTGGGAACATTCAGAAACAGGCAAGCATTACTATCCCGGTGATGAAATTGAGGTAACCGGTATTGTTACTCTTTATGCAGTTTTTGAAGAGAAGACTGACAATCACCCCCGTTTCATCAGATACATCATCACAGGTCTTGAGGCTCTCAAGCGTGTTATCAAGCAGCTTCTCACCTTCAGCGATGCTCTTGAAGAAAGCGACAAAGAATATTACGAGCCTGAAACCACAGCAGCGCATTAAAAAAAGCACCCTGAGGGTGCTTTTTTAATACGCAATTCGCAATGCGCAATGCGCAATCGCGGGATGCTCGGGTGAAAACAAGAAAGTTCAACCCGCCTATTTTATTCGGGTTACGGTCAGGATGGGTAGACTGTGTGGAAGAAAGGGCAGAGTACCCCTTCCGTCACGACTGCGTCGTGCCACCTTCCCCCAAGGGGACGGCTAAAGCAGTTGCACCTGCGGTGCTATTGAGAACCCTTCCGTCACGACTGACGTCGTGCCACCTTCCCCCGAGGGGACGGCTAAAGTTGTTTGCACCTAAGTTGCATCAAACGGACGGTCAATGGCCGCCCCTAAATAGTTACCGTGGCGGGGAGAGCTTACCCATTTTCACTCAAGTTGCCCGCGATTGTGCATTGCGCATTGCGAATTGCGCATTAAAAAAACCGCCCTCAGGCGGTTTTTTAAGGTTCATACGGAAATGAGGGCATAAGCTGAAGCTTGAAAAGGTTAGCCTTGTGCTTTCTGTCAATAAGCTGCTTTGTCGCTTCATCCTCACATACACCGGTGCGGATATACTTATCAAGCACCGCATAGGTGAAGCCCAGATTATCTTCATCGGTTTTGCCGCAAAGTCCGTCGCTGGGGACCTTGTCAACAAACATTGAAGGAAGGCCGAGATATCTTCCGATTTCCTTAACCTCCTGCACGGTAAGGTTAGAAAGGGGACTGAAATCGCCTACGCTGTCACCGTAGCGTGTGGAGTAGCCAACCCAGTCCTCAGAAAGGTTGCAGGTGTTCACAACCCTGCCGTTGACGCATTGTGAAACGGCATAAACAGTTGACATGCGCAGTCTTGGCGGAAGATTGGTTTTTGCAAGGGTGGAAAACTCCATTCTGCTTTCGATTTCATTTACAAGACCGTTGTAGCAGTCTGAAATGTTTATTGTTACATTTTCAATATCGAGAAACTTACAAAGAGCAACGGAAACATCAATATCACTCTGCTCGCCGTTGGGCATAAGCACGCCGAAAACTCTTTCCTTACCCAGAGCCTTTGCACATACTGCCGCTGCTACGGAGCTGTCCTTGCCGCCTGAAATACCAAGCACTGCCTTACAGCCTTTACCGTTTTCTTCAAACCAGTTTCTTATCCATTCAACAAGGTCTGCGGTGACCTTTTCAACATCAAAGCTCATAATAAATCTCCTTATTTAATCTCAATCTGACACATTTTCATGCTCATAAGTGCATTGCTGTGACTTTCGGGGGTTACACCTGCACAGCAGGTGCTGTCTACAGATACCTTTATTTCGGGCAGATTAGCCTTGATAAGAAGAGCATTGGAAATAACACATATATCGGTGCAAAGACCTACAAGCTCAATTTCATCAAGACACTCAATTGTTTTAACGTATCCGCCAAGCTCCGTGCTGCCGAAGGTGGGCTTATCAATAATAACAGAGCCTTCGGTACAAAGCTTATCGGTGATTTCCCAACCCTTTGTACCCTTTATGCAGTGGGGGACCGGCAGATTTCTGCCCTCCTGAGTATCCATATAGTTTTCGTGATGGGTGTCCCTTGTGAAAATGACGGGCATATTCTCTTTTCTGTATTCAGCAACCTTTTTAACAACATTATCCGTGATAGCTACCGCTTCCTTTGTGCCAAGAGCACCGTCAATAAAATCGTTCTGCATATCCACAACAATAAGAGCCTTCATAGTCTGCCTCCTTAGGTATGATACAATAATTTTAGCCCAAAGAGTATGAGAAGTCAAGGGGTAAGTTGTGCTGTCGGCTATTGACTTCCCGTTATATTTGTTATATAATTATAAATTGACAAACAGCGACCAAAACATTATATATAAACTTATTTTTGAAAAGAGGTTTTCACAATGAGTGAGCTTAAAATTGCCACAAAATGTATCCACGCAGGCTATACGCCTAAAAACGGTGAGCCCAGACAGATTCCCATTGTCCAGAGCACCACATATAAATACGATTCAAGCGTTGAAATGGCAAAGCTTTTTGACCTTGAGGCATCGGGTTATTTCTACACCCGTCTTCAGAACCCTACAAACGATGCTGTTGCCGCAAGAATTGCCGCACTTGAGGGCGGTGTTGCCGCAGTGCTTACCTCATCGGGTCAGGCTGCAAACTTCTTTGCAATTTTCAACATCTGCTCAGCAGGAGACCACGTTGTTGCTTCAAGCGCAATCTACGGCGGCACCTTCAACCTGTTCAACGTAACACTTAAAAAGCTTGGTATTGATTTTACCTTCGTTACTCCCGATTGCAGTGAGGAGGAACTCAATGCTGCCTTCAAAGAAAATACAAAGGCAGTATTCGGTGAAACTGTTTCCAACCCCTCACTTCAGGTGCTTGATATTGAGAAGTTCGCAAAGGCTGCTCACGCTCACGGCGTACCTCTCATCGTTGACAACACCTTCCCCACACCCATCAACTGCCGTCCCTTCGAGTTCGGTGTTGACATTGTTACTCATTCAACCACAAAGTATATGGACGGTCATGCAACCCAGGTCGGCGGTGTAATCGTTGACAGCGGTAATTTTGACTGGACAAAGAGCGACAAGTACCCCGGTCTTACAACTCCCGATGACAGCTATCACGGTGATACCTACACCGAGCGCTTCGGTAAGGGTGCATACATCACAAAGTGTGTTGTTCAGCTTATGAGAGACCTTGGCTCAATCCCCGGACCTCAGAATGCTTTCCTTCTCGGTCTCGGTCTTGAAACACTCCATCTTCGTATGGAACGTCATTGCTCAAATGCTCTTAAGGTTGCAGAATATCTTAAAAACAGCGACCTCGTTTCATGGGTATCCTTCCCCGGACTTCCCGGCGACGAGCAGTATGACCTTGCAAAGAAGTATATGCCCAACGGTACCTGCGGCGTAATTTCCTTCGGTGTAAAGGGCGGCAGAGAGGCTGCAACAAGATTTATGGATTCACTTAAGCTTGCATCCATCGTAACTCACGTTGCAGATTCAAAAACCTGCGTGCTTCATCCTGCATCAACAACTCACAGACAGCTTACCGATGAGCAGCTCAACGAATGCGGAGTAAAGAGCGACCTTATCCGTCTTTCAGTAGGTATTGAGGATGTTGAGGACATCATCGCAGACATCGAGCAGGCACTCGTAGCAGCCGCAGGCTGATAAAATTCGCAATGCACAATTCGCAATGCGCAATCGTGTATCAGGTGAGTAGTCAAGGGTATCTTCCGCCCGCAGATTAAGGTAATAAATGAATTGCCTCCGGCATGAATTGGCTTTGCCATGAATTGACTTCGTCATGAATTGCACCTGCGGTGCATTAAATGCGCCCGGAGGGCATTCCCTGGCTACTGACTACTGACTACTAAAAATACAACATAGAGGTTAAAAAGATATGAAATTAGGTATAGTAGGCTTGCCCAATGTCGGCAAGAGTACACTTTTTAATGCAATTACAAATGCAGGCGCACAGTCTGCAAACTACGCCTTCTGCACAATCGAGCCCAATGTTGGTGTTGTTGCAGTCCCCGATTACAGACTTGATAAATTAGCAGAGATGTATAATCCCGTGAAGTTTACACCTGCAACGATCGAATTCGTTGATATCGCAGGTCTTGTAAGAGGTGCGTCAAAGGGTGAGGGTCTCGGTAACAAATTCCTTTCACACATCCGTGAGGTTGATGCAATCATCCACGTTGTACGTTGCTTCGAGGATGACGATATTATCCACGTTGACGGTAGCGTTGATGCCAAGCGTGATATCGAAACCATCAATCTTGAGCTTATCCTTTCCGATATGGAAATGATTGACAGACGTATTGACCGTGTTTCAAAGGCTATGAAGGGCGACAAATCCCTTGCAAAGGAGCTTGACTTCCTCAAGAGAGTCAAGGAAGCTCTCGAAAGCGAAAAGCCTGCAAGAAGCGTTGAATGCGATGAGGATGAAGCTGCAATGCTCGCAGAGGTTGCTCTTCTTACATCAAAGCCCGTCATCTACGCCTGCAACATGAGCGAAAACGACTTTGTTTCAGGCATTGATACCAACGAAAACTATAAGGCAGTATGCGAAATTGCTGAGGCAGAGGGCAGTGAGGTGCTTCCCATCTGTGCAGGTCTTGAGGCTGAAATTTCCTCCCTTTCAAAGGAGGATAAGGAAATGTTTCTTACTGACTTAGGCATCGAAACAAGCGGTCTTGACCTTCTTATCCAGAGAAGCTACAATCTTTTAGGTCTTATTTCCTATCTTACTGCAGGTCAGCCCGAGGTAAGAGCCTGGACTATCAAGAAGGGTACCAAGGCTCCTCAGGCGGCAGGTAAGATTCATTCAGACTTTGAAAGAGGCTTTATCCGTGCCGAGGTTGTATCCTTTGATACCCTTATGGAGCTCGGCTCTCTTGCTGCTGCAAAGGAAAAGGGTCTTGTAAAGAGCGAGGGCAAGGAATACGTTATGAAGGACGGCGACATTGTGCACTTCCTTTTCAATGTTTAATTAAAGCTGAAAGCACCCGCAGGGTGCTTTTTGGATATAAGTGGAGAGACTGCTATGAAAATTTATCTTTCAAATAAATCAGATAAAAGGATTTTTATAAATCTTAACGGTCAGCAGATAAGCCTTTATCCCTTCGGGAACGGAAGCTGCTTCGTTGAGGAAAACCGTGTTTGCATTAATCTTACAACTGATGAGAATTACAGCTGTGAAAAATACAGCGCAAAGGCAGGATATTACCGTGGTCACCGTTTTGTAACTCAGGTGCAGTACGATTTTTACGCTGACGGTGAGGAGCTTCAGCTTGAGCTTTATACAGAAAGAAAAAGAGGGGATCATTCCGATTCCTATCAGAGGGTTATTCTTTATTCGAGGAGTGTTATTTTACCCGAGCCGATTTATACTCTTAAAAATGAAGCTGAAATAAGACAGAATCTTGAGCACAACAAGGCATTTGAAAACAAGGTGGAAAAAAGAGTCGGTTTGTTAGACAAGGTGAGTAAGGTTCAGGATGTGATAAGCAATATTTTGGTTTGGGGATTTTCTATAGGTCTTGCAGCGATTGTTTTTATAGGAATATGGTGTAATTTTTCTCCGAAGGCGGCAATAATCACCTTTGCCGTGCTTGGTTTTATCGGCTTTATAATTTACAGGATAGTCAAAAAAATTATTGTCGGATTCGGAAAAACTGCAGATAAGGTTTTTTCGAGCAAGACCTTTGATAAAGCTATGGATAAGGCAAACGAAAAGTTTGAAGAAAGCTTTGTTTACTGCAAGGATATGCCCGAGGAAATATATAAGGATGAAAGCTCCTATTTTGACAGCAATTACATATCTGCGGTCTTCAGATACAGTACCAGAACGGAGCAATGATAAAAAGAAGAGCGATACTTCACTGAAGTGCCGCTCTTTTTTTATAATAATCTAAAATGCCCTTCGGGTATTTTCCTTACTGCTTGCTTTTGCCCTTGCGAAGAGCATAAAGCGACCTCACACCTACAATGAGGAACAGAAGCACCCATACGTGACAGATGATATCGATGATGAAATCCGTATTTGAGGGCAGGGGGAAAAGCACGAAGTCGCAGAAAAGAAGGCATACCGTATCGAGACTGAATATCGCAAGCAAAGCAGGGAAGAGGCTCTGCTTTTTTGCCACGGCTAAGCCGAAGCCGAAATAAATCAGGAAGAAGACTGCCGTCAGTACAAGGGAAAGCACCTTGTCAATTTCTCCCGAGTGACCGAGCTTCAGGAACATATCGCTGAAGGCAAGGGTGAAATAAAAGTTGAAATTGCCCTTGATGAAGTATCTTACCGTGTAAACGATGCAAAGCACACCCGACAGCAGATAAAGGCTGTGAGCCGCTTTGATATTGGTGTTATGGCTTTTTAATTTTTCTTCAGGTGTAAAGTTCTTTTTCATATAATCTCCTTTGTATATATGTGATTTCAGGGTGTTTGCTTCGGTGCATAATCACCATTCAAACTTCGTCAGCTTACCCTCGCAAAGCATATCCGGAAATCCCCATTGACGAAGCACCTCATAAACCGTAAGCGCAACGGTGTTTGAAAGGTTAAGACTTCTCGCATCGCTTATCATCGGCACTCTGAGTGAGGTCTCAGGGTTAGCCTTGAGAAGTGCCTCGGGAAGACCTGCATCCTCTCTGCCGAAAAAAAGATATGTATTTTCGGGAAAAGCTGTATCGGAATAGATGTTCTGACCCTTTGTTGTCATATAGAAAAAATTTCCGTCAGGATGCTTTGAGTAAAAATCTTCAAGTCCGTCATAATAAGTAATATCAAGAAGATACCAGTAGTCAAGTCCTGCTCTTTTAAGCTTTTTATCGTCAACGGTGAAGCCCATAGGCTTTATAAGGTGCAATGAAGCACCCGTTGCAGCGCAGGTACGGGCAATGTTCCCCGTATTCTGAGGTATCTGAGGTTCAACAAGAACGATATTGAGCTTGGACATACTGATTTTCTCCCGTTTGGTTCATTTCATAACATTATATCATTTTATTATGAGAAAATAAATAGCTAAAGCAAAAAATTCCTTGTTTAAAGAAAATCTGCAGGAATAAAATATGTCTGCACGGTTTTTACGGCAGACAGGAGGAGAAAAGGATGAATATGAAGAATATTGCTGCAGGAGTGGGCATCGGTGTTGCAGTAGGCGGTACAGCTGCTATGCTTGCAGGCTCAAAGATGGGTATGAGTAAGCGTGCCATGAAGAGAAAGGCAAATAAGGCTATGAGGAGCGTTGAAGGATTTATGGATGATATGCGATATATGTTCAAATAGCTTTTACTTCGGTGATTGTTTCACCGAGCTACATAAAGGAGGCATAAAAATGAAAAAAACAATCAGCCTTTTACTTGTTCTTACCCTTATTATTGCTTTATACGGATGTTCAGATAAGGGCAGGGGAGAAGCAGCACCGCAAAAAAACGAAACACAGAGCACCGCTCCGACTCCCTCTGAGCTTACTCCGCAGATAAATTCATCCACACAGATAAACACGGAAAAGGACGCTTATCCCATAAAAAGGGACAGTATGACAGTTACCGGTGAAGAGGGCGGTGATACTCTTACGGGACTTACGCCTCTTATGCGCATAACCTATATTCCTACGGAAAACACCGGCTATTTTTCAGATGAGATGAAATCCCATTCTCACGGTCCTGCCTCAGACGGAAAGCCGCATCATACAGTGGTGCAGTTTCAGAAGGATTTTGACCCCTTCGGTGCAGTAACCCTTGACACTGTAAGCAAAGAAAAGGTGCTTTATCTTACCTTTGACTGCGGTTATGAATACGATAATCTTACAGAAAAGGTGCTTGATACCCTTAAAGAAAAGAAGGTGCCTGCTGCCTTTTTCTGCACTCTTGACCATATAAAGGCTGAGCCGGAGCTGATTGCACGGATGATTAATGAAGGACACATTGTAGGTAACCATTCAACAACACACCCCAGCTTTGCCGATATCAGCCGCGGCGAAATGGCAAAGGAAATTGAAGAAACCGAAAACTATCTCAGAGAAAATTTCGGATACTGCTCAAGATTTTTCCGCTTTCCCAAGGGCGAATATACGGAAAACGCCCTTGATCTTGTGGCTTCGCTCGGTTATATGAGTGTTTTCTGGTCTGTTGCCTATAATGACTGGAACACAGATAATATTCAGGGTAAGGATTATGCGGTAGAGACGGTTATGTCCCGCCTTCACGACGGAGCAATAATTCTGCTTCACAGCGTTTCAAGGGACAATGCCGAGGCTCTGGGCGAGATAATCGACAAAGCCAGGGCAGAGGGCTATGAGTTCAGAAGCCTTGAAGATATAGGCAATAATCTGCAATAAAAATGAACAGACACAGGGAGAGAGCATCTGCTGTGTCTGTTCAGACTTTGTTTATTAAGATTTTCTTACATTATTCTTTCTTTTATTGCTCTGCGGATTTCATTATGCTACCATAGGGTGACGAATATAATCCGAACACGCCTGAAAGTGTGACTTTCAGTGGCTTTTCGGAGATTCGGATTCGAAAGGCGTCAGCCTGATGTCATCCTCATCATCCAAAAATCCTACTAAAATTCGCACTTTCAGGTTGTAAATTTTTTGCAGTAGAGATTTTTGGCAAATCAAGGCACAAAACGCAGCAAATCCTTGCCGGATTTGCGAGTATTTTAACAAAGAGTTGACGAAAATCTACCTGCAAAAAACGGGTTCGGATTATATTCGTCACCCTACCCGAAGGGCGGCACTTCATAAGGAAGTGCCGCCCAAGGTACCGTAATAAATGACGTATTTTATTTTAAATCACCAAGAGAAATTGAGCTGACAGTAACAAGATAGGCATCAGCTCCGTTACCCTTCTGTCTGAAAACCTCGTCAGCTGAAACAGGAAACTGAACTATGTTATTCTTTTTGCAGCCCTTAAGGTTCATCTGCAGATTTGAGAAGGCGGGAAAAATAAGATTGGACATCTTTTTATCTGAAACAAGATTCCACATCTTAGCGGAAAAGGTTACGCAGTTACGGAAAATATTCCAGCCGTTTTTATAAGTAAGGATTCCGTTATGAAGCTTTGCCATCTCATCAGCAGTAAGCTCCTCTGTAAGAGTGCTGAACTTTTTCATTCCGTATCTCGTCTGACAGTATGACTCAACATTATAGTATATTCCGTAGCCGTCATATCTTGTAGGACCGAAGGTGCCTACGGAAACGCCCTCGCCTGCCGGAAGCTTATATGCGCCCACATCTATGGTTTTGTTGCTGACATTTTCAATATACAACCAAGTGTGGCCGGGAGATCTTACCGTGCAGAAAAAGCTGAGTTTTGCAACAATCTTTCCGTCATCAGCAGCAAAGGATGAAAGGGGCAGAACAGAAAAAATCATAATTACCGCAATAACTGCAGATAATATTCTTTTGGACATTTTTTTCATTTTTATACACCTCCGACTTGGTTTCCGTATTATTCTAACACTTAAATAAATCTTCGTCAATAGAAAAAAGTGTTATTCTTTTTGTTTTTTTGCTTCATAATACACAAAAATACTTTTTTAAAAATGAATTATATTGATTTTTTATACAAACCGTGTTATACTTCCTTGTGAATTGGAGGTTAAAAATATGGAAAATATAACCCGCCCCGGACTCAAAGACAAAATCAGCAACACCATAAGCCTTGCAAAGCAGTATTGGAACGTGCCTCCCAAGGGATATTATGTCCCTTATAAGGAAGTTGCTTATATCAGCGGCGCAGGCTTCGGCGTGAATTGGCTAACCTATCTTTCGTCGACAATCGTTCTTGACGCATCAAGCTTTCTTGTCGGCGCTACCATCGGTCTCAGCCCCAAAGACCTTTACTGGATGCTGCTTGTATCAAACATTATAGGCATACCCATAGGCTTTTTCCGTGCGTGGTATTATGATAACCACACTTATAAGGGTGAAAAATTCCTGCCCTTCATAAGACGTACCGCCTTGCCGATATACCTTGTTTCGGTTGTATTCGTGTGGTTGCCCTATGACAGATGGGATTATATCACAAAAGCAGTAGTAGTTGAGATAATTTTCTTTATTCTCAGCTTTTTATCCGGCTTTTTTAATGAAAGCTATACATATTTCCAACAGGTCTTCAGTCCTGATGCACAGGAAAGAGCGAACGTGCTGAGTATTTCACAGATAATTTACTCCTTTGCACCGACAGTCACAGGTCTTATCGGTCCTGTTCTTATTACTCTTACAGGCGGTGTAGACAACATCTGGACATACAGAATAGTATATCCTATAATTTCAGCAATCGGTCTTGTTTTCTGCCTTATTTTCTTCCGCAAGGTAAAGGAAAGGATCATTCTTCCCAAAACCAAGCCCGAGCCTGTCAGATTTTTTGATGCGTTAAGAGAGGCTGCCAAAAACAAATATTACTGGATTATCCAGGCTGCCGGATGGGTTGTTTTCCTTGAATCGGGATACGGTATAATCCTCGGCTGGTCATTTGTTTATTCAAACGGAGGTAAATATTATCCCACCTCGGGTATCGCAACCACCCTTATCGGTAATGCCGCTTTGTGGGCGATGCTCCTTACTCCTCTCGCCATTAAGCGCTTAGGCAAAAGGAACCTTATGATTCTCACCAACGCCGTTAACGTTGTTTTCCTTATCGCACTTTATTTTTCCTTTGAAAGCCTTATCCTCATCTGCATATTATGGTATATCAACAACTTCTTCAGCACCTTCTGGAACATCGCTCAGTTCAATATCATCTCTGATATGAAGGACTATCATCAATGGAAAACCGGCGTAAGAATCGACGGTATGTTCGGCCCTCTCGGCCTTATCGGTACCATTATAAGCTTTTTCACCGGTGCTTTCTATCCCACTATTTATGAAAAGATGGGCCTTGGCGAAGATTACAGCGTGCTTTATGACGACGCTATGAGAAACGGTCTTTTCAAAGTTCTTATCATCTGTTCAATTTTCGGTGCTATATTCAATCTCATACCCTTCATCTTCTATGACCTTACCGAAAACAAGCACAAGGGATATGTGGAGGTTCTTAAAATCCGTGCTATGTTTGAAGACTACGGTGCGGGTCTTCTTGACGATGATGAACTGAAGGATTCAATGGAAATTATTCTCAAAACGAGAGAGCTTTACGGCAAGAAAAAGGTTGCAATTGATAAATCAGCACTTAAAGAAGCAAGAAAAATGCCCAAAAAGACCGAAGACGAAAAGAACGCAAGATATTTTGCAATAAAAAAAGCAAAGGAAGACATCAAAAACGCAACTGAAACCAACCTTGCAATCGAAAGAGCTCCCATTATTATGGAGGATCTTAACAAATTCTCAGGCGAAGCAGCAAACGCCCGAATTGCAGCAGCAGAAAGAACCGTATTCAACGGACTTATATATAACTATACGGATGCTGCCGTTGAGCTTAAGCAGGCAAGAGCTCTTCCTAAAACCAATGCAACAGAAAAGGAAATCCGATCTGATGCAATTAAGCTCGCAAGAATAAAAAAGGAATCTGCAAGCCTTATTCGCAAATACGGAATGGATTATATCAGAGAGCCTGACGAAAAAATCAAGAAAGAAATTCAGGACAGAGAGGTCTCGGGATTTTTCGACAGCCTCAGACAAAGAAGCGAGCTTAAGAAGTACGCTAAGTCGGTTTCCGTTTACAACAGAGTTGTAAAGCCCTACACCGACAGTAAGAATCTTATTACCCAGAGAGACAATTACACTCACTATGAGGAGCTCGAAAACAAGTATTACGCCCTGATTGCAGCCGAAAAAGCCGAATAATTCATTTAACAACCAACGGAGACACTTTCCCTATGTGAAGCTGTCTCCGTTATTTTTTTATACAAAAAAGATAACGTCTCTTCGACACAGTCAGATGTTGCATATTTTTACCTTTTTATGTTATAATAAAAAGGATAATATCTCTGAAAGAAGGATAACAGCTATGGAAAGAAAAAATATATGCCCCGGTGTGAGCTTTTGTACCCATATTACAAAGCAGTTCAAAACCTCGGTGGTTTCACTTAATATAATTGCACCTCTGGATGGCAGTGCAACAAAAAGAACGCTCCTCACCCATCTTCTTGCAAGAACAAACAAGGAGTATCCTACAATAACAGCTATGAACCGCAAGCTTGCTTCTCTTTACGGCGCAACACTTTCCCCTTCCGTTAAAAAGATCGGTGAGGCACAGGTTCTCACACTTTCTCTCGTATGTCTTGACGACCGTTTTTCTCTTGGCGGCGAGAGCGTTCTTAAGGACAGCATCAGCCTTCTTTTATCCTGCCTTTTTATGCCCGATATTACACCCGACGGCTTTAAAAAGGAAAACGTAGAAAGAGAAAAGCGCCTTCTTATTGAAAAAATGGAAAGCGAAAAGGACGACAAAAGAATCTACGCTCTTTCCAGGATGATTGAAGAAATGTGCTGTGATGAGTTTTACGGCATTGACAGACTCGGAAGGCAGAAAGACGTTGCTTCAATAACAGAAAAGGAGTTGCTTGACTGCTGGAAGGATTTACTTTTTAAAAACCCCATACAGATTAATGTTACGGGTAACTTTGCAGAAGAAGAGATAACCGACCTTATCAAAGCAAAATTCGATGTCCTCGGAAGAAAAAAAGAAGACATCTGTGAGATTCGCACCGAATTTATTTCCGAGGCACATGACAGTAAAATCATAACCGAAAAGCAGAAAATCAAGCAGGGTAAGCTCGTAATCGGCCTCAGAGCAGGCATGACCTACGATATGGATAACTTTGCAGCTATAAAGATGATGACCGCTATTTTCGGCAGCGGTACCTTCTCGAAGCTCTTTATGAACGTCAGAGAAAAAATGAGCCTTTGCTACTACTGCTCTGCAAGACTCATTGATTCAAAGGGCATCATCACCGTAGAAAGCGGTGTTGAAACAGAAAACGCTTACAAGGCTCTTGACGCCATAAAAAATGAACTTGACGATGTAAGAAAAGGCAACTTCACCGATGAAATAATCGAAAATGCCCGTCTGAGCCTTATAGATTCATACAAATCCTTCGGTGACAGTGTTGTTTATCTTGACACCTGGGCAACTATGCAGTGCAACAAGCCCGATTTCAGAACACCCGAAGATTATGCCGCTATGATGAAAGGTGTAAGCCGTGAGGAAATCATCGTTGCGGCAAATATGATCACCGAGGATACGGTATTTATTCTCGAAAGTGAAAAGGAGGCAGAATAATGGAAAAGCTTATCAGAAACGACCTTCTTAACGAGCAGTATTACGAAATCGACCATTCATCGGGTCTTAAGATATTCGTTATGGAAAAGCCTGACTATTCGGGCGCATTTGCAATGTTCGGCACAAAATACGGCTCAGTTGATACCTGCTTCAGAATCAGAGGCGAGGAAAGCTACACAAAGGTACCCGAGGGTATTGCTCACTTTCTCGAGCACAAGCTTTTTGAATCTGAGGAGCTTGATGCCTTCCAGCGCTTTGCAAAAACGGGTGCTTCGGCAAACGCCTTCACCTCCTTTGACCGTACCTGCTACCTTTTCCAGTGTGCAGATAACTGGCAGGAAAACCTTGAGATTCTTCTCGACTTTGTGAAAGCCCCCTACTTTACCGAGGAGACGGTGCAGAAGGAGCAGGGCATCATCGGTCAGGAAATCCGTATGTATCAGGATGACCCTGACTGGCAGGTGCTTTTCAATCTGCTTCGCGGTATGTATCACGAAAATCCCGTACGCATTGACATTGCAGGCACTATAGAATCAATCGCCGAGATAAACGCAGATTTGCTTTATTCCTGCTACAGAACATTTTACAATAACTCAAATATGGCTCTTGCCGTTGCAGGTAACGTGAAAAAGGATGAGGTCATCGCAATCGCTGACCGTATTCTCAAAAAGGAGGAGCCTGTTTTCTTCGAGCAGATTATTCCCGATGAAAAGCAAGAGGTTGCCGCCGATTACACGGAAGAAAACCTCGGCGTTGATATGCCGAAATTTGCAATCGGCTTCAAGGTAAAGGCAGAAGCAGAGGATACTGCAAGAGATAACCTTCTTACAAATCTCGCTCTCGATATCCTTGCAGGTAAGGTTTCTCCCCTTTACTCCTCACTTCTCGAAAAAGGACTTATAAACAGCTCCTTCGGTAAGGAATATTTCACCGGCAGAGGCTTCGCCTGCCTTCTCATAAGCGGTGAAAGCAACAACCCCGAAAAGGTACGTGACGAAATAATCGCAGAGATAAATAGAATTCAGGCAGACGGTATATCCGATGAGGATTTTGAAGTTTCACTCAAGAGAATGTACGGCAAGGACGTATTTTTCTTTAACGATACAGATTCTCTTGCAAACAATCTCATTGACAGTTATTTTAACGGCTACGGTCTTTTTGACACCGTTGAGCTGTATAAATCCGTCACAAAGGACGAGGTTGAAAAGGTAATAAAAGAAAAATTTGATGCGGATAAGGTATGCCTTTCCGTTATAAAATGAGGTAAAATAATATGGGAAAACAATTAGTACTTGCAGAAAAACCCTCCGTTGCAAGAGATATCGCAAGGGTACTCGGCTGCAAGGGCAAGGGTGACGGCTGCATTGTCGGTGATAAATATATCATCACCTGGGCACTCGGTCACCTTGTAACCCTCGCTGACCCCGACGCCTACGATGAAAGATATAAAAAGTGGGAGATGGACGACCTGCCCATGCTCCCCGATAAAATGAAATTAGTCGTTATAAAGCAGACCTCAAAGCAATACAGAGCCGTTTCTGCTCTTATGAAGCGTCCCGATGTTGACTCTCTCGTTATCGCTACCGACGCGGGACGTGAGGGTGAGCTTGTTGCACGATGGATTATGACAAAGGCAGGCTGTAAAAAGCCCGCCTACCGTCTGTGGATTTCATCTCAGACCGACAAGGCTATAAAGGACGGCTTCAGAAATCTTAAGCCCGCAAAGGATTACGATAACCTCTATCACTCAGCTCAGGCAAGAGCCGAGGCTGACTGGCTTGTAGGTCTCAACACCACAAGAGCTCTCACCTGCAAGTATAACGCTTCCCTTTCGGCAGGCAGAGTGCAGACCCCTACCCTCGCACTCATAGTTGCACGTGAGGAGGAAATTCTTAACTTCAAGCCGAAGACATATTATACTCTTCAGGCTTATTTCAACGGCTTTAAGGCTACATACCGTGACGGTAAGAACAATACACGCTTTTCCTCACGTGAATTCACGGAGAAAATCGAAAACGCAATCAGAAACAAAACGGGTACTGTTGCAAAGCTTGAAAAGAGCAGTAAAAAGCAGGCTCCCCCTGCCGCTTACGACCTTACGGAGCTGCAGAGAGACGCCAATAAGAAATACGGCTACAGCGCAAAGCAGACCCTTTCACTTATGCAGAGCCTTTACGAATATCACAAGGTACTCACCTACCCCCGTACCGATTCACGTTACATAACCGACGATGTTGTTGCAACCATTCCCGAGAGGCTCCGTGCCGCCGCAGTAGGCCCCTATGCAAAGTGGGCTATGGGTCTTGCAAGAGGTAAAATAGAAACAAAATACATCGTAAATAACGCCAAGGTCAGTGACCACCACGCTATCATCCCTACCGAGCAGTCGCCTAATCTTCAGAAGCTCAGCTTTGACGAGAGAAACATTTATGACCTTGTTGTACGCCGCTTCTTTGCAGTACTCTCCGCACCCTACGAATACGATGAGGTAAAGGTTGAGCTTGACATTGAGGGCAACAGCTTTTTTGCCAAAGGAAAGACTCCCAAAGCACCGGGCTGGAAGGAATTTTACGGCAACGCTGACGAGGACGAGGATGATGACGAGGCGGAAAACCGCTCACAGTCTCTGCCGCCCCTTAAAGAGGGTATGAAGCTGCCCGTTATGAGCACAAAAATCACCGAGGGCAAGACAAGACCGCCCGCAAGATACACCGAGGCTACTCTGCTTTCGGCTATGGAGAATCCCTCAAAGCAGATTGAGGATAAAAATCTCAAGGCTGTCATAAGTCAGACAAGCGGTCTCGGTACTCCCGCAACAAGAGCTGACATCATCGAAAAGCTTTTCGACAACTTCTCCATTGAGCGTGTGGGCAAGGAAATTCACCCCACTGCAAAGGGCAAGCAGCTCATAAGCATTGTACCCGCTGACCTCAAGAGTGCGGAGCTTACCGCCAAGTGGGAGCAGCAGCTTCAGAACATCTCAAAGGGTACTGCAGACAAGAAGAAGTTCATCAAGGATATGAGGGACTATTCGACCTCGCTTGTATCTATGGTTATTATGTCTGATGCCAAGTATGCTCACGACAATCTCACCCGTACCGCCTGCCCCGTATGCGGAAAATATATGCTCGAGGTCAACGGCAAAAAGGGTAAAATGCTTATCTGTCAGGACAGAGAATGCGGCTACCGCAAGGGCCTGACTCAGGTGACAAACGCCCGCTGCCCCGACTGTCACAAAAAGATGGAGCTTCGCGGTGAGGGAGAAAAGAAGATGTTTGTCTGTGTATGCGGCTACCGTGAAAAGCTCACCGACTTCCAGAAGAGAAAGGAGCAGGCAGGTGCAGGCAAGGCTGACGTGCTCAGCTATATGAGAAAGCAGGAAAGTCAGCAGAAGAAGGAAGACAAGAATAATCCCTTTGCGGATTTGCTCAAAGGATTCTGATGAATTCGGAATGCGGAATGCGGAATGCGGAATTCGGAATTGCGGGGAAGGCTGATGAAGGAGAAAGGCTGTGACCGCAGAGTATATTAAAAGAGCCTCGGCTGACGGATTAACCGGAGCCGAGGCTTTGTTTGTGTTTTCAGTTAAAAATTAAGGTTATACAGTAGTGTGTAGTTATCCTATTTTTTCAACCCTCACAATTATTTTTCTGTGACTTTCGTAATAAATCCGATATGTAACTCCCTCGTAAAAATCTTCATTAAAAATTTTTCTTTTCGAAAAAGCATCCAATGTAAATACAGGATCAGGGTTGTTTTCATCAATAAAAACATATTCATTAACAAACATACCTATCCTTGCATGGTTATAACTCCTAAATTCTCCGTCGAAAAATTCTACAGAAGGATTTAATAGCCACCAACCATTATACAACATAATTACAAAAGATATGACTATTCCAGCTAATGCACACAGTATTGTTTTCTTATCCTTTTGCTTTTTCTTTTTATCCGTAATCTTAGTAATAATAATCAAGAATACATTTATAATCAGTATAAGCCCTCCATCAGATAAAGTGCGATAAACAATACCGCTAAAATCATACATCAGATATACCTCCTATCACATTAGTTACAGTAAGCTTGATAACTAAATTTTTACATTTGTTATTAAACCGAAGAAAATCCGTCATCTTGAGGTTTCATTATACCACAAAAAAAAGCCATGTCAATAAACATAACGCTCAAAAGGACGGCCGATGGCCGCCCCTACGGGTTTGGGGTGAGAGAGATTTTGCGGTAAGGTTGTTGAATCCTTCCACCGCTGACGCGGTCCCCCTTTTTCTCCGAAAACCGGCACACCCTCGTCACTTCGTGACACTCCCTCTAACAGAGGGAATTACCTTTCAGGACAGGCAAGGAGATGGGCATTTACTATAAGGGGTATTAAGCGGTGAGGTGCGGACACGGCACGCCCCCTCTCAGTCAAATCTGCACAGCCGATTTGACAGCTCTCCCGGAGGGAGAGCCAAGAAACATCATTTTTATTTTAAGGCTCAATACCCTTGCCTCTCCCCTTGGGAGAGGTGGCAATGCAAAGCATTGACGGAGAGGGTTGGCGGGATGAAGCTTTGCCGTCAGCACCCACGCGGAACGCGTACCGAAAAAGTAGTCAGTAGCCAGTAGTCAGTAGTCACGCGCCGTCGTAAGCATAAACAAAAATGTGTTCCCCACGCACCATATAATAAAAGCCTTGCGGGGCGGGATGGACTTTGCCGCTTCTGCACTGTCGGGCGCGATTGCGTTACAATAGCACCGAAGGTGCAAACCTTAGACTTGCCTCTCCTGAAAGGTAATTCCCTCTGTTAGAGGGAGTGTCACGAAGTGACGAGGGTGTGCCCGTTTTCGGAGAAAAAGGTGGTGGATGTGTAACATCCGTCGGAGAGGTTCTGTGAATTGCGCATTTTAAATTTAACATACCGCTATCAGTAATTTTTATATCAAAACACTTGAAAAAAAGGGCATAATATTATAAAATAGTCAATGGCAATTTTTTATAGTATATATAAATTACGAAAGGACGAACCACAATGAACGTATTAAACAAAAAGTCAGTTGAAGACATCGACGTAAGAGGCAAAAAGGTCCTCATCCGCTGCGATTTTAACGTTAAGATGGAAAACGGCGTTATCACAAGCGACAAGAGAATCGTTGCTTCTCTTCCCACAATCAAGTATCTCCTCGATAACGGTGCAAAGGTTATCGCTTGCTCACACCTCGGCAGACCCAAGGGTGAATTCAAGCCCGAATTTTCACTCGCTCCCGTTGCTGTAAGACTCGGCGAGCTTCTCGGCATCGAGGTTAAGATGGCTAAGGACGTTGTTGGCGAAAGCGCTCAGGCTCTCGCAGCTGACCTTAAGGAAGGCGAGGTTCTTCTTCTTGAAAACGTTCGTTTCCACAAGGAAGAAACAAAGAACGATCCCGATTTCTCAAAGGCTCTTGCTTCACTTGCAGAAATCTATGTAAACGATGCTTTCGGTTCAGCTCACAGAGCACACAGCTCAACAACAGGTGTTGCTGATTACCTTCCCGCAGTAGGCGGCTACCTCATCCGTAAGGAGCTCGAATACATCGGCGGCGCTCTTGAGAATCCCAAGAGACCTCTCGTTGCTATCCTCGGCGGTGCAAAGGTTTCCGATAAGATCGGCGTTATCACAAACCTTATGGAAAAGGTTGATACCCTCATCGTAGGCGGCGGTATGGCTTACACCTTCTTCGCAGCTCAGGGCCACAGCGTTGGTACTTCAATCTGTGAAGAAGACAAGATTGAGCTCGCTAAGGAAATGATGGAAACAGCTAAGGCTAAGGGCGTTAAGTTCCTTATCCCCATTGACAACAGAGTTGGTCTTGAATATAACGAAAACACCGAGCACAAGATTGTTGATTCAGACGATATTCCCGACGGCTGGATGGGTCTCGACATCGGCCCCAAGACAGAAGCTCTCTTCGCTGACGCTATCAAGGGTGCAGGTACTGTTATCTGGAACGGTCCCATGGGCGTTTCCGAATGGAAGAACTTCGCTTCAGGTACTATCGCAGTTGCTACTGCTATTGCTGAAAGCGGTTCAATCTCCATCGTTGGCGGCGGTGACTCAGCTGCAGCTGTTCAGAAGCTCGGCTTCGCTGACAAGATGAGCCACATCTCAACAGGCGGCGGTGCTTCACTCGAATTCCTCGAGGGTAAGGACCTTCCCGGCGTTGTTGCACTCAACGACAAATAAGAGTAGCCAGTAGTAAGTAGTAAGTAGTCAGGGCGGCTTCGCCGCTTTGACTCACCGCAAACTGAACCTCTTCTTTCAGGCGAAAAATAGAATTGTGGCACCTTCGGTGCAATTCGACCCCTCAGTCACTTCGTGACAGCGTAACACGCCCGTCCCCCTTTGTCACTTTGTGACATTTCCCCCACACAGTGGGGGAATCGGCCCCCTTTCAGGGCGAGCCAAGATTTTGTGGCACCTTCGGTGCAATTATAATTAAGGAGTAATTAAAATGAACAAAGCTACACGTAAAGCAGTTATCGCTGGTAACTGGAAAATGAATATGACCCCCTCTCAGGCAACAGCTCTCATCAATGAAATGAAGCCCCTCGTTGCAGGTGCTGACTGTGAAGTTGTTCTCTGCGTACCCTTCGTAGACATCCCCGCAGCTATTGAAGCAGCTAAGGGCTCAAACATCAGAATCGGTGCCGAAAACGTACACTTCAAACCTTCAGGCGCATACACAGGTGAAATCTCAGCTGATATGCTCAAGGAGCTCGGCGTTGAATATGTTGTTATCGGTCACAGCGAAAGAAGAACATACTTCGGTGAAACAGACCAGACTGTTAACCTTCGCACTCTCGCTGCTCTCAATGCAGGTCTCAAGCCCATCGTTTGCGTTGGTGAAACTCTTGAGCAGAGAGAGCTCGGCTACACAGAGACTCTTCTCAAGTTCCAGACAAAGATGGCTCTTACAAACGTTACTGCTGACCAGCTCAAGGACGTTGTAATCGCTTACGAACCCGTTTGGGCTATCGGTACAGGCGTAACTGCTACCGACGATCAGGCTGACGAGGGTAACGGCTACTGCCGTGCAGCTGTCAAAGAGGCATACGGTGCTGAAGCTGCAGAAGCTATCACAATCCAGTATGGCGGCTCAATGAACGCTAAGAACGCTGCAGGTCTCGTTGCTAAGGTAAACGTTGACGGCGGTCTTATCGGCGGCGCATCACTCAAGGCTGAGGACTTCTCAGTTATTGTTAAGGCTGCATCCGAACAGAAATAAATAAAAAGGGCTCGTTGAGCCCTTTTTAAATGCAGAATGAGGGAATTCCCCTTCCGGCGGCTTTGCCGCCACCTTCCCCTGAAGAGGACGGCAGAACCCCTCCGTCACCCTACGGG
>JAZPZK010000020.1:0-6596 GCA_045544675.1 Acutalibacteraceae bacterium
GGCTCACAGAACGACATGGCTACGATCCGACTTGGTTCTTTCGGTCAGCTCATAACCGAAGAAACCCTTTATTTATCTTGTTTTATGCGGTCTGCACTTTTTTTACAGCCCCTTTACTGTTATTCTGCTATAAATGAGAAAATATAGAGCATATTATCCTCACGGGCTATGTCAACACCGTCAAGCACCTTAACTTCACCCTTCATGCCCTTTTCCTTTGCGGCAAGCTCGAAGTGACAAAGTGCAATGCCAACATCAAGGCGCTGAATATCGTTTTCTGAGGACATCTCCTTCTTTTCGAAGAAATGCCACATATTGCCCTGACGGACTATTCTCCAGGGCTGCTTGTTTGCCGCCGAGGGAGCAAGTCTTACCATTTCAAGAGGATATGCCCATTTGCCTGCCTCTTCCTTCGTAAGAGGCTTACTGAAATCACCGTCGAAGAAAAGCTTATCCCATTCCTTACGTTTATCCGCCTTTATGGCCATACGCATAACCTTGTTGATTGTATGGTTTTTAGGCGCAGGATAACCTATAGGTGAAGCAATAGGGAAAAACTCATTTTCCTCAATCTGCATAGCTTTTGCAAACTCACCCCTGTTGAAGGTGCCGCCAAGCCAGCAGGTGCCAAGACCAATGCTCTGAGCGTAAAGCACAAGCTTTTCAAAGCTGTAGCCTACCGCCTGCATTGCTATCGGAGATTTTTCAGCCGCAACGCCGAGATAGGTCCTTGCGTTTTTGATAACACCGTAGGTGCCGAGATCCTTTGAATTTATCTCCTTGTTCACATCAAATATCCTTATGCGGATTTTACATTCAAAGGGTGAAGGAGCCGAAGAGAGATAATCAATATATGCTGATATTTTCTCTCTGTCCTCTTCGGTTATCGGATCGCTGAGATAGGTTCTTATGCTTTTTCTTTCTTCAACAGTCGATTTAACGGGAAAAATGAACATAAGCTCTGCCTTTCACAAAATTATCAGCCGATTTCAATAATACGGATGATATTTTCGATTTCGGAGATTTTTTCTATAAGTGCGCCGTCAGCCTTTTCGGGTGTTTCGATAAGAGTACATGCATAATCACCCTTGGAGCTGTTTGCCATATGGTCAATGTTGATGCCCTCGCCTGAAATCTTTGAGGTAATCTGGCTGATAGTGTTGGGCACATTCTTATGAAGAACAAGAATTCTGTAGCCGCCGCTTCTGGGAAGAGAAATTGCGGGATAGTTCACGCTGTTTGTGATATTACCGTTCTGAAGGAAATCGTCAAGCTGATGAGCAGCCATAACCGCACAGTTATCCTCAGATTCGAGAGTTGAAGCACCAAGGTGGGGAATTGTAACGATTTTATCGCACTTGACTGTTTCCTCTGTGGGGAAGTCGGTTACATATGCGCTTACCTTACCGCTTTCAAGAGCTTCAATAATATCTGCCGTATTTACAAGGTCTGCACGTGAAAGGTTGATAATCTTTACGCCGTCCTTCATCTTTGAGATGGTTTCCTTATTGATCATACCCTTGGTATCCTTTGTTGCGGGAACGTGAAGGGTGATATAATCTGCCTTCTCATAGATTTCATCATAGGATGAAGCCTGAGCAATGGAGCGTGAAAGATGCCATGCAGCGCTGATTGTGATGAAGGGGTCGTGACCGAGCACCTTCATGCCGAGGCTCTTTGCGGTGTTTGCAACCATACCGCCGATAGCACCAAGACCGATAACACCGAGAGTTTTGCCGAGAAGCTCACAGCCGCCGAAGGCACTCTTGCCCTTTTCAACCTGCTTTGCAACGTCCTCGCCTGTAAGACCCTTTGCCCACTTGATACCGCCGTAAATATCTCTTGAAGCAAGAAGAAGTGCGGCAACGGTAAGCTCCTTAACGCCGTTTGCATTTGCACCGGGGGTATTGAACACGATAATACCCTTTTCTGCACACTTGTCAACGGGGATGTTGTTTACACCTGCACCGCAGCGCACGATAGCGGTAAGCTTATAGCCGAAATCCATATCGTGAAGGTTTGCAGAGCGTACCATAATGGCATCCGGGTTATCTGTTGCATCGGAAATTGTATACTTGCTTTTATCGAGCTCGTTGAGTCCGACATCGGCAATTTTATTCATTGTTTTAATAATTTTCATAACTTTCTCTCCTTCGGATCTGCACTTATGCCTTGGGGTTTTCTGCGGCAAACTTCTTCATAAACTCAACAAGTGCCACAACACCCTCATAGGGCATAGCATTGTAAATTGAAGCTCTCATACCGCCTACGCTTCTGTGACCCTTGAGATTCTTGAGGCCTGCTTCGGAAGCTTCCTTGGCAAACTTCTTATCGAGGTCTGCATCACCTGTTACGAAGGTAACATTCATCATTGAACGGCTGCCCTTTTCAACGGGTGCGATATAGTAATCCTGACTGTCAAGATAATCGTAAAGCACAGCTGCCTTCTTTTCGTTGAGCTTTTTCATTTCTGTAAGACCGCCAAGCTCCTTTATCCACTCGTAAACAAGCTTTGCAACATAAATGCACCAGCAGGGAGGTGTGTTATACATTGATTCGCCCTCTGCCATAAGCTTGTAGTCAAGCATTGCGGGAGTGATGTCTCTTGCGTTACCGATAAGGTCCTCACGTACGATTACGATTGTGAGACCTGCGGGAGCCATATTCTTCTGTGCGCCTGCATAAATCATACCGAACTTGCTTACGTCAACGGGCTCGGAAATAATGCAGGAGGACATATCTGCTACGAGAGGTACGTCACCTGTGTCGGGAACTGCGGGGAACTTTGTGCCGTAGATTGTGTTATTGTAGCAAACGTGAACATAGTCTGCATCAGCGCGGAAGCTTTCCTTTGTTGTTGCGGGAATAGCTGAGAAGTTGATATCCTTTGAGGATGCGGCAGCAACAACATCGCCGTACTTCTGAGCCTCCTTATATGCCTTTGTGGAGAACTGACCTGAAAGAATATAGTCAGCCTTACCGTTTTTGTTCATAAGGTTGAGGGGTACTGCTGCAAACTGTGTTGAAGCACCGCCCTGAAGGAAAAGCACCTTATAGTTATCGGGGATTTCCATAATCTCACGAAGAAGCGCTTCAGCCTCCTTGATGATTACGTCGTAATCTGCTGAACGGTGGCTCATCTCCATAACTGACATACCGCTGTCGCCGTAGCATACGAGATCCTTCTGTGCCTTTTCAAGAACTGAAAGGGGAAGCATTGAAGGTCCTGCTGAGAAATTATAAACTCTTTTCATTATATATCACCTCATAGTGTTATTTAAAAAAATAATTGCTTAATATTATACTATTATAAAAGAATTATGTCAACCTTAAACTTTAGCGCGCTAAAACTTTGTGAATTTCTACCCGTCCCTTTGTGCAACTTTACGGTAAATACAGACCGCTTAATATACTATGAAACCCATACCCTTTTATTGACAAAATGAAATAATTACTGTATTATGAAGAAGATAAATTTTTCAGGAGGTCTGTATTATGAAGTATAAAATTACTTTACAGTACAAAAAGGTTATTGCCACAATTATGTCCTTCCTTCTTTCTCTGGGCATTTGTGTAGGCGGTAACGGCACAGACACGGATAACATAACAAGACCCGAGGAAAACACGGTTTCTGTTTATGACAGTGCAAATTCCGATTATCAGCTTGCTGTTGATAAGGGTAACGAGGTTCACGAAATCAGCGAGCTTCTTTACGGTATTTTCTTTGAGGATATCAACTTTGCTGCAGACGGCGGTCTTTATGCAGAAAAGGTTATCAACCGCTCCTTCGAATACGGCGAGCTTGCCGCAGGCGATGAGCTTCACGGCTGGAGTGCAGTAGGCTCAGCAGCTTACGATGTAACAGTCGGCGATAAAGAAGGCGGCCTCAACCTCAACAACACAAACTACCTTGTAATCAACAACACAACAAATGAAAAAAGCGGTGTTGCCAACAAGGGCTTCCTTGAGGGTATGGCTATAGAAAAGGATACGGCTTACGATCTTTCTCTTTATGCAAAGGCTCCTGAGGGCTATAACGGTGTTATCACAGTACGCCTTGTTGCAGGCAACGAAATTGCAGGCGAGGCTCAGATAAGCGGCATCACGTCGGAGTGGGCAAAATACGAAGCAGAAATCACATCATCTCTCACAGCAACAAGTGAGGTTTTCCTTCAGGTGCTTATTGATAACGGCACAGTTGCTCTTGATATGATTTCACTTATGCCTCCCACATATAAAAATCACGGCCTGAGAATTGACCTTGCAGAAAAGCTTGCAGCTCTTGAGCCTGCCTTCCTTCGTTTCCCCGGCGGATGTGTAATTGAAGGCTACGATGCCGAAACCGCATACAACTGGAAGGATTCAATCGGCACAGGCCCCGACGGACTTCCTCTTGAATTCAACGGTAAGTACGGTGATATTGCCGCACGTCCCTACGGCACAAACCTGTGGACAAATATCAGCATTACCGAAGACCCCCTGCCCTGCTATATGAGCTACGGACTGGGCTTCTATGAATATTTCCAGCTTGCTGAGGACATCGGCGCTGTGGGTGTTCCCGTTCTCAACTGCGGTCTTTACTGCCAGGCAAGAGGCCGCGGGCCTGTTGCAATGTTTAACGAAGACGGAACCTATACTGCAGAATTTACGGAATATCTTAACGATATGCTTGATCTTGTGGAATTCTGCCGCGGCGACGTAAATACCACATGGGGTAAGGTAAGAGCTTCTCTCGGACATCCCGAGCCCTTTGAGCTTAAATATATCTGCATCGGTAACGAAAACTGGGGCGATGTCTACTACGAAAGATATTCGGAATTCCTGAAGGTATTCAACAAAGCCAAAGCCGAAAACCCCGAGCTTTATGAAGGTCTTGAGCTTATCTATTCCTCAGGCACCGATGACGGTGACAGCGGCAGTGAGCTCTATATGCCGTCCTATGAATATGCAAAGAACGAGCTCGATAAAATGAATTCCTCAGATGCATCGGATTTTGCCGGTGCTACCGACCACCACTATTACAATACACCCTTATGGTTCTTACAGCACACCGACTATTACGATGAAGAAAACTACTCAAGAACCACCGAAAATATGACTGACAGTCTTTACGGCGGTGCAATCAAGGTATTCCTCGGTGAATATGCATCATGGTCAAATACACTCAGATCAGCTCTTGCAGAAGCCGCATATATGACAGGTCTTGAAAGAAACGGTGACATTGTTGAAATGGCAGCTTATGCTCCCCTTTTCGGTAACCTTACAGCTACCCATTGGGCTCCCGACCTTATCTGGTTCAACAATCACCTTTCAACCGCATCAATAAACTACTATGTACAGAAGCTCTTCTCAACCAACGCAGGTACAACGCTCCTCGCTTCCACCCTTGAAGGTGCAGAAGTACCCGATACCGCTCTCAAGGGCATGGTAGGTCTCGGCACATGGTACACCAAGGCTGAATTTGATAACCTTAAGGTTACAGATAACAAGACCGGCAAAACTCTTGCAAAAGAAACCTTCACCGTTCCCGAGTTCTGGTGGAGCTGGCATGAAATCAGCGACGGCGACTGGAAGGAAAAGAACGGTAAGCTCATTCAGCAGGCATCAGAAATTCCCTACAATAATCTCGGTGCTTCCGCTATATACGGCAACGCAGACTGGTCAGATTACACCTACACCTTCGAAGCAACCAAGCTTGAGGGCGCAGAGGGCTTCTATATCCCCTTCCTTATTGAAGATGAGCAGAATATGTTCTTCTGGAATATCGGCGGTTGGGGTAACACAAAATCCGCTCTTCAGAGAATGGAGGACGGCATCAAGACCGATGCAATTCCCGGTACATCAAGCAGCTTTACTGTTGAAGAGGGTAAGACCTATGAAATCAAGCTCACAGTAAGCGGCAACAACATCAAGGGCTACATTGACGGAGCTCTCCAGTTCAGCTATGATGCAGACAACGGTACTGAGGCAGAAAGCTATCAGGTTGTTTCCACCGACGAAAGCGGTGACATCATCATAAAGCTTGTTAATGTTACCGGCTCTGACAGAACCTTTGCAATTGATATAGCAAACGCTGAAATCGACGGCACAACCGCTACCGTTTATCAGGTTGCAGGAGACAGCCTCGACAATGACAACATTCTCGGTGCAACAGAGGACTGCACAATGAAGGAATTCACCGTTGAGGGTATTTCTTCACAGTTTAATTTCACAGTTCCTCAGTATTCGGCTACGGTTATCAGAATCCCCACAAAGTAAGAAAAAGCACCCTTCGGGGTGCTTTTTAGTGATATATCTGCTTCGCAGATGTGATATTCGCCTTACGGCGAGTGATATTGCTTCGCAGTGATATATTTTCCTTCGGAAAATGTTATGGGGCTGCGCCGCATTATAATGCCCTCTGTCAACTACCGCTGACATCTCCCACGGGAGCGTAATGAATTACCTTTTGTTGCCTTATAATTATCCACACAGCGGGATAAATCCTTCCTGTCAGCAGATTGTCATCCATGGTTGCACAATGCGAATTGTGAATTGAGAATTGAAAAAGCTGCCTTCGGGGTGCTTTTTAGTGATATTTCTGCTTCGCAGATGTG
>JAZPZK010000021.1:0-20101 GCA_045544675.1 Acutalibacteraceae bacterium
AGTTATGCTCAAAAATAGCGAATTTTAAGGCTTAACTTCCTTATGAAGTGCCGCCCTTAGCCGTCTTTTTTATTTATTAACGTAATGATTTTTCAGAGCGATATATTCACTATCACTGATCTCGAGAATTCCGCCATGCTTAAATCCGTAGGGAAATGTAAATTGCTCCTTACACATTTTAAAATTAGTGTCACCGGCCTTCTCGCTGATAAACGGAACATAACCCATTTTGGGCTTTTCACATCCGAAAAAGTCAATCATCAGACACCAGCTTCCGTCAGGCAGAATACATGTAGTTGCCGCTTCATAGCATCCGGGCTTTTCCAATTCTGACATAATTCTTTCAAAGTTTTTATCAGGTATGTAAGGTCCGTATAAGTGTTCGGAGACTGAAAGCATATTCATACCGGGGTTTTGAGCGTTCTTGTAAAACATATAATATTTGCCGCCAATTTTTCTTATATGTGCATCAAGAATTTCATTTTCCTTAGTGAAAAAAAGTCTCGGCTTTGTAAAGCTGTTAAAGTCCTTAGTGGTGGAATAATATATTGACATATGGCTGAAGTCGTCCTGAGAAACAGTTGATCCCCAGTGAATAACGTATTCATCTTCAGTTTCGTCATAAATAACCTCAGGAGCCCACATACAGCCGAAATCGTCTCTGCCGATATTTATTATCTCCTGCTCAGAAAAATTGATAAGATCCTCTGATTTCCACATACAGAAGCCGTGGCTTCCTGTGCGATTCACAATTTTCCAATCTATATTAAGGTTTTCGTCATAACGGTTAGCAATACACTCATCTGTAGTGAGAATAACAAAGCCTCCGTTTTTCAGACGGACAATTTCTATATCACGGCAACCGCCTGTGCCAAGCTTGCTGGTCAGTATCGGTTCTCCTGAATTAAGTTGTTCCCAATCAAACCCATCCTTACTGACTGAAAAATACACCTGCTCACCGTCGGGCGTAATTTTTTCTTTAAAGTGTACAAATAAATATGCCATAAAACTGCTCCTTAACTTTTTTATGATTATAACACTATACACACGAAATATCAACATTTAATTCTATTGACAAAGTCGCTGTTTTCTGTTAGAATAGCAAAGCTGAAGTTTACGGAGAGTTGTCCGAGTGGTCGAAGGTGCAGCACTCGAAATGCTGTGTGGGGAAACTCACCTAGGGTTCGAATCCCTAACTCTCCGCCAGAAAAATCGCCATTCATCTCTATATGATGGCGATTTTTTATTAGCATAAACAAACAAAGGTATGATTAATTTGCAGCTAAGAAAAAGACTTTTAAAAATCTTCTTTCCTCAGGTTTGTCCCAAATGCAATAAGCTGATTCCCTTCAACGACTTCTTCTGTCTTGATTGCGAATGTGAAAATTACAGATTTACCGAGGGAATCTGTCCTGTTTGTAAAAAAGAAGAATGTATATGTGAAGCACAGATTTCAGCTGCTTTTACTTATGCAGGAATAATACGTATGTGTATTCACCGTATGAAATTCAAGAAAGAACGTAACTATGCCAAATTTTTTGCAGATGAAATGGCAGCTGATATTATCACCCGATTTGATATTGATGATTTTGATGCAATAACCTTTGTTCCAATGAGTAATTCATCAAAACGAAAAAGAGGCTTTAATCAAAGTGAGCTATTAGCCAGAAATATTTCAAAACGGATATTTGTACCTGAAATGAATTTGCTTGTCAAATCAAAGAATAACACAAAGCAAAGCACACTAAATGCCCGACAAAGAGCTGAAAACGTTAAGGGTGTTTTTGCGTTGAAGGATGATGTATCTGTAAGGAATATGAATATACTTCTATGCGATGATATAAGAACAACAGGAAGCACATTGAATGCTTGCAGAAAGGTTTTACTCGAAGCAGGTGCTGACAGTGTAACTTACGCCGTAATTGCTGTTACTCCTTTAGAAATAAAATATGACATTTAAAATAACAGGCTGTTGCAAATAATGCAACAGCCTGTTATTTTCATAATTTCTGAACGTAATGATTTATCAATCTTACATAATGCTTCTTAGCATATCATTACCACCGTCTGTCTTTTGCATTTGGGCAATTCTGTCTTTTGAATGCAGCACGAAGTTCTACATAACAGCCGCATTTCATACATACTCCCGAAATCAGATTATCGCAGGCTTTACATTCCTCAAGACGTTTAAGATACAGCATATCATCCGCCTTTTCTCTGTCAGATAGCTTATTTATTGTATCACTAATACTTCTGAAGGTGTCCTCTTCTGCCGCCTCGCGTAGCAGACATCTTTTGCAGTCATCCATATTATTCAATTACGAATTTCACGATTGAACAAGGCGGAAGTGTTGCATAAAATCCGTCAGAAATTTTCCTGAAATCGGTGAACTCAACAATTTTTACATTGTCGGTGTTATAAAAATCATTCTTATCATGAATGTCACCCGTAAGAATTTCTGCACGTATAAACTTTACCTTCCGATCGGCTATCTGACACTTGATTTTTGCACTCTTTCTTGCCGAGGTGTTGACAACTGTTGAATAAATAACGCCGTTTTCATCAACAGATGCAGACTCAATAAGCTGAGGTAGCTTGAGCTTGCCTTCTTCGCCGGGATGCTTTTTGAAATCAACCGTGCCGACATCTGTTGTAATAAACGATCCGAGCAAAGTGTTTTCCTGATGCTCCTTGAACATCCTGAACACATGATACGTAGGAGTGAGCACCATTTTTTCACCGTCAGTAAGAGCTACAGCCTGAAGAACATTAACAGTCTGAGCGATATTTGCCATTCTGATTCTGTCAGAGTGCTTATTGAAAATATTGAGAGTAAGACCTGCAACAACAGCATCTCTCATAGTATTCTGCTGATAAAGGAAGCCGGGATTTGTCCCTTCTTCGACCTCAAACCAAGTTCCCCATTCATCAACAATAAGATCCACTCTGTGCTCAGGGTCATATTTATTCATTATTTCAATATGTCGGGTAATAATTTCGTCAATTTTGTAAGCCTGAGCAAGAATTCCGTAATACTGCTTTTCGGTAAAGTCTGTTGCCGATTTTTTGTTTCTTGTTTCACTGTCCCATATATCAGTATAATAGTGAAGCGAAAGACCGTCGATACCGTGACGAGCTCTCCACATCACCTTATCAGTCCAATGATAATCTTCCGCATTTGGACCGCAGGCAATACGGTAAATCCTGTTGTTATTATCGTAATTTCTTACATATGTGTTGTAACGGAGATAAGCCTGAGCATAATCTTCAGGCATAAAATGGCCGCCGCAGCCCCAGTTTTCGTTACCGACACCGAAATACTTGACCTTCCAAGGCTTTTCCTGACCGTTTGCCTTTCGAAGCTCAGCCATTGGTGATACACCGTCAAAGGTCATATATTCAACCCACTCGCTCATTTCCTGAACGGTGCCTGAACCAAGATTACCGTTTACATAAGCCTCACAGCCAAGCTGACGGCAAAGCTCAAAAAACTCATGTGTACCGAATGAATTGTCTTCAACAACACCGCCCCAATGGGTATTAATCATCTTTTTTCTGTTTTCCTTGGGGCCGATACCGTCTTTCCAATGGTATTCATCTGCAAAGCAGCCGCCCGGCCAGCGAAGCACAGGAATGCCCATCTCTTTAAGTGCCTCTACAACATCTGTTCTCATGCCGTTCACATTGGGTATAGGTGAATCTTCGCCCACATAAAGCCCCTCATAAATACATCTGCCGAGATGCTCACTGAAATGACCGTATATATCCTTATTGATTTTACTGATTTTCTGATTCGGATTGATTAAATATTTTTCCATAATCTTTCTCCTTTCATAAGCTTAGTCCTCTACCATATTTCTGACTTTTTGCGGTGTAGGGACAGACGTGAAATTATAGAAGCTTCTTGCGTTTTCGCCTAAGAAGAGCTTCTTGTTTTCCTCTGAAATATCTGCGGTTTTTTCTATGAAATCAAGGCTCATTTTATATGTGATTGCAGTCATTGTACGGGGATAGTCGCTGCCCCACATCAATTTTTCAAAGCCCACAAGCTCAGCTGCCTCATTAATTGCTCTCACCGCCGAGGGATAGGGATAAAACTCTCTGTTGAAAAGCCAGGTTATTCCCCCGCTTTCAATGAATACATTTTTATTTCCGGCAAGCTTAATCTGTTCAAGCCAGTTTTCTCTTGTCACCATTCCGAAGTGACCTATTGCAATTTTTAAATCGGGATACATCTCAATAATTTTCTGCATCATTGCGGTTTGTTCATCACCGTCGGCAAGGTCAATGGATATGAACATTCCCTTTTCACTTGCCGCTCTGAAAGGCTCAGTGTGATTAAGAAGATTCTTATCATTAAGTCTGCCTGCGCATATTTTTATTCCGTCAAAGCCCGAAATATCACTGAGTGCCTTTTCTTCATACAGGGCACAGATTTTTATTCTGTCGCTTTTGCAGGCAAGAAGATAATCATCCTGATTTCCGTCAATGTACTCCTGAGTTATTACTGCGCCGCTGACTCCCGCATAGTCCATATTGGCGATAAGTCGCTCTGCAGTGTTTTCACCGTCGGTCATATAGGGTGGCATCATCTGACGGACCTCTCCGCCGAAATCACTTCTGCCGCCCCCGACATCATAAACGGGTTTACCGTTCACGATCCCCTTTTGTTTTTTCCATAAATGAGCGTGTGCATCAATAATCATAATGTTACTCCGTCTTTAAATATTGCTATCTCACGGTTGCCCTGAATTTCATTTTTTGTGAATTCTCCGTCGGCAATCCTTTTTATAAGCTTCAGTAAATCCTCAGCCTTCTGCTGCTTATCTTCTCCGAAGGCTGAAAAGTCTATCCAATGAGGCTTCCTTGCCGCTATACTGTTGTTTGAGGCGATTTTGATTGTCGGTACCGCACCGCCGAGAGGTGTCCCCCTGCCCGTTGTGAAAAGTACGAGATGACAGCCTGCCGCCGAAAGATTCGTAACAGATACAATATCATTGCCCGGGCCGTCGAGAAGGTTGAGACCCGCTTTCAGCGCAGTATCGCCGTAGGTGAGAACATCAACAACCGGCGCAGTGCCTCCTTTCTGCACGCAACCGAGGGATTTTTCTTCAAGGGTGGTGATGCCGCCCTCCTTATTTCCAGGGGAAGGGTTTTCAGATACGGGCTCGCCGTGGTTTCTGAAATACTGCTTGAAGCCGTTAATAAGCTCAACGCCCTTCTCAAACACCTCTTTATTTACGCATCTTTCAAAAAGCACCGCTTCAGCACCGAACATTTCGGGCACCTCAGTGAGTACCGCAGTGCCGCCCATAGCACAGATTTCATCGGTAACCTTACCTACAACCGCATTGGCTGTGATACCCGAAAATCCGTCTGAGCCACCGCATTTGAGACCGATTTTCAGCCTTGAGACAGGCACTGCCTCGCGCTTATCCTCTGAGGCGGTTTTCTTAAGCTGCTCAATGAGCTCAGCTCCTCTTGCAATTTCATCTTCGCAATCCTGAACTGAGAGAAACTTCACCCTTTCATCATTCCATGTACCTAGTACCTTCTGCATTTCGGAGATATTGTTGTTTTCACAGCCAAGACCAAGCACGAGTACTCCGCCTGCATTAGGATGCCTGATAAGTCCGCGGAGAATAAGCTGTGTGACCTTCATATCACCGCCGAGCTGACTGCAACCGTAGGGATGTGAAAAACAGATTGCTCCCGTTTTTTCCGAAAGCTTCTTTGCTATACTGTTTACACAGCCGACCGTCGGTATAATCCATATATCATTTCTGATGCCGATGTCACCGTTTTCACGGATATAGGCATTTATAAAAAACGGAACCTTGGGTGTAAGCTCCCTGAAATCAGGCTTGTATTCATAAGAAAGAATATCCCCTAATTTCGTTTTCATATTGTGAGAATGAACAGACTCTCCCTCACGGATGTTTTCCGTTGCATATCCTATAGGATAGCCGTATTTGATAATATCTGCACCCTTTTCTATATCACACAAGGCGAGCTTATGCCCTGTTTCAAGGCTGACACAGACATTATCCATTTCGTTTATTATGACATAATCCATCTCATTGCTTCCTTTGCACCAAGCTTCTCGATTTTATTATAACATTCCGTAACCGCTTCGGTCATATCCGAAAGGTCCGCCTGCCACAGTGCAGTATTTTTAAGAATATCCTCTATACTATCCTTTTTCATCACTTCAATTACATTTTCCCCGTCCGTGGGATTATCATTTTTATAAAAATAAATAAGATTTGCAAGAGAAAGGGTAAGTCCCTTCGGGTATCTGCCCTTTTGTTCTTTATATTCAAGTATTGTAGGAAGAACACGGACAGAAAACTTACTTACCGAGTTCAAAGCTATTGAGCGCCATTTATGCTTAATAAACGGGTTTCTGAATCGGTCGGAAACACTCTCTGCAAAGGCTGTGCTTTCTTCGTTTTCACCGATTGTCGGCAGAATCTCTTCTTTCATACACTTGCTGAGAAAGGCAGAGGTAACCTCGTCCTTCATTGCTTCACCGACAGATTCAATACCTGAAAGCAATGCGCCTGCAACAAGAGATGTGTGTGCACCGTTGAGAATACGTACCTTGATTTTTTTATAGGGCTTTGCATCATCTGTCCAGACAACGTTGAAGCCTGCGCCTTTAAGCGGAAGCTCATTTTCAAAGTCGCCCTCTATAACCCAGAGGTGGAATATCTCTGCCGTATCAAGGAATCTGTCCTCAGGATGCTTTTCTGCTGTTTCATCGGCAGGGTACCCCGTAACAATACGGTCTACAAGAGTGTTTGCGAAAGTATTTTCTCCCTCTAGCCATTCTGTGAAATCATCTTCAAGCTTCCATAAATCCGCATAGCTCAGAATACATCTTTTAAGCTCCGTACCGTTATTATCAATAAGCTCCGTCGGAAGAAAAACAAAGCCTCGCATACCGTTTTTATAGCGTCTGTAAAGAAGCTGTGTCAGCTTGCCAGGGAAGGAGCTGCAGGGCTTATCGTCAAAATTACAGTTGCCGTCAAAGGCTATTCCCGCCTCGGTTGTGTTGGAAACAATAAAGCGGAAATCGGGATTATCGGCAAGAGCCATATAATCCTCAAAGCTTTTATATGGGTCAACACACCTTGAAATTGACTCAACAAGGCGATGCTCTTCAACAACCTCACCCTTTTCAATGCCTCTCAGGTATAAATTGTACTTACTGTTCTGAGCATCAAGCAAGGCACATTTTCCGCCTGCTCTCGGCTGCACTACAACCGCCTTACCCTCATATAAGCCCTTTTTATTCATCACGTCAAGAAAGTAATCAAAAAAGCCTCTTAAGAAATTACCTTCACCAAACTGTATTACTGTTTCCTTCATTTTAATCACCGATTTTTATAAGAAGTTTTGCAAGTGTACCGTCGTTGTTTGCGAGAGCTCTGAACGCATCAAGGGCGTTTTCCATATCATAAACTCCGCTTACCATTTTAATAACGTCTGCCTTTTTACTTGCGACAGTATCAATATTATTAAGGAAATCATCCTTCAGGGCGTTACGGCTTCCGTGAATATTAAGCTCCTTTTTGAGAATAACCGAGTGGACAAAGCTTGTCTCTCTCTTTCCGTTGCCGATAAGAATGATATTTGCGGCAAAGGCAGCGTTTTCGATACAGCCTAAAAAGGTCTCGGGTGCACCGCATGCCTCAATGCAAACATCAAAGCCGTTTCCGTCGGTAAATTCCTTTGTGAACTCCTCAAGCGACTGTGTTCTTGTGTTTACAACTCCGTCTGCACCGTACTCCCCGGCGAGTGCAAGACGGTTATCCAGAATATCCGCAACAACAATTCTCCTGCACTTCTGCTTTGCGGCAAGAAGGGCAAAAAGACCTATCGGTCCCGCACCGATAATAAGTACGTTATCCGTTTCCTTTATGGTCGCACGGGATACGGCGTGCTGTGAAATCGAAAAAGGCTCAATAAGCGCAAGCTCCTCGGCAGACAGGCCTTTGCCGTCATATATCCTCTCAACTGGCATCGAAATGTATTCGCAGAAGGCACCGTCACGCTGAACTCCCATCGTCTGATTGTCGGTACAGCAGTTTACAAAGCCTCTTTCACAGCTGTAGCAGGTGCCGCAGTTGAAATAGGGATTGCAGGTAACAATGTCCCCTGCCTTAAGGCCCTTGTCGTTTTCGGGAATTGATACAATCTCTGCGGAAAACTCGTGTCCCGGTATTCTCGGATAGGTTGTGAAGGGCTGATTGCCCGTGAAGGATGCCACATCGGCACCGCAGATGCCTACATATTTAACTTTAAGAAGTGCCTCCCCCTCCTTCACCTCGGGCATCGGTACTTCTCTTATTTCAATTTCGTTGGGATTCGGTATTACTATCGCCTTCATTTTATTTATCCTCTTCTATGTATTTTTTGTTCCAGATTATACCTGTTTTAAGGGGTGCGCCCTTGCAGAATATTTTATTTTCATAAGCATAAAGCGGGTCTCTGATAAACTCATCCTTGCTGATAAGCTCCACGACCTCATCGTACCGTGAATCAACAAGCACCTCTATCGCCTTTTCCATATGCTCCTGACGGAAGTTAATAGATGCAAATATAAGGTGATTTTTAAAGCCGAAGGGCATTGTATCATAGGAAACAACGGGACCTAAGGAAAAGCTGTTATACACGCCGTTACAGCCGAGCACCTTATGCTGAAAGGCTATTCTGTGCTCCACATTGCTGCCGCTTGTGCCGACAAACATTGTCGCTCTGCCGCCAAGCATTTCTGTAATTTTTTCTGCAGTTTCTTCCTCGGAAAGACCTGAAGTGCAAAGATAATCCGCCGCTGCGATTTCCTTTGAGAAGGTAACCTTTTTGCAGTTTTCGTCACTTCTTCCGACAAAGAGAATCTGCGCATCCGGGTGGTGACGCCTGATCTGATCTGCAATAAAAAGACCTGTCATACCAAGACCGAAAACAACTGTCTTTGAGAATATCCCCTCTTTTGCAAGCTTTCTCGCCTCTGCTTCAGAGCATTTATGCTTTGCCATTTCAACTCTGAAATTCTGAGCCTCGCCAAGGTCCTCCATTCTTTCGAGCTGAAAAATTGCGCAGGCATAGGGGTCTGCAAAGGAAAGCCTTTTGGCTACCGACAAGGGAAGCCTTTCCATAGCCTCGTATTCCTTCGGGAGATGCAGAAGCATATCCGGATTGAAATAGTTTTTATCGCAGAAAAGACCGTCAGCCTTATCGCAGCCGTATTCAAAATATGTTTCATCCTCTGTGTAGCGTGTAGGGTCGTAGCTGTCACCGCCACGGATAAGAACTATGGCAAATCTGTTTTCGCAAGGTACCCACACAACTCCCTCATGACCGTTGATAAGTCTGTTTTCTCCCTCAGGAAATTTTGCCGAAAGCTTGCTTTCTCTGCCCATTTTCATAAGCTCAAAGTCAGTTCCGCAAAAGCCCTGAAAAACAGGATAAGCTTCTGTTCCTTTATGCAGAGGCTCACCGCGGAGTCTCTGTCTCGGCGGATTTATCAAATTTATTTCACCGTATTTTATCGGCTTTTCTTTATCATTCTGAAAATACGTTCCGTAGGTCTTCATAGCTGTTCCCCTTCGCTTTTTTATACGATATTACCATATATAAATACTTTTGTAAATATAAATACGGTTGAAATTGTCGCTGATGTATAGTATAATTATTTTACATAAAGCAAAAATTTGTGTCATATCATCAGTTGATAAAAATAATGCATTTCGGAGGGTCTAGTATGACGGTAAACGAATATCTCAAGCTTATTGATAAAGTAAACGAAAAAGGTAATTTCAAGGCTGATTGGGCTTCTCTTACAAGGCATAAGGTTCCCGAATGGTATATGCGTGACAAGCTCGGCATTTTTATTCATTGGGGTATTTATTCTGTACCCGCCTTTGGAAATGAATGGTATTCAAGAGGGATGTACGATAAAACAGTAAGAGAATTTGAGCATCACAGAAAAGCCTGGGGCGATCAGAAAAATTTCGGATACAAAGACTTTATACCTATGTTTAAGGCAGAAAAATTTGATGCTGAAAAGTGGGTATCCCTTTTTAAAAAAGCGGGCATAAAATACGTTATGCCTGTTGCAGAGCATCATGACGGATTTGCAATGTATGACACTGAATTTAACCGCTGGAACGCAAAGAAAATGGGACCGTGCCGTGATCTTACAGGTGAACTTAAGGCAGAGTGTGAAAAACAGGGGCTTACATTTTGTGCATCAACGCACCGTGCTGAGCATTACTTCTTTATGAATCCCGGCAGACTCTGTGACAGTGATGTTAACGATGAAGAGTACCGTGACTTTTACGGTCCTGCAGTTTACTGTGAAGAATTTGACCCAAAAATCATTCATATAACAACAGCTGACACCTATGCAAAAGGAGCAAGCAAGGAATGGCTCGAGGACTGGCTTGTGCGTACCTGTGAGCTTGTTGACAGATATCAGCCGTCCGTTCTTTATTTCGACTGGTGGATTCACAATCATTCCTTCAAGCCTTACCTCAAGAAATTGGCAGCCTATTATTACAACCGTGCTGAGGAATGGGGTAAAGAAGTAACAATAAACTATAAGCACGAAGCCTTTCCGCCGAATGTTGCTACCTTTGACGTTGAGCGAGGAGCCCTTTCAGGCATCTCTCCCATTTACTGGCAGACAGATACGGCAATCGGAAAGCAGTCCTGGGGATACCGCTTTGATAATGAGTACAAAAGTGCAAGACAAGTCATATGTGATCTTGTTGACATCATAAGTAAAAACGGTAATCTGCTCATAAACATCGGTCCGAAATCCGACGGCACAATCACCGATGAAGAAACCGAGGTATTACTGACGATGGGTGAATGGCTATCAGTTAACGGTGAAGGTATATACGGCACGACATATTGGAAGCAATTCGGCGAAGGCAAAGTCAACGCCGAAGAAGGATTCTTCAAAGACGGTGACGAAAAGCAGTTTACAACTGAAGACTTCAGATTCACATATAAGGACGGCTACCTTTACGCTTTCCAGATGCGTCCTTCAAAAACTGCAAGAATCAAAACACTCAGAAAGCACACATCTCACGATTATCTTATTGAGAGTGTTGAACTTCTTGGAAGTGAAGAAATTGTTCACTACGACAGAAACGGAGAATTTCTTGAAATCAACATCAGCGGCGAGTTAAAGAATGATCTGCCTGTCTGCTTTAAAATCGGAATCGGATAACGCTAGCAACAATTATCAATATTTAAACTGACTGCACTTTAAGATAGTGTAGTCAGTTTTTTACGCAAATGAACAATAAACTTTTAACCGACATCATAATTAAATTTAATCAAAAAAATACACCGCTTTTGCGATGTATTTTGGCAGGGGCAGAAGGATTCGTTCTCGCCTGCCGGCTCGGTCGGCGCTTCTGCTTCGCAGAGGTCTCCACCGGAGACCCGCACCCCACGGCACGCGGTTTTGAAGGATAGTATTCTTTCCTTATTTGATGCGGTTTAGAAGGCTTCGGGGGACATATAATTATATTTTTGTTGTTTTTTTATCTTACTTTTCCATACATTCGACTCACCTACTGTCATGCGGTAGAATAAAGCTACTAAATTACAAGGAGGTCTTATTATTGTAAGAAAATCAAAGTCAATTTTACGGATTTCGAGTGTAATCTACTTATCAACAGTATGAATGAGTTTCGTAATATGCTTTTGGCGGAAGGGTTACCCTTCATAAGGAAGTTGGTACCCCTAGGAGGCCTTTGCAGTAAAAATTAATATTGATTTTTCACGGTGTAGCTTATGCTATGCCGATTTTTCTTCGGAGTTTTATTGAATTACTACATTCTTATTAAGGAATACGAACAGGACAGCTTTAAGTTGGCGAGTATAATCAGAGAATTATTATAAGTATTATGTAAATAAATCTCTTTCTATATCAATTCTCTTGTAAAAAACTATTGAAATAACGATTAATTTTTGATAGAATGATGTAGATATCTTTTATAGGAGGAGTTTAATATGAACCTTAAAGTAAGTGCAAAGCTTGATCCTCAGTTTGAGCCTCTTTCACTTGTTGTGCGCGAAATGAGGGAAGCAACTAAGCAAAACGGTCAGGACATCATAATAGCTGCGATCAGGAACAACGGCTACACAACTACGTATAAGACGAGAATTTTCCCCGAAGGGACAGGTCATGACGAGGAAAATTTCCGCTTTGTTGAGCGTATAGCAAAATCGCTTGTCTGGATTGCGGGAGCACACAAGCTCGTTATTGCGGGTGCAGATGTTGTCGGCCAAAGAATTAAAGAAGCCTACACTCCGACAGGACTTCGTGCCTTTGATGTAGGCCATATGAAAAAGACATACGAAAAGGATTTCGAGGTTGAGCTCTGTTCTCTTCAGGATGCTCCGAAGGACAAATCATCGGCTGCTCCCCTCGGCAGACATCTTGACGGTTGCCGTATAGGCTTTGATGCAGGCGGAAGCGACAGAAAGGTAAGTGCGGTTATAGACGGTAAGAGCGTTTATTCGGAAGAAGTGGTTTGGTTCCCCAAGCTTAACTCAGATCCGGAATACCACTATCAGGGTATTCTTTCTGCTATGAAAACCGCTGCTTCAAAAATGCCCAGAGTAGACGCTATCGGTGTTTCGTCAGCCGGTATTTATGTAAATAACCGTATTATGGCCGCTTCTCTTTTTATCAAGGTAAGCGATGAGGACTGCGAAAAAAGAGTCAAGAATATGTATCTCGATATTGCAAAAGAAATCGGTGAAAATATTCCTATCGAGGTTGCAAACGACGGTGACGTTACGGCGCTGGCAGGCGCTATGGATCTTAACGATGATTCGGTTCTCGGCGTAGCTATGGGTACAAGTGAAGCCGGCGGATATATTGACCCCAACGGAAATATTACCGGTTGGCTTAACGAGCTTGCATTTGTTCCCGTGGATTATTGTAAAGACTCTATGGTCGATGAGTGGTCAGGTGACTACGGGTGCGGTGTCAAGTATTTTTCACAAGACAGCGTAATCAAGCTCGCTCCTGCTGCCGGTATCGAGCTCGATGAGAGCCTTTCTCCGGCTGAAAAGCTTAAGGTAGTTCAGAAGCTTATGGCTGAAGGCGACCAACGAGCTGCCGCTATATACGACACAATCGGTGCTTATTTCGGCTATGCAATTGCATATTACGCCGAATTCTACGACATAAAGCACGTAATGATTATGGGTCGTGTTACCTCAGGTGACGGCGGTGTAATTCTCCTCGAAAGAACTCAGGAAGTTCTTGATAAGGAGTTCCCCGAACTCGCTGCAAAAATCAAGCTGCACATACCCGATGAAAACTCCCGCCGAGTCGGACAGTCTGTTGCAGCAGCAAGCTTACCCGAAATAAAATAAAAAGTCTTTGTTTTCTGTTAAACATAGAATATTATGTGTCCCGTTATCTAAAAAAAGGGGTATTAGTAATGATAATTGATAATTTAAACAATTCACATCAGTACCGCAAGACTCATGTGGGCTTTGCCGAAAGCTTTGATTTTTTGAAAAAAGCTGTTGAGGAAAATCTTCCTGTCGGCAGATATGAAATCGATTCAGACAGAGTATTTGCTTTTATTCAGGAGTACACTTCAAAAACCGACTCCTCTTTTGAGGCCCATAAAAACTACATTGATATTCAGTTCATATCAGAGGGTACCGAGGTTATTTACGCGTCGGATGTCTCTTTACTGACCGTAAAGCAGGACTACGACGCCGAAAAAGATATTATGCTCCTTGAGGACTGCGAAAAAGCAAGTATAGCAGTTCTGAAAAAAGGAGAATACGGTATATTCTTTCCTTGGGATGCTCACAAGCCGGGACTTTGTTATGACGGTAAGCCCGGCAATGTTAAAAAGATAGTGGTAAAGGTCAAAGCTATATAAATACTTTGTTAAAGGAAATTTGTCTATGATAAAATTTGAAACAATTTTCGGTCCGGGCACGGGTGGACCGTCCGATTTTTACAGAATCCCATCTATTGTAACAACAAAAACAGGTGTAGTGGTTGCTTGTGCAGATGCCAGATACTACACCGGAAAGGATAATCCCAACAGGATAGACAAGGTAGTCAGAAGAAGCTTCGATTCCGGCGAAACATGGAGTGACTATATTGTTGCCGTTGAGGAGTTCGGTCAGGAAAAAATGAAAGCCTCGGCTGCCATTGATCCGATACTTACATATGTTCCCGAAACAGGAAGAATATATATGCATTACTGCCATACCCCGGCGAGTATAGGTATTCTCAACTGCAAAAAAGGTATAGGCGAAACCCCTGACGGATACAAAATCGTTGAGGGTAAGGGTGGCAAAAAAAGGTACATACTTAAGAACGGCTTCCTTTACACCAAGAGCGGCAAGAAGACTGACCTTACCGTTTCTGATGACGGAAGCGTAACAAAAAACGGAAGCACCGTCGGAAATCTCTATACCTCTACGGATTACCGTGAATTCGGCACATCAACTCTGATGATGTGCTACAGTGACGATGACGGACTCACTTGGTCAAAGCCCGTATCACTGAATACTCAGATAAAAAGAAATTATATGAGCTTTATCGGACCGGGACCCGGTTGCGGAATAGTAATCAAGAACGGCAAATACAAAGGAAGAATAGTGGTTCCTATTTACTACGGCACACGAAAATGGCCTCTTTGCCTTTCCTGCTGCGTAATTTACAGCGACGATAACGGACTCAACTGGTCTCTCGGTGAAACTCCGAATAATACGAGAAAAATTCACGGATTCAAAGCTAATCATTTTCTTATAACAAACAGTAAAATGCTCACTGAATCACAGGTTATTGAGCAGAGCGACGGCACTCTTAAGTATTTTATGAGAAATCACGAGAAAAGAAGAAGCGTCGCTGTCGCTTACAGTAAAAACGGCGGCGAAAGTTGGGAAAATTTCAGATTTGACGATAATCTCCCCCAGCCTGTATGTCAGTCTTCTGTAATCAAAATTGAAAACGCCGATAAGCCTTATGTCGTTTTTTTGAACCCTGCAAGCAGAAAAGGCAGAATGTGCGGAACTGTCAGATTATCTGAAGACGACGGCGAAACCTTTAAGTACAGCCGTGTACTTAAAGAGGATGATTTTGTTTACAGCTCTATGACTTTATTGCCCGACGGTAACATCGGTGCTTTATTTGAACCGAATCAGGAATGTAAAGACATTGTTTTCACAAAATTTAGCCTTGATTGGATCAGGGATATTTAACAAAAATGGAAGGAATGAACTAATATGGACAAAATTATGAGTATTCTTAGGGATGTTCGATCATATTGGAATATCCCTAAAAAAGGTAGGTATATTACCTTTAAGGAAATAGCTGCGTATTGCGGCGGCGGAATCGGAGCCTATGCTCTTACAATGATAGGTAATGCTTGTATTCTCTCAACAAACAATACCTTGCTTTCAAGCACTTTAGGCATAAACCCTACCGATATGTATATTATGTATGTTATCGCAGTACTTGCCAATATCCCTCTTACGGGAATCAGAGCTAACATTATTGATAACACAAGAAACAAAGCGGGTAAATACAGGCCTTACATTGTAACGATGGCTATACCGACTGCAATCATCTGTCTTGCAACAGTCTGGTTCCCCTATGATAAGCTTTCGCTCATTGTAGGCGAGGGTATGATTTTCGGTGAAACAAGAGCTTATGTAGCAAAATGTGCTCTTATAATGCTTTTCAACTTCCTGCTGCACTTCTGCTTCTATTTCTTCTACGATTCATATGAGAATCTTATTCATGTTCTTTCTCCCAACTCTCAGGAGCGTGCTGAGGTTGCTTCCATCAAGAGCGTTGTTTACTCCTTTGCTCCCACAGTTGTTAATCTCTTTACTCCTATTATTGCAAAAAATATTTTCCACACAAACACAACAGACATTCGTGTTTACAGACTTCTTTATCCCATCCTTACAGTTATCGGTATTCTTCTTTGTATCGTAGTTTACAAGCACACAGAAGAAAAAATCGTTCAGGCTAAATCCCATGTTGTTCATATTAAATTCAGTGATGCTTTACGTGCCGTGGCCAAGAACAAGTATTTCTGGATTATATCCCTTGCTTCCTGGATCGGCTTCCTTGAGTCCGCATATTCAAATATTCTCGCATGGCTTTACAACTACGGCGGCGCCTGCAACGGTAATGAGTACGGTCTTATAGTAACAGTTTACGGCAACGCCTCTCTTTGGGGTATGATTCTCGCTCCCTTCTGCATTAAGCGTTGGGGTAAAAAAGCTGTTCTGATTGTCACCAATCTGTTTAATGTTTTGTTTATTCTTATGATGTACCCATTCCTTTCCGAAATAAAGAACGGTACAATCTGGCTTATTATGGGATGCCTTTATATGAATGCACTTGTAGGCTCCTTTGCCCGTATACTCAACCCCTCAATCCAGGCTGACATCCGTGATTATCAGCAGTATAAGACAGGCGAAAGAATTGACGGTATGTTCTCAGCGGTTACAACCATCGGTACGGTTATCGCTCTTGTAACATCATCAGTTCTTCCCTACATCTACGAAAAAGGCGGTATCACTAAAGCAAACGCTGCCTCTGTAACCTCTAATCCCACTATTCTTTCAAGAGTGCTCGGTGACGGAAAAACCGTCGGAGAGATTCTTGCCGATCAGTTCGCAAACGGTCAGGACAACTACTCAAACGCTTATTCCGCACTCTATGATCCAGATATTCTTCTCAGTCTTCTCAAGGTATTGGTTCTTGTTGCCGCTTTCGGTGCATTGATGAATGTAATTCCCTTCTTCGCATATGACTTCAATGAAATCAAGCAGAAGTCCATTGTTCGTGTTCTTAAGGTCAGAGCTTTATTTGAAGACTACGGAAACGACATCACAAATGACGGCGCCCTTGTTGAGGGTATTGATATTATCCGCAATGCAAGAGAAATGGCTGTTGCCGAGCCTAAGGCAGTCGATAAAAAGACGTACAAAGCAGCTTTGAAAAACAGCGAAGATAAAAAAGCAACAAAGAAAGCCTACAAGGCTGACCTTGCCTTCAATGATGAAATCACCATTTCAAAATTTGTCTGCGAAGAGCTTGATAAATTCTCTTCACCTATGATGCAGCGTCAGGTTGCAGATTGTAGCGCAATTTATGCAGCCGGTATCCATGGTCTTATAAACGCAGGCATGCACGAGCTCAAGGCTGAGCTCAAGGCTGCCCGTGCATTAAGCAAAAACAGTGCAAGTGAAAAGGAATACCGCACATTTGCTATTGATATGGCTAAAAACAAGATTGCTTCTTATAAGACAATAAAGAAGTACTATAAGGATACAGAGGAAATTGTAAAGCCCGATTTCAGAATTCTTGAAGGCTATTACGACAGAGAAGAGAAGATTGACGAATCTATCAAGGCTCTCTATATCGAAGAGAAAAAGGCTACCAAAGAAAGAAAAGCTGAAATCAAGGTTGCTGTTAAGGTGTTAGCTAAAGAAAAGGCTGAGCTTAAGAAAACCATCAATGACGAGATGAATAAGCACGCTAACTACAACCGCGTTGCAAAGCCTGTAATTGTTGCTGAAAAGCTTGTAAAGCAGAGAGAAAACTACACTCACTTAGATGACATTGCTGAGAAGTACGAAGAAGCTAAAAAGAGAAACGAAGAAGAGCTTGCAGCAAGAATAGCCGAGCAGAAGCGTCTTGAAGCTGAAAAGAAGGCTCAGAAGGAAAAAAGACTTGCTGAAAAATCATCTTCAAAGAAATAATTGATACTTAACTTAATCTGCAATGACGAATAAAACCTTATTCGTAAATAAATCATAAGGAGAACACCTATGAATCTTTTAGAAGAAAGAAAATGGATACAAAGTGAACTTGAATCTGTAGCTGACTTCTGGCTCACCAACGGAATGGACAAGATCCACGGCGGCGTTTATACCTGCCTTGACAAGGACGGCAAGGTCTTTTCCACAGACAAGAGCGTGTGGATGCAGGGCCGTTGCGGATGGATTTTTGCTTACCTGTGCCATGTTTACGGAGAAAAAAAACAGTGGCTTGAAGCGAGCAAAAGCTGCCTTGATTTCTTGGAGAATCACTGTATAAACCGCAAGGCCGGCGACAGACTTTACTTCACTGTAACCGAAGACGGAAAGCCTCTCAGACAGAGAAGATACTGCTATTCTGAGGCATTTTACTGCATCGCTAATGCGGAATATTACGGCATTACCGGTGAAAAGGAGCATCTTGAAAGAGCAAGAAAAGCCTATGATATGTACTGGAACTTAAACCACGGAATGCCCGATCCGACAGGCCTCGGTGCTAAAACCGAGCCCGAAACAAGACAGGGCAGAGCATTAGGTATACCTATGATCCTGCTTAATGTTACATCTGTGCTTCTCCGTGTAGATCCTGAAAAATCAGAGCTTTATAACAGCAGAGCTGATGAATGTGTACAGGACATTCTGAAATACCATGTAAAGCCCGAGCTCGGTTGCACACTTGAAAGTGTAGGTCTCGACGGTACTCCCCGCCTTGACATCACCGAGGGCAGAGTAGTTAACCCGGGTCATGATATTGAATGCAGCTGGTTTCTTATGGAAAGAGCCAAAGCAACAAACAATGAGGCTCTTTTCACAAAAGCAATAGAAATCTTTGATATGGCTTTTGATAAAGGCTGGGACAAGGAATATGAGGGAATCCTCTATTTCTTCGATTGTCTCGGCAATCCTCCCGAGGCCTACGAACACGATATGAAGCTTTGGTGGCCCCACAACGAAGCCCTTATCGCTTCGCTTATGATTTATAAAGAAACCAAAAACGAAAAATATCTCAGTATATTTGAGCAGATACTCAACTATTGTAAAAAGACTTTTGCTTCAGCTCCCTGCGGTGAGTGGTACGGCTATTTAAGAAGAGACGGAAAACCGACTCTTCCCGCTTGTATCGGTTCCACTTTTAAAGGACCCTTCCATGTGCCCAGAAGTCTTATTATGGTTGATAAAATGATAGAAGAAATAGAAAAGAGAGGTTAATAAAAATGAGTCTTGAAAAGTATAAGGGTATAATTCCCGCATTCTATGCCTGCTATGATGACGAGGGCAACATTTCTAAGGAAAGAACAATCGCTCTTACAGAGTTCCTTATCGAAAAAGGAGTAAAGGGACTTTATGTAGGCGGCTCCTCAGGTGAATGTATTTATCACAGTGTGCAGGACAGAAAGGAAACTCTCGAGGCAGTTATGGAAGCTGCAAAGGGTAAAATCACTATTATTGCACACGTTGCATGTAACAACACAAAGGATAGCTGTGAGCTTGCACGCCACGCTGAAAGTCTCGGTGTTGATGCTATTGCAACAATTCCTCCTATCTATTTCCGTCTCCCCGAAAAAGCAATAGCTAAATATTGGAATGATATTTCAGCTGCAGCTCCCAACACAGACTATATCATCTATAACATTCCTCAGCTTGCAGGTGTTGCTCTTACTCCCTCACTCTTTGATGAAATGCTCAAGAATCCCAAGGTTGTAGGCGTTAAAAACTCCTCAATGCCTATTCAGGATATTCAGATGTTCGTCCGTCAGGCAAAAATGAGAGGCAGAGATATAGTTGTCTTCAACGGACCCGATGAACAGTTTGTCGGCGGCAGACTTATCGGTGCAGAGGGCGGTATCGGCGGCACCTACGGCGTAATGCCCGAGGTTTACATCAGGCTTAATGAGCTTATCAAAAAGGGTGAGTTCGAAAAGGCAAGAGAACTTCAGGATGCAGCAAATGAGGTTACATACACAATGTGCTCTGCTCAGGGTAATATGTATGCTGTTGCCAAGGCTGTGCTTAAAATGCGTACCGGCAAAGATTTCGGTTCTGTAAGAGCACCCCTTTTACCTCTTGAGCAAGGCGACGAAAAGATCGTTGAGAAAGCGTTTAAACTCGTAGAAAAAGCTCTCAGCTTATAAAAAAAGACAATGGAAAAAATACAGATAAAAAAAGACAGCAAAATACTTTTTATCGGAGACAGTATTACCGATGTAAAGTTCAACAGGCGTAAAAGATTTACAATCAAAGGTAAAAATGTTT
>JAZPZK010000022.1:0-3119 GCA_045544675.1 Acutalibacteraceae bacterium
TATGCTCATTCCTCCCGAGGGATACAGAGCAAAGGGCTACAAGGTATGGACTGTTGGTGACGATATTGCATGGATGCGCAAGGGTCCCGACGGCAGACTCTATGCCATCAACCCCGAAAACGGCTTCTTCGGCGTTGCTCCCGGTACCAATATGAAGTCCAACCCCAACGCTCTTCTTTCAACAATGAAGGGTACAATCTTCACAAACGTTGCTCATAACCTTGACAACAATACAGTATGGTGGGAAGGTCTCGATAAGAATCCTCCCGAAAACGCAATGGAATGGACAGGCAAGCCCTGGAACGGTAAGGTTGACGAAATCAAGGGTGCACATCCCAACAGCCGTTTCACAGCTCCCGCTAAGAACTGTCCTTGCATCAGCAGTGAGTTCGAAAATCCCAACGGCGTACCCGTATCAGCTATCGTATTCGGCGGCCGTCGTGCAAAGCTTGCTCCTCTTGTATATCAGTCAAGAGACTGGAATCACGGTGTATTCGTTGGTTCAATCATGGCTTCAGAAACAACAGCTGCAGCTTCAGGTGCAGTAGGTGTTGTTCGTCGTGACCCCATGGCAATGCTTCCCTTCTGCGGCTATGATATGGCTGACTACTGGCAGCATTGGATTGATATCGGTAACACACTCGATCCTGAAAAGGCTCCCAAAATCTTCAACGTTAACTGGTTCCGTAAGGATGACGAGGGCAACTTCATGTGGCCCGGCTTCGGTGACAACCTTCGTGTTCTTGACTGGATCATCGACAGATGTGAAGGTAAGGTTGGCGCTCAGGAAACAGCTATCGGTTACCTTCCCAACGCAGAGGATATCAACCTTGAAGGTCTTGAGGATGAAATCACTCTTGAAGGTCTTAAGTCAATCCTTGACGTTGATAAGGCTCTCTGGGCTGAAGATGCAAAGGGCATCGAAGAGTTCTATGCAAAGTTCGGCGACAAGCTTCCCAAAGAGCTTCGTGCAGAGCTTGAAACACTCAAGAAGAACACAGCTGAATAATTCAGTGTATAATGAAAAACTCCGAAGAAAATCTTCGGAGTTTTTTAATATTAGTGTAACCTACACAGCTTTTAATCTGTTTATATATATGAAAGGCCTTTTAAGATACAGGAAAGGGGAGAGAAATATGCAACCCCATAAGACTTCTGATGAAGAGAACAGACAAAAGCTTCGTCAGATATACGAAAAATATAAAAACAGAATGTTTATTTCTGCCTGCAGAGTTCTTAACGACCCCTTCTTCGCTGAGGATGCAGTCCACGATGCTTTTATAGCAATCTCAAAGCACATTGAAAAAATCGGTGAAGTTGATTCAGTCAGCACAGCCTCTTATGTTACCAAAGCGGCAAGAAATACGGCACTTAATATGCTGAAAAAGAATCAGCGTGAGATAGCTTTACCCGGTGAAGATATCGACGAGGTCTTTGATGAATCAATGCTTGATATGATTTGTTCAAAGGAGAATTTAGATATTGTTGTTAAGTCAATCCTGAGCCTTGATGAAAAGTACCGTGATGTGCTCAGCTTTTACTACCTCAATGAGCTCAGCGTAAAGGAAATTGCGTCACTTTTAGGCAGAAAAGAAACAACGGTAAAACAGCAATTGCTACGAGGCAGACATAAACTCGTAAGTATGATTTCAAAGGAGATTGAAGGTTATGGAAAAAAGGAATCCTATGCTCAAAAGAGCGTTTGAAGAAGCGGCAAAAAAAGAGCTTGCCTCTCTTCCCGAAGAAAAGTTTGTAATCAGAGCTTATACACCTGAATTTGAAAACAAAATTCAGAAGATTTTTGATGAAAAGTCAGAGATAAAAGAAAACATCAGCAATACAAAAAGAAGAAAAATTAAATGGTCTTTGCTTGTTGCAGCGGCACTGATGTGTGTGTTGGTTATCGGCGTAAGTGCAGGTGAATTTATACAAACATTCAGCCATGAGTGGAGATACAGATTAACCGAAAACATTCAGAATGCAGCAGTTGGGGAAGGCGTAGAAGAGTTTGATGCAGAATACGAGAATTCCACCGACCCATTTGCAATAGCCGGCCGTGAGTCCGGTACAGGCAAACACATTTTATTGGACTATAATCAAAGTATAAAATACAATGATGTTATTGCTGAGGACGAGGGTTACAGGTTTGAGCTTAAAAGCATAACTAAAGCAAGACAGAAGCACAGGGTTATGACCGGTGGCAGACTTTCAGACGGCACTGCAACCTATGAATGGACAGTAAGCGACGGATACTACGCTATTGTTGAAATTTCAAAATGTGACGGGATTAAGTTAACTCAGGAAGAAAAGGACAGCCGTATTAATGTAGAATGGAGCTTCCTTCTTGCAGGTTACTCGCCGAGCCTTACCGATTTACATTTCAGAGGCAACAGTTCAATCTATAGCTATTGCGACGACTATAAAGTGTATTACGCTATTGAGATTACGGATATGATGCCCTTTGCCGGAACGGACCTTGCACTTACGGCAATTGAATTTGAACCTGACGGTGCTTTCAGAGAAATTAACAAGGACACCTTATACGCTGATGCTGACGGTACTCTCAAGCTTGTGAATGAGGATGAATATTTCGGTATATTGTTAAGATTCAGTGTTCCCGAAGAATTTGCATCAGAGGATGAGCATTATGCTGAAAAGTGTTTTAAACTGACACCTAAGGAAATTGATAATTGGATGAACGGTTACCTTAATCCAAAATTTGAATAAGTACATTTCCCCTCTGCAAAGAGGGGATTGTTCATTACATCTTTTGATACCTACTATTGTTATAACATTGATTTTATTCTTTTACCGGTTTTATAAAGAGTATAGGAAATAATCAAGAGAAAACAAACGCACGGCTTAGTGTTCAAGTTATCAAAAAAAATGTGTAAAACTTGTTGACAATTCTTCTTGTAAATGATATGATAATCAAGCTCTCTCGCAAAAAGTGGGGAAGCGACAAGAAAAATGTCATAAACTTTTTTGAAAAAACTTTAAAAAAAGTATTGACAAGGAAGAGTATATATGGTATACTCTTTGAGCTGTCTTGAAAGAGGCAGCGAAATTGGACCTTGAAAATTAAACAACGAGATAAGAAAAGGAACCCGAGATTCGAT
>JAZPZK010000023.1:0-3817 GCA_045544675.1 Acutalibacteraceae bacterium
TGCCCTTGATTATTGCAGAAATATAGTGTATAATACCTTTCGCAGATGCTGGAATAGCTCAGTTGGTAGAGCAGCGCATTCGTAATGCGCAGGTCGCGTGTTCGAGTCACGTTTCCAGCTCCAAAAAAGAAGCAACTTTTGTCTACCAAAAGTTACTTCTTTTTTTATCCAAGCCGCAGGCTTGGCATATCATCACCGCGCGAAGCGTGGTGCATATCATCAGCCCCTTTGGGGCTGTATCTCATCACGCGTCAGCGTGTATTTTTCCTGCGGCTTGATGAGATGCAACACTTCGTGTTGATGATATGCCGCAACAAGTTGCGGATGATATACAATGCTTCGCATTGATTTTCTTCACGGCAAGCCTTGATTTTTATATTTTGCTGATAATTTCACTCCGATAAAAAAAGAAAAAGCAATAAAGCAGACTGATTTATTTTCAGGCTGATGAAAACCGCCTCTGCAAAACAGAAGCGGTTTTTCTTCAGTTAAGTCAGCGGATATGTTTCCAACCGCAATCATTTTCTATGAATTCGGTTAACTGTTTATCAGAATAGTTCAGATATCCGTTATCACAACTTATATATACGACTTCATTTTTTTCATCATTCGTTGCCACTAAAACAACCTCTTCAGGGAAATCGGAAGCAACGGCTGACAATAAACGAAAATAATAATCACCAATATTTGAAGAAACTTCGGTGTTTCCGTCGTATTCCTTCAGAAAAATATATTTTTCATCTAACTGCTCCTTTTGCAGAGAATATTCATCTTCGTTATATTTACAAATCAGAATATCGGTATCATAATGAAAAACGGCAAAGGAAGAATAGTATTTGAATAATTCAATATTAACAGGATTGCCCAATTCATTTAATTCAGGCATAGAGTCATTTGTAATTTTTGAATAAGGGGCTTCAACTTTTTCGTTTTTATAGCTTGTAAGCTCTTCAAAATAGCCGACCATAAAGAAACCGAAAATCAAGGATATGGAAACAACCGCAGTTATAACAGATAAAACTATCTTTGAAATAATCTTTTTTTCAGAAAAAATCAGACGAAAAATTAAAAACAGTCCTATAAACGGCAAGGCAAAAAATGTCAGCACGAAAGAAATGTTAATTATCGAGTGTCTTACTGTCACAATGCTTATATCAATAATCAGAGTAATAACAAAACTTAACAGAAATGAAGCTGTCTTACGTGATTTTAATAATCCTTTCAGCTTTTCCATTACAAACCTCTTTTCATTATATATTATTCCGCTTTTATTGTAGCAAAGAAAGAAAAAAATGCAAGCGGCACACATTTTATGTAAGAAATTCTTAAGGTTTGCCCACGCAGACAAATCCTTGAATTGACCTTGCTGCTAAAGATATTCTTGCTATTATTTCAAAAATATGATATAATCGAAAAAAACACAAAGGAGAAAATAAAATGAGCATTCGTGTCGGAGACTTTGTAACCTCCTGCCATGCAGGCTACTGGCAGCTTCTTGCAATAAAACCGAAAATAGCCGATGAGGATTACTCCTCTGAAGTCACACACTACAAAAAGGGAGACGTCATCGGTCAGTGGGTTATACTTAAAAAGGCTTTTACCTCTAAGATGAAGCCGAAAATAGAATTCGAGTTTACCGATGCCTCATGGCTCAGACCTGTTTCTCCTGAGGTTAAAGCAGAAATTGACAGATACTTTGCCGAGCATCCGGATTTTAAGGAAAAATATGATAATGCCGAAATCAATATCCGTCCTCAGGTTACAAACTGCTGGATAAATCTCGACGAAAAAGAGGAGGCAAAGCTTAGGGATGTTATTGAAAAGCTCCCGTCTCTCTTTACAATGGAGGATTTCTGGAAAAAAGCAAAGAAATTCAGAGACAACACAAAAAAGCCTCCCTCAACTCACATATTGAATTTTACGTCATACCCGTGGGATCTCGACAGAAAAGCAAATTTAATGTTTTTCGGTTGTGAATTGACAAAACTTTAAGCTTCAGAGCAGACTAATTTATTTTTAGTCTGCTTTTTTCATTGCTATTATTTCAAAAATATGGTATAATATATAGGTATGACTAAAAAAGGATGTGATTAAATGATAAGCACCAATAATGTTACTCTGCAGTACGGCGGCAGAGAGCTTTTCAAGAGTGTTTCAATCAATTTTACAAAGGGCAACTGCTACGGCCTCATCGGCGCAAACGGAGCAGGTAAAAGTACCTTTCTGAAAATACTTTCGGGTGAAATAGAGCCTAACAAGGGCTATGTTTCCATAACCCCCGGCGAGAGACTTTCAGTTCTCAAGCAGGATCACTATGCCTATGACCAGTACGATGTTATCCGTACGGTGCTTATGGGTAACCCGAAGCTTATTGAGATTATGGATGCCAAGGAGGAATTATACTCCAAGGAGGAGTTTACCGAAGAGGACGGTATCCGTATAAGTGAGCTCGAGGAGGAGTTCGCAGAAATGGACGGCTGGAGCGCAGAAAGCGACGCTGAAATTCTGCTTAATGCCCTCGGCATCCACAACGAATTCCATTACAGCCTTATGAGTGAGCTGACAGGTGAGCAGAAGGTCAAGGTGCTTCTTGCTCAGGCTCTTTTCGGAAATCCGGACATCCTTCTTCTTGACGAGCCTACCAACCACCTTGACGTTGCGGCTATAGCCTGGCTCGAGGAATTCCTCATGAACTTTGAAAACACCGTTATCGTTGTCAGCCACGACAGACATTTCTTAAATAAGGTATGTACCCACATCGCAGACTGCGACTTCGGCAAAATCACAATGTATGTAGGTAACTACGACTTCTGGTATGAATACACACAGATGGCACAGCGTCAGCTTCGTGAGCAGAATAAGAAAACCGAAGCCAAGATGAAGGAGCTTCAGGAATTTATTGCACGCTTCAGCGCCAACGCTTCAAAGTCAAAGCAGGCAACAAGCCGTAAAAAGCTTCTGGATAACCTCGTTTTAGAGGATATGCCCGTTTCCTCAAGACGCTTCCCCTTTGTTGAGTTCAAGCCCGACAGAGAAATCGGTAACGATATGCTTGTTGTTGAAGGTCTTTCAAAAACTATCGGTGACAGAAAGGTGCTTGACAACGTAAGCTTTACAATAAGACCCAACGAAAAGGTAGCCTTTGTAGGTACCGATGCCGTTGCAAAGACAACCTTCTTCAAGATTATCACAGGCGAGCTCGAGCCCGATGAGGGTACCTTCAAGTGGGGCGTTACAACCTCACAGAGCTACTTCCCTGCAGATAACTCTGAATTTTTCGACGGCGTTGAGGAAAGCCTCATTGACTGGGTACGCCGCTACTCCGACCTTCAGTTTGAAACCGATGTAAGAGGCTGGCTCGGCAGACTTATGTTCTCGGGCGAGGAAGCAACAAAGATGGCAAAGGTGCTTTCCGGCGGTGAAAGAGTACGCTGTATGCTTTGCAAAATGATGCTCAGCGGTGCAAACGTGCTTATTCTCGACGAGCCTACCAACCACCTTGACCTTGAGTCCATCACAGCACTCAACAATGCACTTATCCGCTTCAAGGGCTCACTTCTTTTCACCTCACACGACCATCAGTTCGTGCAGTCAATCGCAGACAGAATCATCGAATTCAGACCCGAGGGACTTTACGACCGTAAGGAAACCTATGACGAGTTCCTTGAAAATAACGATTTACTCGTTACTAAGTAAGGAATCGGGAATTGGGGTTGCCTTCGGCAACGAACAGTGTTCAGGGATAACCCCTCTCAGTCACTTCGTGACAGCTCTCCCAAAGGGATACCCTCTCAGTCACTCCGTGACAGCTCTCCCA
>JAZPZK010000024.1:0-34875 GCA_045544675.1 Acutalibacteraceae bacterium
TTATAAATGTGCTTCACGAGGATTACAATATCGGCATAGTAAGATATAAATCCACATTCGATGAGCATTATAAGATTATGTTCAAGGATAAAAAGCTTATCAGCGAAACCATCACCGAGTTTTCCTACGTGCTGGTTACATCCGAAAACAGTCCTCTTGCCCGTATGGACAACATAACCTCAGCTGATCTTGCGGAATTTATAGAGGTTTGTCACGCTGATCCTTATGTGCCTTCCATGCCTTTGATTGACGTTAAAAAGGCAGAGCTTTCTGAGGCGGTTGACAAGAGAATTTATCTGTTTGAAAGAGCAAGTCAGATGGAAGTGCTCAGCCGTGTGCCCAACACCTTTATGTGGGTTTCACCGATACCTGAGGAAACGATGCGAAAATACGGCCTTGTTGAAGTGAAGTTTGCTGACGACGACAAGATTTATAAGGATGTTCTTATTTACAAGAGCGGATATAAGCTCACAGAGCTTGATAACAGATTTATTGCTGAGGTCAAAAAATCCAAAGAAAAATACATAGATGCATAATAAAAAGAGTACTGTTTCGAAACAGTACTCTTAATTTATTTCTTAATCAGAATGCCCAGTTGCCGTTTATGAATATGGGGAATTCCTTGTCATCTTCGGTAATGCCGATGATGGAAAGGTCTTCTGTACCTATCATAAAATCAACGTGAATTGATGAATCGTTAACTCCCATTTTATGAAGCTCTTCCTTTGAGTATTCAGAAAAATCAGTTACGGTATTAGTGAAGCCCTCACCGATTGCTAGATGGCAGGCTGCGTTCTCATCAAACAGTGTTTCATAAAACATTATACCGCTGTTTCTGATGGGGGAGTCGAAAGGAACAAAAGCACATTCACCGAGTCTTGCAGCACCCTCATCCATTGAAATCATCTCTTTAAGAAGACTTTCGTTCTTCTCTGCTTTAACAGAAACTGCCTTTCCTTCCTTGAAGGTAATTGAGAATTTGTCAATAATTTCACCACGGTATGAGAGTGGCATTGAGGAATAAACAATACCGTCTGCTTTGCTTGCCATAGGAGTAGTGAATATCTCCTCGGTGGGTATATTAGGATTAAAGTATTCACCGCCAAGGGTGTGCTCTCCACCGCCGAGGAAGTTGCCTTGGGGCATAAGTCCTACCTTAAGATCTGTGCCGTTTGAAGCCTTGTAACGGATTTCCCTGAGATTTGCATCGTTAAGAATTTTGCAACGTCTTTTGAAGCTGTCGTTATGCTTATTCCATTCTTCAATGGGATCAAGGGGGTTACCGTTGCAGTCAATTACTCTTGATGTGTAAAGAATTGCGTTCCACAGCTTTTCAACAGCAACACTTGCTCTTTCTTCGGGGAATACAGCCTTTGCCCATGCTTTGCCCGGTACAGCAGCAATGCACCATTTATATTTGTTATCCATTTCATCTCTGTAGGGCTTTATGATTTTATAGCGTGACTGCATGGCTTTGGAATATTTATTCTGGTTTATACCCTTAAGTCCGTTGGGATCTTCAGAAAGGATGTAAATCATTACAGGGTTATTTTCAAGTCTGTACTTGAGCATTGCCTCCTCATAGCTTTCAACAGTACCGAGAGTAGCGGACTTCATATGTCTTATACCGAGCTTCTGAACAGGCTGATGATGCCATTCAACAATAACACGCTTAGCACCGGCCTTATAGCATTCGTCAGTAAGCATTGTGATAAAATCAGGCTGATCGAGGTTTGCCTGTATAATTACAACATCATTTTTTCTTACCGCACCGCCGGAACGTGCAATAAGATTGGCATAGCTTCGTAAGATTGTTTTTTTCATGTGCGTTCTCCTTATAAATTGAATTCTTTTTTTATCAGATTTATCATAATTGATGTGTTAAGCTTTGCAGCATCCTCGGGGTATGCCTCATCGGTGAAGCTGTCGCTGTAGCGCATACGGTAAAGTCTGTTTATTTCTTCGTCATCCAGACCTTCAATAAGCTTTTCTCTGATGAATTCTGCAGCATCCATAACCTCTTGCTTCATATTATTGAGATAAAAAGCTGTCTGCTTTTCATCGAGAAAGCCGAAATGAGGTGCAATAATATTTTTAACCCTGAGGCTCAGCACCTTATCGATAGATTGCAAGGCACTGTTATAGCCTACGAGCACGGAGGGCACAACTCTGTTTTTTCCATTGAAAACCCCCATAGTTTCACAGGCGAGAAGCAACTCTTTTTCTTCACAGTAAAAGCCTGTGGAGCATTTTGTATGTCCCGGCAGATTCAAAACGGTGAAGCACATATCACCGACAGTGATTTTATCACCGTCATTAACGGGTATGTCCACACAGAGCTTATCTCCCAGAAATTTATAATCCTTAACTCCGTATTTTGCGGCAATTTTGCCATCAAGCTCCTTCATAAGTGCAATTGCACCGGGACGCTTGAAAATATCAGCGGCATAACTGTATGCTACAACCTTTGTATTCGGATATCGCTCCAGAATATAAGCACTACCTAGGGCGTGGTCATAGTGTGAGTGTGTCAGAAAGATATAATTGAGCTGTCTGTCACCGAGTATTTTCAGAATATTGTCAGCAATCCCATATCCTGTGAATCCGAAGCCGCTGTCGTAAAGTATGGCAGTTTTTCCGTCGTCAAGAAGAAAAGCTGAATCACCGGGATAAACGCGGACGTCATATATGTTTAAATTCTGCATTGTCTTACCTTATTTCTTTATGAATTCCCATTTGCCGTTTTTCTTTTCAAAATATTCAGGGAAATAGGGGAGAGAAAAATCAAAGGTTTCATCAAGACAGATGCGGGCTTTTTTGAACATTGTAACAATAGTCCAGGCGTGGTTGCCTACAGCACCGTCACCCTTGAAGGTTTTGTGTACGACACCCAGCTCCTTGAATTTTTCAGCAAGGTCAAAGGTTTCATATCTGAGCGGATCTCTTGTGCACCAGACAAGGAATGAAGGGGGGAATTTACTGTCGAATTCAGGTGAAAGAAGCTTACTTTCTTTTGTCTTGAGAAATTCTCTGAGTTCTTTTATAGTCTTTCCGGTAAAGGCTGTAACCATCATCTTCATATCCGGATATTTAGACTGCTTTTTTTCGGGATTTGTAAGGTTATCGATTACAAAAGCACCGCTGTGGGATACCATAACCTTGATTTTTATTTTATCAGCGTGCCTGAATTCAATGCCGAGCTTTTCGAGCTTCTCCGGATTGTTAACGCAATCAATAATATAGGATATGAAATATCCGCCTGCGCTTTCACCGCCGATTACAACATTTTCGGGATCAATATTATATTCATCTGCACGGTCAAGGATGTAATCAATTGCGGTAAAAAGCTCCTTTACAGGCTCGGGAAAGATTTTCTGAGGGGAAAATGAGTAGTTGAGAGAGGAAGCAAAAAAGCCCTGCTGAGCCCACTTTACAAGGTAAGGGTTTCTCATCTGAAGAAGACCTGAAACCCAACCACCTCCGTGGATATAAATGAGCAGGGGCTTTTTGCTGCTTTTGAGCTCTTTTCTGCAGTAGGTATACATATAATTGTTCTTCTCTTTGCCGTAGCGGACATTCTTGTTATATTCAATATCCTCAGGTACGGGTCTGTAGGTCAGCGCAAGAGCAAGATACTCAGTTGAAGTATAGAACATCTGTCCGGCAAGTCCTCTGAAATAAAGTTTTTTATTCATATTATACACCTCGTTAATATATTAACATCAGTTTAACACAACATACGCTGAAGGTACAAGGTTTTTTGCAAAAATAAATAAAAGTTAAAATTTTGTGATAATAAAAAAGATATATTTTCTTGCTTTGAGCCCGAAAATATGATAAAATCCTCTCATGTGTTTTAAGGAGGTGACGGAATGCTCAGTGAAGCGGATTTCAAAAGAGGCTTTGGCGATAAGCTCAACACGTTAAGAAAGCAAAGAGGTATGACTCAGAGTGAGCTTGGCTATCAGCTTAACTACAGTGACAAAGCTATCTCGAAATGGGAAAGAGGAGAAAGCACCCCGGACCTGTATACTATATATAAGATAACAGAACTTTTCGGCATCGGTGTTGACGAGCTTCTTACAACCGATAAAGAGCTTGACCTGAAAGAAGTCAAGCCGAAAGAGGGGCTTAAGCTATCAAAGCTTTTTGTGCCGATAATCACTGCTGTTAGTGTTGTTTTTGTTGCTTCTGTTATTTTTATGGTGCTGAAGAACATTCCTACTGTAAGTGACTATGCCTATTATCCCTTCCTTTATGCAATCCCGGTGGTTGCCATTGTGCTGACGGTTTTTTCATCCTTATGGTGGAGAATGATTTATCGCTGCATATTTGTTTCGCTTATTTTATGGTCAACAGCATTTGCGGTCTATTTTTCCTTTGATTATGATCCTCTTAAGTATATTTTTGTGCCCTGTGCAATTCTTCAGATAGCTTGTATTGTTGTTTATCTGTTCGCATGGTTTGTAGTAAAAAAGAAATAATAAATATCCACCCGCATAGCGGGTGGTTTTTCCGTTTCGGGCATAGCCCTAATGCTACAGGCAACGCACAAGTGCGTCTTTTATTGGCCTGCCAGCCACGCATAGGATTACTTGCTACCCGTAAACGGGTCTCTTGAGATGTACGTGATCGGGACCTATTATTTCTACTCCCTTCCATTGGCAAAGTGTTCGCAATATTTCTCGTATTGCTTCTCTATGCTCTCCGTAAAAAACCTTTCTTCTATACTTCGGTGCAAACACTATATGATATTTGCAATTCCATTTTGTATGTGCTAAACTGTGTGTGGCATTATTTTGTTCTGACATTTTAATGTCCTCCTTATGTGTTGTTTTTTGCGTAACTGGCAGGTCACGCTTTCATTCTAACACATAAGGAGTTTTTTGTTGCATGCATAGGCAATAGCCTCTTTTGAACCCCGCCACTATGGCGGGGTTTTCATATACAACAAAACCGCATTCAGAATCCGGAATGCGGTTTCGATTTTTTATTCTGTCAGATTGCGGAATGCACGGCGTATAAGTGAAGTATAGTTCCGCAAAGAACAAACATATGGAATATACAGTGGAAGTATTTTTTCTTTTTGCCGATAGAATAAAATACAGCACCTATTGTATAGATTATTCCGCCGGCGGCAACTATCAGAATAATTGTAAGACCGTTTTCACAGTATTTATAAATAGGATAAACAAGAACAACGGAAATCCATCCGACTATCAGGTAAAGTCTCATCTGCACTTTTTTGTATTTTTCCTGATCTACGATTGTGAGGATAACACCAACTACACTGAGAATCATGCTTATGCTGCTCATTATAATTGCAAACAGCTTGCTGTGGGGATAGACACAGATGATTGTCATCGCTACACTTGTGCCTGTTATGAGGATAAAAATTGAAGAGTGGTCTATAAGACGAAGAATCTTTTTTGTTGTTGTATTTTTAACCGAGTGATACAAGGTTGAACAAGAATAAAGAATAACAACAGACAATGCGAAGATTATACTTCCGACAATTGAATTGATGTCAGATGACTTCATAAGACAGATGATGCAGGCTACTATGCCGAGAGGTACTCCGAGACCGTGTGAAACGGCATTTATAATTTCCTCGGTTTTTGAATAGGTCGGAAGTGTGACTTTGGTAAGATTCATGTTTTTTCTCCTTAGGATTTCTTATGTTCTCATTATACGATATTTTTTTACAAATGTCACGTAATTTATGTTTAAATGCTCTCTACAGATTAAATAAGAAACTCTACCGTGAGTAGAAAAGAAAAAAATTCTGCTCAGAACAAAGGAAAACGCCGTATTCTGTTATATAAATGGTATATCGGTTGAGAATGCATAAAAATCGCCTGACTTTATTATATACAATAATACTATGCTTGACTTTTATGTCTTTTATGATATAATTGCAGGGTACCATACGGGTATGGTGGAATTGGCAGCATCGTCATTGAAGCGCGTCCTGTGGACGGATAAGCGAAATGAGGATGGCGCAGCGGTCAAAATACATAGGTGCTCCAAGCCGTAATGTATTTTGGGCACCGCAAGCGGTCACACGCAGCGTGTCTGCCTGAAATACAAAGTTAATATGCGGGTATGGTGGAATTGGCAGACACGCAAGATTTAGGATCTTGTGCTTCACAGCGTGCAGGTTCGACCCCTGTTACCCGCACCATGCGGAATCCGCACAGAATTTGTGCGGATTCTTTAACAGAAACATATAAGAGGTGTAATTATGGCTGACAAAAAAGTAAAAGTAATTATGGAAAACGGTGGAGAGTTTACTATCGAGCTTTATCCCGAGTATGCTCCTGCAACAGTTGCAAATTTCGAAAAGCTTGTCGGTGCCGGCTTTTATGACGGACTTACCTTCCACAGAGTAGTAGATAATTTCATGTGTCAGGGCGGTGACCCCGAGGGCACAGGCTGTGGTGGTAGTGATGAAAACATTCCGGGGGAATTTGCTGCTAACGGTTTCACACAGAACACTCTTTCCCACACAAGAGGTGTAATTTCAATGGCAAGAAGCCAGAATCCCAATTCCGCTTCAAGCCAGTTCTTCATCTGCTACAGTGATGATTGCACATTCCTTGACGGCAATTATGCAGCCTTCGGTAAGGTTACTGAGGGTATGGAGGTGTGCGATGCTTTCTGTCAGGTTGCAAGATATTATAATTCAATGGGCGAGAAAGCAGAACCCTGTGAGCCGATTGTTATAAAATCAATGACTCTTATCGGCTGATTTAATACAATTTATATCTGCATCAAAAAAAATGTAAAATTTTGAAAAAAATATAAAAAAGCCCTTGACGAGTACTGGATTCTGTGGTAAACTATCCGTACCTCTTGCAGAGGGCTTTATTTTTGTGTCCTGAAATAGAGGGAGGCCTTAACGGGTTAAGCATAAGAAGTGTTGCTTATGGTTTAACCGCAAATTTCCTATAATGGAGGTGCCGTTCATGAGAGTAAAAATCACTTTATCTTGCACAGAGTGCAAACAGCGTAACTACAACACAATGAAAAACAAGAAGAACAATCCTGATAGGTTGGAGATGAACAAGTACTGCAGATTCTGCAAGAAACACACTCTCCACAAAGAAACCAAATAATACGGGAGGTAGAATGATGGCTGACAAGGAAAAGAAAGTTACCCAGAATTCTGAGGTTGAAAAGGCCACAACCGAGGAAAGCAAGGCTGCTGAAAAGGTAGCTAAGGCTGCAAAGGGTAGCAAAAGCAGCAAGCCAAATTTCTTCGCTCGTGCAGGTAAGGGTATCAACCGCTTCTTCAAGGACTTCAGAGGTGAATCCAAGAAGATTGTTTGGCCTGATGCAAAAACAGTTCTTAAGAATACCGGCGTCGTACTTGTTGTTGTCGCAATCGTTACAGCAGTAGTTTTCCTTATCGACTACAGCCTCGGTCTTGGAATTTCCGAGCTCAAGCAGGTTGCTCTTGATAACAATGCAAATGCTGTTGTTGCAACAAACACCGATGCAGAGTCCGATAAGACTTCAGAAGAGGAAAAAGAATCTGAAGACAAGGATGAAGGAACTGATGAGGCTGAGGGTGACGAAGCTGATACTCAGGAAGATGACAAGGCAGACGAATCTGCTGAGTAATCTTTACGGATTAATCCGTAGCAGAAGAATTTTGGAGGTGTAACGATGGCAGATAACGCCAGATGGTTTGTAGTACACACCTATTCAGGCTATGAAAATAAAGTAGCCTCAAACATTTTAACGGTTGTTGAAAACCGTAAGATGCAGGATCAGATTTTTGAAGTACGTATTCCCACAGAAATCGTAACAGAAATCAAAGACGATAAGAAGCGTGAGGTTGAGCGTAAGCTTTTCCCCGGTTACGTTATGGTCAAGGTTGCCTGTATCTACAAAAAGCGCAGTGAGTTTGAAGACGAAGAGCTGTCAATGACAGACGAAGCTTGGTATGTCATCAGAAACACAAGAGGCGTTACGGGATTTGTAGGTCCCGGAAGCAAGCCTGTTCCTCTTACAGAGCAGGAGGTTATCAACCTCGGCATTGAAAAGAGAACAGTTGAGGTCAACTACAAGGTAGGGGACTTCGTAAACATCTTAAGCGGACCCTTCGACGGCTACAGCGGTGTTGTAGACAGCATCGACCTTGTTAAGGAAGTAGTTGTTGTTATGATTTCGATGCTCGGCAGAGAAACACCTGTTGAACTCGGACTTAACGAAATTGAGGTCGCTTTAGACTAATCTAAATAATTTACGGCAATGCCGTTTATTATGTGGGGAGTTTATCTCCCTGTGGGAGATTTGCTAAATTTTAAAGCAAGTCGCCATCAACCACATAAATTTGGAGGTGCAAAAAATGGCTCAAAAGGTTGTAGGTTTAATCAAGCTCCAGATTCCTGCAGGTAAAGCTACTCCGGCACCGCCTGTTGGTCCGGCTCTCGGTCAGCACGGTGTTAACATCATGGCTTTTACAAAGGAATTCAACGAGCGCACAAAGAATGACATCGGTCTTATCATTCCTGTTGTTATCACAGTTTATGCAGACCGTACATTCACATTCGTAACTAAGACACCGCCCGCAGCAGTTCTTATAAAGAAGGCATGCGGAATCGAAAGCGGTTCAGGCGTACCTAACAAGACAAAGGTCGCAACAATTACCGGTGAGCAGGTTAGAAAAATTGCTGAGCAGAAGATGCCGGACCTCAATGCCGCTTCAGTTGAAGCAGCTATGAGTATGATTGCCGGTACAGCTCGCTCAATGGGCATAGTAGTCGCTGACTAATGCTTCCGGGTGGGAGGAAAAATCCGATTAACCACTCTATAGGAGGATGAAAGACAATGAAACATGGTAAAAAGTATGTCGAAGGCGCAAAGCTTATCGACAAGACAAATCTTTATGATCCTGCGGAAGCACTCGAACTCGCTTGTAAGACTGCTACCGCAAAATTCGACGAAACAGTAGAAGCACACATCCGTCTCGGTGTTGACTCACGTCATGCTGACCAGCAGGTTCGTGGCGCTGTAGTTCTTCCCAACGGTACAGGTAAGACTGTTCGTGTTGCTGTATTCGCAAAGGGCGACGATGCTAAGGCTGCTGAAGCTGCAGGTGCAGAAGTAGTAGGCGCTGAAGACCTCGTTGCAAAGATCCAGGGCGAAGGCTGGATGGAATTTGATGTTGCTATCGCACATCCCAGCATGATGGGCCTTGTTGGTCGTCTCGGTAAGGTTCTTGGTCCCCGTGGCCTTATGCCTTCACCCAAGGCAGGTACAGTTACTCCTAACGTTGCTCAGGCTGTTACAGAAGCTAAGGCAGGTAAGATTGAGTACCGTCTTGACAAAACAAACATTATCCACTGTCCCATTGGTAAGGCTTCCTTCGGTGCTGAAAAGCTCATGGAAAACTTCACCACACTTCTTGATGCAGTTATCAAGGCAAAGCCTGCTGCAGCAAAGGGTCAGTACATCCGTTCCTGCGTAGTTACAGCTACAATGGGCCCCGGCATCAAGATCAACCCCAATAAGGTTGGTTCTGCTGCTGCAGAAGTAAAATAATTTAAAATAATGCTTGACAAAGAGTAATCTTTGTGGTATTATAACAAAGCTGTCCAGCCCTAAGACAGCAGGTGTAAGACTTAAAGGCTTCAGGCCGCCTGCCGAGGAACGGAGCATAATTAATTAGATTTATCTGAATTAACTATGTTACCCTTTCTCTCGGTATGAGGGAAAGGGTTTTTATTATCTCTGACACCAAGGGTATCAAAATATTACAGGAGGTGAATTCATTTGCCCAGCGCTAAAGTTTTAGAACAGAAAAAGGTTGTAGTTGCTGAACTTACAGAAAGACTCAACAATTCAGTTGCAGGTATCATCGTTGACTACAAGGGTATCAACGTTGCTGACGATACAGCTCTTCGTAAGGAGCTTCGTGAAGCAGGTGTTGAATACACAGTTGTTAAGAATACTCTTCTTAAGCTTGCTATCGCAAACACTGAACTCAACGGTCTTGAAACTGTACTCGACGGCACAACAGCTATCGCAACAAGTGCAGATGATTACGTTGCTGCAGCTCGCATTCTCAGCAAGTTCGCAGACGGACACAAGAATTTCGAAATTAAGAACGGCTTCATCGACAAGGAAGTAATCGGCCTTGATAAGATTTCAGGTCTTGCAAAGCTTCCCTCAAGAGAAATCCTTCTTGCAAACGTACTTGGTGCATTCCAGGCACCTATTGCAGCATTTGCCCGTGTTATTCAGGCTATCGTTGATAAAGACGGTGAAGCTGCTCCCGCTGAAGCTCCCGCAGAGGAAGCTGCAGCTCCTGCTGAAGAAGCATAATCAAAATTTAAATTTACATTATTCGGAGGTAAAATACCATGGCATCAGAAAAAATTACTGCTATTATTGAAGAACTTAAGACTCTCACAGTTCTTGAACTTTCAGAACTCGTACACGCTGTAGAAGACGAATTCGGCGTATCAGCTGCTGCTGCAGTTGCAGTTGCAGGTCCCGTAGTAGCTGAAGCAGCTGCTGCAGAAGAGAAGACAGAATTTGACCTTGAACTCACAGAAGTTGGCGGCAACAAGATTGCTGTTATCAAGGTTGTTCGTGAGCCCACAGGCCTTGGCCTCAAGGAAGCTAAGGAAGCTGTTGACGGCGCTCCCAAGGTTATCAAGGAAGCAATGTCAAAGGACGATGCTGAAGCTGCTGCTAAGAAGCTTGAAGAAGCTGGCGCAAAGGCAACTCTTAAATAATTTTGATTATTTAACCTTTTGTAATGTAAAAGACCTACCAATCACGGTAGGTCTTTTTGTTTATGTAATTATAAATGCTTTATCATATACCCGGGCTTGAATTCCACATAACCGTGTTTAGGATAAAACTGCCACGACTCATAAAAATGCTCTTTGTTTCCGAGGTGCACAATAACTGCCTTTTTGCCGATAGCTTTCAGATGCTCTTCCGCTGTATTTAAAAGAGCTGTACCGATTCCTTGATTCTTAAGATTGTACTTTACAAAAAGTCTGTGAAGTACAACATCATCACTGTTTTGGGTGGAGTTATAACCTACGCTGCCGATAACCCTGTCATTATCATCAAGAGCAATCCAGAACATATCACCCTTGTCAAAATAGTTCTTTTGAATATCAAGCAAATCCTCATTGAGTCCCGGTACTCTCCCGAGTGCATTTTTTGCTTCAAGTATCATAAATATAAGGTCGTCACGGTATTTGGACTGAAATTTGATTATATGCATATCACTTCACCTCAATCGCAATAAACGGAACTGTCATTTCTTCTTCCAAAAGGCCGGCATGACCTCCGATTGGCTCAAAATCCGAACGCTTAAAATTAAGTATAACATTGCTTGTGGCAACGGCTAAATAGTCACCTGTAAAATCCTTAGTTTTTGGATGTACAGCACCATAGCCTAAAAGATTTTCAGCAAAAACCTCTTCCTTTGTCATAAGTCTGAATGAATCACCGAACACCTTATTGAATTCCTCTTTAAATGCTTCAACTTTTCCGTCTTTAATGAAAAGGCTCAATGCTCTCGGTTCAACGGAAGGTGGTAGTTTAAGCATACTCGTAAGCACCGGATAATCCTCTAAATATTTATTTACACAATCAATTTGTCCGTGGTCAGCCGTAATAATGACAAGAGAATTTTTCAGTTTTTTACAGAGGTTTTCGACTTCTCTGTTTATCATCTCAACTTCGGTCTTTGCTTCTACACTGTGCACACCATTAAGGTGCATAATGGTGTCGGGCTGATGCCAATAAGTGTATATGTACTTCTGCTTTCTTATTTTTGACAATCTCAAAACTGTTTTACAGATATGATGGACATTTTTTGAACGGTATTTTGAAAAAGCAGATACACAATAGGCTGTTTTTCTGCCTCTGACTTCTTCTATTCTTTGAAAAATCCTTTTATACGGTATGTATTTAAACGGAACATTATATTCTGCAGCCGTCTCACCGTTTCGTTGTAATGTATTTTTAAAGACAGTAACATTTTCTCCTATTTCGTCAAAATACAAATCCCAACCGATCCAGCCGGTTTCTACAGGAGAATAACCACTCTCGATTGCAGTAAGTGCCGCAACTGTTGTTGACGGATATACAGATGAAATATCCGTCATATGATGCTGCCTGAGAAAGGCATTTTCTGCAAGATGTTCCTTGAGTACAGAAGTACCCATACCGTCGAAGAGCATTACTATTATATTTTTATAGTTTTTGTTTAACAGTTCATCAAGTTCAGGTAAGCTCTTATGCTCGCAGTCGGTAACATCGAAATACTTAAGCACCGATGAGGCAACAGATAATATGCTTCTGTCATAATCCGGATATTTTATCATAGTAATCAGCTCCTTGCTTTATCGATATACTCATCTGCCTCTTCTCTTGACCTGAACACTACAATCTGTTTTTCATCCCTATACCGTTCAAGCAGTTCGTGTATATAAGGCAATGTATCCTTTGGAAAATCCTCAATAAACCTTTTAAATTCAGGGTCTAATTCAGTTTCAAGCCAGGGCAGGTCATAACGGTCTTTTCCGATTCGGTCAGTTGCACCTTGCAAGCATACCTCTGTGGGTAAATCAAAAAGAAAAACCGTATCACATTGCTGAAGCCTCATTTCAACGGTCCTTTTATAGTTTCCATCGATTATCCACTTATCCTCTTTGAATATATCCCTGATTCTTTCATCAAATTCTTCTCTTGGAATGTGAGTTTTATCAGGCTTATGCCATACAGCATCAAGATGATAAAGGGGGAGTGCCGTCACCTTAGAGAGCCTTTGAGCAAAGGTTGTTTTTCCTGCACCGGGGCAGCCTATAACTATAACTTTTTTCATTTTGCTACCTCTTTCTGCATATAAAATAAATCCTGATAGGTTCCGTCTCTGAGCTTACAGATTTTAGGCTTAACAGCAACAGTTTTAAAACCGAATTTTTCATAAAGAGCTTTCCCTCTTTCGTTTCCTTCAAGGTATTCAAGCTCAATAATTTCAGTTCCGTTATGTTCTTGTGCAACACTAATAAGCTCGCAAAACATTGCCGAGCCAATACCTATATTCCAGTAATCCTTAAGAATAGCAATTCCAATCCCTGCTCTGTGAGAAACTTTTGTATCATTAAAGAAAGTGATGTCACAGGTGCCTACAATTTTACCGTCAATATAACAAGCTATTACAAGATTGTTTTCTGACTCACGATTGGCTGAAATCCACTTTTCTTCATCTTCAGTAGTAAAGCCTTTCCAGTCTTCCGCACAGCGTGAGAGAAAAACTGTTTCCTCGCTTGCTTTTTTTATATTGTCAAGAAGAATTTGTGCATCATTTATTTGCGGTGTTTTTAACGTGGCTGTTATTCCGTTTTTGAGTGTAACTTTTTTCTCTTGAAAGACCATAGTGTTTTTTCCTTTCTCAAAATAAAAAATGCGTTTCCGATCATGAAATCAGAAACGCATAAATCCGTTTAATATATTATCTTCAAACGGACAAAATGAAATCTGATTTCATAGGATAATTATTGTTCATCATCATTTTGTCCACCTACCTTAAAATTTTTTATCAGTATAACACCGTGATTATTAAATGTCAACGCTTAATGAAAATATTTATTCCTCATCCCCACGGACAATTTTATAGGTCTTTCTGAAATCTTCTTTTGCCCAACCCTTTGCCATACCGCCGTCAAGAGCAGCCTTTGCAGCTTTCATACCCGGCATATTGAAGCCTTCTCTTTCAGCTATAGAAGCGCAGATTGTAATGTCCTTGTGCATATTTTCCATGGAAAAGGCAGTTGACCAATCCTCATTTTTGAGCTTTTCTCTCTGTGCATTCATATAGAAGTTCTGAGCGCCGCCTGCGGCAACAGCATCGGCAAAATTGTCGATAGAAATGCCAAGCTTCTGCGCAAGGATGAGAGTTTCGTTTACACCGTTCTGAATCTGTGCAACGAGAGTGTTGTGGCAGATTTTTGCGGCAAGCCCCTTACCGTTTTTACCCATGTAAATAACCTTGCTGCCCATATATGAAAGAATCGGCTCGATAATGTCAAAAAGCTCTTTGTCACAGCCCGCAAGCACTCCGAGAGTTCCTGCTATGGCATCTGCCTTGGATCGTACAACGGGACAGTCTGCAAACTGAATTCCTTTGGCTTTAAGCATATCGGCAACCTCAACGGAAGCGTCAGGCTCAATAGTGCTCATATCAATGCAGATTTTACCCTCTGAAAGATAGGGGAGCATCTCTGTGTACGCTTCTCTGACATGCTTCGATGTAGGGATCATTGTAATAATAACGTCAGCTTTTTGTGCAACCTCAATGTTTGTTGCACATCCGACAGCACCGAAAGAAGCCAATTTATCAATCTGACTCTGCTTATGGTCGTTGCAGAAAACTGTATCATCATGCTTTCTGACTATATTTTCGCACATAGATTCGCCCATAATACCTAGTCCGATAAAACCAATTTTCATAATAATTACCTCCTGTTGTCTTTTTTAGGATTATACTATCTTAATTAAATTATGTCAATAAAGCTGATTTTGCTTTACATAAAAAAACAGATGTGATAAAATTGAAACAGATTCTTTGAAAGAAGGCACATACAGATGGAGCTCAGAAAAAAACGTGAATATAAAATTGATATGTGCGAAGGCTCAATCAGCAAAAAGATGCTGCTGTTTGCCGTACCTCTGATGCTTTCGGGCATATTACAGCTGCTTTTCAATGCTGCAGATATAGTTGTTGTCGGTAATTTTGCAGGTGATAAGTCTCTTGCGGCAGTAGGTGCAACATCATCTGTTATAAATCTGCTTACCAATTTATTTATCGGTTTATCTGTCGGTTCAAGCGTACTTGTTGCAAATTATATAGGTGCAAATAAGCAGGATGATCTTAAGAAAACCGTGCATACCGCTATGAGCGTAAGTGTCATCAGCGGTCTTGCGCTCACAGTAATCGGCATTATTCTTGCTCCTGCTGTATTGAAGCTTATGCAGACCCCCGACGAGGTTCTTGAGCTCGCAGTAATTTACCTTCGCACCTATTTTTCAGGTATGACTGCCGTTATGGTTTATAACTTTGGCGCAGGTATTCTCAGAGCGGTGGGGGATACAAGAAGACCGCTTATTTTCCTTACGGTAGCAGGTGTTATCAACGTAGTTTTAAATCTGATTTTTGTCATCGCATTTCGTATGGATGTTCTCGGTGTAGGTCTTGCAACAGTTATTTCACAGTTTGTGTCTGCGGTTCTTGTGGTCCGTTGCCTTATGAAAGAGAACAGCAATATTAGGCTTGTGCTTAAAGAGCTTTATATTGATAAGCATAAGCTCCTTCGTATGATTCAGATCGGCTTGCCTGCGGGCTTTCAGGGCATGCTTTTCTCACTTGCAAATACATTTATTCAATCATCTGTCAACTCCTTTGGCACAACAGTAATCGCAGGCAACTCCGCCTCTGCTAATATAGAAGGCTTTGCATTTACATCGATGAATGCTTTCCATCAGGCAACTATTTCCTTTACAAGTCAGAATGCGGGTGCACGTATTGAAAAACGCATAAATAAGATATTGTTCACCGGAATAGGCTTTGTTTTAGCAGTGGGAATTATCTTTGCCGTGTTTTATATTTCTTTCGGAGATTTTCTGTTGGGACTTTACACTAACAGTCCGGAGGTTATTGAAGCCGGTATGAGGCGACTTGTTATTATTGCTGCATCCTATGCTCTTTGCGGCATGATGGATGTTGTTGTCGGTTCCCTCAGAGGTCTCGGTTATTCTTTTGTACCGATGTCCGTTTCAATAATCGGTATATGTGCTTTGAGACTTATCTGGCTTGCTACAGTATTTCAGATTGAAAAATACCACACCATTGAGATGATTTATTATACCTATCCGTTAAGCTGGACGGTAACGCTCATTGCTCATCTGATTTCTTTTGCTGTAGTAAGGAGAAAAACTCACAAAAAATGGAGTACAAATGCAGCATAATTGGTAGTATAAACCATTGCAAGTTATAAAAAATTATGATATAATCCAGTTCTATGTGTTTATAGAATCGCTATAGGGCTTTTATTTGCCTTTTCACTTTATCGTGTTAAAGTGTTATCAAGATGAAATGTCAGTAAAGAGGTAATCGTGATGATAGATAAAAAAATTGACAGTCTTATAACTGAATGGGTTGACTTAAATAAAGAATCCGTTATCGCTAAATGGATGGATCTTGCAAGAATACCATCAATAACATCAGAGCCCGCGGAAAATGCTCCTTTTGGAGTAAACTGCGCAAAGGCGTTGAATTTTGCTGCAGATTTATTTAAGAGTGAAGGCTTTGAATGTGAAGTTGACAATAACGGCGGATACGCTCTGGCAAGATACGGTGAAAGCGGCAAAAAAATAGGTATGTTTTCTCATAGTGACGTTGTTCCCGTTGGTGATGACTGGATTTATACCGAGCCCTTTGAGCCGGTTATAAAGGACGGCGCACTTATAGGCAGGGGAGTAGAGGATAATAAATCCGGAATAATTCATGCTCTTTGTGTATATAAGTTTCTGAAGGATAACGGCATAGCCCTCAAGAACCGTCTTGAAACCTTTATCGGCTCAGATGAAGAATGCGGCATGAAGGATATGGATGCATATCTTGAGAAGAATATTGTTCCTGATGTTTCAATTGTGCCCGACGCTGATTTTCCCTGCAGTATCGGTGAAAAAGGTATTTATCACTTCTGGGCTGAAAGCAGAGAAAAGTTTGAAAGTATTTCTGATTTCAGCGGCGGTGAGGCATTCAATATAGTTCTTGACAATGCATCTGTTACTATTGCATACAATAAAGAGCTTGAAAATGAAATTGCTGAAAAGGTAAAGGGTAATCCGTCCTTTATTTTAAAAACCGATGACAAGCATATCATTTTAAAAGCCAAGGGCGTTGCAAAGCATGCAAGCATTCCTGAAGGTTCAGTTAATGCCGCTGTTCTTATCGGCGAACTTCTTTGTGAGTGCAAAAATCTTTGCAGCAACGACAGAAATATTTTCTGCCGCATAAAAAATATACTTTCTTCCTGCTACGGTGAAGGAATCGGTGTAACTCACGATGACGTGAACTTCGGAAGAATGACAAGTGTAAACGGAATGGTCAAGCTTGTTGATGCAAGACCTTGTGTCAGCTTTGATGTAAGATACGGAAGCACACTTTCACCCGAATACCTTGTTGAAAAGAGCACAGAAACACTCAGCGCTCAGCTCTTTGACGTTACTCACGGTAACAACAGTCCCGGCTTTGCAATCGAAGACGGCAGCAGATATCCTGCAGTTTTTGAGGATATATACGGTGAGATTATCGGTGAAAAAATACCCTCAATCCGTATGTCGGGCGGCACCTATGCAAGAAGGATAAAGAATGCTTTCTCCATAGGAACATACGCCTATAAAAAGGACAGAATCACGCCTGTTCTTCAGATGCCCGAAGGTCACGGCGGAGCACATCAGTGCGATGAAATGATTGATATTGAAGGCTTTTTCACAGCTTTCCGTATACTCGTTCATTATATTTTAGCCTGCGATAATTTGGTTTGAATGGCTTGATTTTACAGAATTTGATATATTTATCATTTGAAAATTTGATATTTTTGTTGTCAGACTATTGTATTTCGGTGCAAAATTCTGTATAATAATATGCAATAAATTCAGATGCTTCTTATTCAGATGTACAAAACGATAAGGTGGTATAAATAGTGAATACAAAAACATTGCTGTATATTTTAAAAAGAATCGGCCTTGCGCTGGTAACAGTCTGGGTTGTTATTACAGTAACTTTCTTTACAATGAAGGCTGTCCCCGGCGACCCCTTCGCAAGTGAAAAGGCAAAGACTCCTGCTGCTCAGGCTGCTCTTGAGGCAAAGTACGGTCTTGATAAGCCTCTTTTTGAGCAGTATACAACCTATCTTAAGGATGTTGTTACAAAGTTTGACTTCGGTCCTTCTCTCACCAAAGAAGGCAGAGATGTTATTGATATTATTGTTGACGGTCTCAGCACCAGTATCGGTCTGGGTCTTACTGCTGCATTTATTGCATTGCTCTGCGGTGTAATATTGGGTGCGGTTGCAGCTCTGAGGCGAAATAAAATCATAGATAAAATTATTATGGTTATTACTACGGCCTTTGTTTCAATGCCGTCGTTTATTATGGGTACACTGCTGTTGCTTCTCTTCGTTCTGAAGCTAAAGATGTTCCCTGCAAACGGTGCTGAAGAGGGCGGTCTTGTGTTGCCTGTTATAACTCTTTCGCTTTATCCTATGGCTTATATAACACGTCTTACCCGTTCTTCAATGCTTGACGTTCTCGGTCAGGATTATATCAGAACAGCTAAGGCAAAGGGCGTTTCAGGCGGTAAGATTATCTTCAAGCACGCTCTTAAGAATTCACTTATCCCCGTTGTAACTTATTTTGGTCCTATGCTTGCATATATTGTTACCGGTTCACTTGTTGTTGAACAGATTTTTGCTGTTCCCGGTATCGGCCGTTACTTTGTTAACAGTATAACAGGACGTGACTATACTCTTATTATGGGTACCACAATCGTTCTTGCTGTACTTATTGTTGTTATGAATCTTGTCAGCGATATACTTTATAAGGTTATCGGCCCGAGAATCAACCTGGAATAATTAAGGAGGTAAAATGTAATATGAAAAAGTTTCCTTTGAATTTCCATGTGGATCTTGACAGATTTATTCCTGCAACTGAAGAAGAAAAAGAGTATATGGTTAAAATGCGCCCCTCCACAACCTTTTTCAAGGATGGCGTAAAAAGACTTCTCAAGAATAAGGTTGCAACAGTTTCTCTTATTCTTATTATTCTCATAACTCTTGTATCAATCATCGTGCCCATGTTCTGGCCTTATGCTTATGAGGAAGCTCTCGGTGTAGGCAAGGGCAAGGTTCCTGATCCCACATACAACTATCTTGCACCCTTTGAATACAGCAAAACAGAGCAGGCAAGGATTGATGCCGGTGAGGATGTATTCCCTCACATTTTCGGAACTGATGCACAGGGCAGAGACTACTTCATCCGCGTTGTTTACGGAACAAGAATTTCTCTTACCGTTGGCTTCTTTGCAAGTATCATCGTTCTTATTGTCGGTATGCTTGTTGGCTCTATATCGGGTTATTTCGGCGGAAAGGTTGACCTCATAATAATGAGAATTGTTGACGTTATATATTCGCTTCCCGATATGCTTATGGTTATTCTTCTTGCAACTGTTCTTCAGCACACCTTAGGTCCTGCTATTGACGGAACATCGCTTGCGAGAATAGGTACCAACATCATCAGCCTTTTCATAGTTTTTGCTCTTTTATACTGGGTATCAATGTCCCGTCTTATCCGCGGACAGATTCTTTCACTCAGAGAGCAGGAGTATGTTCTTGCATCAAAGGCTGCCGGTGCCAAAGGCGCATGGATAATCAAAAAGCACTTGCTTCCTAACAGCATCAGTGTTATAATTATCTCAACAGCACTTCAGATTCCCAATGCTATTTTTACGGAAAGCTATCTTTCATTCCTCGGCCTTGGCGTTAATGCTCCGATGCCTTCACTCGGTTCACTCGCATCCGATGCTCTTAACGGAATTGAAAGCTATCCCTATCTTCTCGTAATTCCCGCAATCGTTATTTCGCTTATCGTTTTATCCCTTAACCTTCTTGGTGACGGACTTCGCGATGCATTTGACCCCAAACTCAAGCACTAAGAAAGGAGAGTATATATGGCTTTATTAGAAGTAAAAAACCTTCATACCTCCTTTAAAACTGCGGCAGGTCAGGTTAAAGCCGTTAACGGTGTTTCCTTCAGTCTTGAAAAAGGAAAGGTACTTGGCATCGTTGGTGAATCAGGTTCGGGTAAGTCGGTTACTGCTTATTCAATTATGCAGATTCTTGCCGCTAACGGACACATTACAGACGGTTCCATCTTACTTGACGGTCAGGAGCTTGTCGGTGCAGAGGAAAAGGTTATGAAAACAGTAAGAGGTAACAAGGTTTCCATTATTTTTCAGGATCCTATGACCTCTCTTAATCCCACATACACAATCGGTCATCAGCTTATGGAGGCAATTCTTCTTCATACAGACCGTAACAAGAAGCAGGCACGTGAGCGTGCAATTGAGATGCTCGAGCTTGTTAATGTCAACGAGCCGCTCAAGAGAATGAAGCAGTATCCCTTCGAGCTTTCAGGCGGTATGCGTCAGAGAGTTATGATCGCTATGGCTCTTGCTTGTGAGCCTGACATTCTTATTGCTGACGAGCCTACTACTGCTCTTGACGTTACAATTCAGGCTCAGATTCTTGAGCTTATGCAGTCCCTTCAGAAGGAACTCGGCATGGCAATCATTATGATTACCCATGACCTTGGTGTTGTTGCACAGATGTGTGACGAAATCATTGTTATGTATGCAGGCTCAATCTGTGAGCAGGGTACTGCTGATGAAATTTTCTATAATCCTAAGCACGAATATACCAAGGGACTTTTACGTTCCATTCCCTCAGCAACCTCAGCAGGAACAAAGCTTCAGCCTATTACCGGCACACCTATTGACCTGCTCAATATGCCCAAGGGATGTCCCTTTGCTCCCAGATGTGATGCTGCAATGAAAATCTGTATCACAGAAAGAGCACCCAAAGTTCTTATAAATAACGATCACGCTTCATCCTGCTGGATGTGTCTGAAGGAAGCAGCAGACAACAACACAGAGCTTGATATTATTGAAGAGAACGCACAAGACAGTAAAGAAGGCGGTGACGCCAAATGAGCGAAAAAAACAACCAGAACTTAATAGAAGTAAAAAATCTGAAAAAGTACTTTGATATTTCTACGGGAATGTTCACATCCAAACCTCTCAAGGCTGTTGACGATGTATCCTTTACAATCAAAAAGGGTGAAACTCTTGGTCTTGTAGGCGAATCCGGATGCGGTAAAACAACCGTCGGAAGAACGATTCTTAACCTTTATAAGCCCACAGGCGGCGAAATCTATTATAACGGACAGCTTATAAAGTCAAAGGCATCTATCAAGGAATTCAGAAAAAAAGCAACAATGGTTTTCCAGGATCCTTATTCATCTCTCAATCCGAGAATGACCGTTTCGGATATTATCGGTGAACCTCTTGATATACACAAGCTGTATGCAAACAAGAAGGAAAGAGAAGAAAGAATCCTCGAGCTTATGAGCCACGTCGGCCTAAACAGTGAGCATGCATCAAGATATGCCCATGAGTTCTCAGGCGGTCAGAGACAGAGAATCGGTATCGCAAGAAGCCTTGCCGTTAATCCTGACTTTATCGTTTGCGACGAGCCCGTTTCAGCACTCGACGTTTCAATTCAGGCTCAGGTAATCAATATGTTCGGTGAACTTCAGCAGCAGCTTGGTCTTACCTATCTCTTTATTGCCCATGACCTTCTTGTTGTGCGTCATATCAGCGACAGAATAGGTGTTATGTACCTCGGAAGACTTGTTGAGCTTGCTGATGCAGGTGAGATATACGATAATCCCTTGCATCCGTATTCACAGTCACTTCTTTCTGCTGTTCCCATTCCCGATCCTAAGATTGCAAGAGCAAATCAGAGAATTGCTCTTACCGGTGATATTCCCAGTCCTCTCAATGCACCTTCAGGCTGTCCCTTCCGTACACGTTGCAAGTATGCAACAGATGCCTGTGCAGATGCAATGCCCGAGTTCAAGGAAGTCCGTCCCGGCCATTTTGTAGCATGTCACAGAGTTGACGAAATTAATTAAGGTTTCAAAAATGCAAAAATAATAAGCATTTTGAAATATAAAAATTCATGAAAGGAAGAAAAAAACATGAAAAAAATTCTCGCACTTGTTTTAGCCGCAATTATGCTCTTCACATTTGCAGCTTGCGGCGGCGGTTCCGATAAGACCGGCACAGATGCCGGCACGGATACCAAGACCGAGGTTCCCACTGATTCACTTTCAGTTTGCCTCGCTTCAGAGCCCGATACAATCGACCCGGCTCGTAACTCAGCAGTAGACGGTGCTACCCTCGTTGCTCACCTTTTCTCAGGTCTTGCAAAGTGGGCAGAAGTAGACGGTAAGCTTACTATCGTTGCTGACGCTGCTGAAGAACTCACAGAGGGTGTAGTTAACGAAGATGGTACTGTTACCTACACTTACACACTTAAGGAAGGCCTTAAGTGGTCAAACGGCGACGCTGTTACAGCAAACGACTTCGTATTTGCTTGGAACAGAGCTGCTTCTCCCGCTCTTGGCGCTGACTATGGCTACATGTTAGACGTAGTTAAGGGCTATGCTGAAATGTGGGAAACAAAGGAAACAGGCGAAGTTGATGCAGACGGCAACCCCGTTGAAGAATTCGTTAATCCTGATGCTAAGCTTGCAGTTGAAGCTACAGACGAGAGAACTCTCGTAGTTACAATCAACAACAAGGTTAACTACTGGAACGAGCTTCTTGCATTCCCCACCTACTTTCCCGTACACGAAGCTACCGTAGCTAACGAAGCATGGGCAACAGATCCCTCAACATATGTTTCAAACGGTGCTTACACACTTACTGCATGGGAACACGACAGCGTTATGACTCTCACAAAGAACGAGAACTATCACGATGCTGACAAGGTTACAATGCCTGAACTCAAGTTCTATCTTTCAGACGATGCTAACAACATGCTTACCAACTTCAAGAACGGCTCATGGCTTCTCATCGATGACGTTCCCACAGCTGAAATCTCAGCTCTTAAGACCCAGTATCCTGAAGAATTCAAGATCACAGGTCAGCTTGGTACATACTATGTATGCTGGAACATCAATGAAAACCTTCTTCCCGCAACAAGCACTCTTACAGGTGCTGATGCTGAAGCAGCTAAGGCTGAAATCAGAAACGCATTCTCACTTCTTCTCGAGCGTAACTACATCACTGAGAGCGTATCTCAGGCTGGTGAAGTTCCCGCTTCCTCATTCGTTGCTATGGGTCTTACAGACGCTGACGGCGTAACTGAATTCTATCAGAACGCAGGTAGCAGCGAAGAATTTGTAGGCTACTATAACACAGCAGCTGATGCATATGCAGCAAACTGTGATGCAGCTGTAGAAACACTTAAGAAGTACTACACCTATGATGAGGCTACAGGTCTCTTCACAGATGTTCCCACTCTTAACTACATCTACAACACCAATGACGGTCATAAGGCTATCGCTGAATACATCCAGAGCGCATTTGCTCAGTACGGTATCACTGTAAACCTTACAAACCAGGAGTGGAACACATTCCTCAACACACGTAAGAACGGTGAATATTCAGTAGCACGTAACGGCTGGCTTGCTGACTACAATGATCCCATCTCATTCCTTGATATGTGGCTCTCAGGTTCAGGTAACAACGACGTACAGTTCGGTAAGGGCGACCACGAAACTCTTGCTATGTACGATCTTGACCTCACAGCTTACGGCTATGACATTAAGGTAGAAGACGGCACATGGGCAGAAACCTATGACGTTCTTATTGGTGAAATCAAGAAGTGCACAGACACAGACACACGTTATGCTCTTATGCACATGGCTGAAGATATGCTTATGGCAACAGGTTGTCTTACTCCTGTTTACTACTACACAGACATCTATATGATCGATTCACGTGTAGAAGGCTTCTTCTCCAATCCTCTTGGTTACAAGTACTTCATGTACACAACAATCGCTCAGTAATTTTACTGTGATATTAAAGAACGGTGCTTCGGCACCGTTCTTTTTATTAGCATAATAATCTTTCACTTTTATAGGAAATATATTGACTTTTTTCTGACCGTATGATATTATAATTTCAACATTTATAGCTTATGAGCTAGATATCAGGAGGATAATAAAATGAACAGAATCAAGTCAATCGAAACAAGAGATATCAAGAAGTCAGTTGAAAACGGCGGTTGCGGCGAATGCCAGACATCCTGCCAGTCAGCTTGCAAAACATCCTGCGGTGTTGCAAATCAGCAGTGCGAAAACAGCAAATAATTTTAAATCTTAAAACGCTGCCTTGACGGTGGCGTTTTACTTTAGTGAGGATTAATAATGGTTCACCAGTATAAATTAAACGGATATAATATAGTTCTTGACACCTGCAGCGGTTCAGTTCATACAGTTGATGAGGTTGCCTACGATATTATTTCAATGTATGAAAACAGCACAAAGGAACAGATTGTTGCTGAAATACTTAAAAAATACAAGGCTTACGAGGATGTAACCGAAGAGGAAATTTTACTCTGCATTGAGGATATTGAAACGTTGAAGGAGCAAGGTAAGCTTTTCACCGCAGATGAATATGAAAATCTTGCTTTTGACTATAAAAATAACAGTAAAGTTATAAAGGCAATGTGCCTTCACGTGGCACACAGCTGCAATCTCAACTGTTCATACTGCTTCGCGAGCCAGGGCAAATATCACGGCGACAGAGCCCTTATGTCGTTTGAAACAGGCAAGCAGGCTTTTGATTTCCTTATTGCTAATTCGGGCAGCCGTAAAAACCTTGAGGTTGACTTTTTCGGCGGCGAGCCTCTTATGAATTTTGAAGTAGTCAAGCAACTTGTTGAATATGCACGTAAAGTTGAAAAGGAGCATAATAAAAATTTCCGTTTCACACTTACCACAAACGGTGTTCTTCTTGACGATGATGTAATTGAATATCTTAACAAGGAAATGAGCAACGTTGTCCTTTCTCTCGACGGAAGAAAAGAAATACACGACCATTTCAGAGTTGATTACAGCGGTAACGGCAGCTACGATAAGATTTTACCAAAGTTCAGAAATCTTGTTGAAAAGCGCGAAGGTAAGAATTACTATATGCGCGGCACATTTACACATAACAATGTTGATTTTACCAACGACATTTTTCATATGGCAGACCTTGGCTTCAAGGAGCTCAGTATGGAGCCTGTAGTATGTCCTCCTGATGACCCTTATGCACTTACAGAGGAAGACCTTCCTGTACTTTTTGAACAGTATGAGATTCTTGCCAAAGAAATGGTACGCAGAAAGAAAGCAGGGGATGGGTTTACATTTTATCACTATATGCTTGACCTTACCAACGGTCCCTGTATTTATAAGCGTATTACAGGTTGCGGCTCAGGCACCGAATATATGGCAGTTACACCCTGGGGTGACCTTTATCCCTGCCATCAGTTTGTCGGCGACGAAAGCTATCTTTTAGGCAACATCTGGGACGGCGTCACAAACACAGAGGTTCAGGATAAGTTCAGATACTGCAACGCTTATGCAAGAAAAGAGTGCAAGGATTGCTGGGCAAAGCTTTATTGCTCCGGCGGCTGTGCGGCAAACTCATATCATGCTACCGGCAGTGTTATGGGTGTTTATAAATACGGCTGTGAGCTTTTCAAAAAGAGAATTGAGTGTGCAGTTATGATGAAGGTTGCGGAGGCTGAAGAATGAACACGCCCATAAGGGATTTCGTGCTGAATTACAGCAATAAAAATCCCGGCAGACTTCATATGCCGGGACACAAGGGCGTTGACTTTTTAGGTATAGAAAAATACGATATAACTGAAATTGATGGCGCGGATGTGCTGTACAATGCGAAAGGAATAATCGCCGAGAGCGAGAAAAATGCCTCAGTGCTTTTTTCATCTTATCGTACCTTTTTTTCTACTGAAGGCTCATCTCTTTGTATAAAGGCAATGCTGGCGATGATCAGCTCAATGCGAAAGGACAAAAGCAGAAAAGCAACTGTTCTTGCCGCACGAAATGTGCACAAAGCCTTTATATACGGATGTGCAATTTCAGATATCGAAGTTGAGTGGTTATATTCAGAAAACAGCTCTCATCTTTGCTCTTGTGTTATCAGTGCAGAATCTCTTCAAAAAAGAATTGAAGGGATGCCCTTTAAGCCGGATGCTGTGTATATAACATCACCCGACTATCTCGGGCAGTTAACTGATGTAAAGGCGCTTTCTCAGATATGTGATAAATACGACATACCTCTTCTCGTTGATAATGCCCACGGTGCATATCTTGCTTTTACGGAAAATTCCCGTCACCCGATAAATAACGGAGCTTTAATGTGCTGCGATTCTGCTCATAAAACTTTACCCGTACTTACAGGCGGAGCATATCTTCATTTATCTGCTAAGGCAGAAAAGTATGCTGATATTTCAGAAAGCTTTATGGCAATGATGGGCTCCACAAGTCCTTCTTATCTTATTTTACAGTCCCTCGATATATGTAATAAGTATTTGTCAGAAGGCTATAAAACAAAGCTTGCAGAAACAACAGAAAGAATAAATAAGCTTAAAGCAGAGCTTACAGACAAGGGCGTTGTTGTTTGTGACAGTGAGCCCTTAAAGCTTGTTGTTGATTTTAAAAAATCCCGTATAAATTCAGCTGATGCTGTTTCTATACTCAGAGAGCATAAAATTGAGCTGGAATTTTACGACAAAGATTTTTTGGTTGCGATGTTTACCTGTGAAAACGCTGAAGAAGACTACAGAAGGTTCTCAGAAGCATTTTTACTTGTTAGTCTGAGAAACAACACTTCAGAAGATAAAATGACTTTCAAGGCTGTTTACGGCCAAAAAATGACGAGTATCCGTGAAGCGGTTTTTTCACCTAAGGAAACCGTTGCCGTGGCTGATTCAGAGGGCAGGATATGTGCCTGCCCCTCAGTTTCCTGTCCGCCTGCAGTTCCGATTGTGTCAGTAGGGGAAAGAATAACTGCTGAGGCTGTTGAACAAATGCTGTATTACGGTATTGAAACCGTAGAAGTAATCATATAAAATAATCCTCCCTTGAGGCATAACTTCCTTACGAAGCTTGCAACAGGGAGGAATTTTTTTATTCTGAACGAAGTGCGGTAACAGGATCTTTCTTTGACGCTTTCTTTGAAGGAATAAGTCCACCGATAAGAGTAAGAGCTACGCTGAGTATTATCAGCACTGCAGCGCTTACGAGGGGGAGCTCTGCACTTACGTTATTGTTATTTGTCAGAGCGTGAATTATTGAGTTAGCAGGTATAATTATTAGCTGTGTCATAAGAATACCGATAAGACCCGAGCAAAGTCCTATTATCAGGGTTTCCGCATTGAATACCTGCGAAATATTACGCTTTGAAGCACCGATTGAACGCAGGATACCGATTTCCTTCGTTCGTTCAAGAACAGAAATGTAGGTAATAATACCGATCATTATGGAAGAAACTATAAGCGAAACTGCAACAAAAGCAATAAGAACATATGAAACAACATCAACGATTGAGGTTATTGAATCGGTAATCATCGCAATAGTGTCGCTGTATACGATTTTTGAATCCTCTGTAACTGTAGCGTTATAGTTTTCTATACATACGGAAATAGCTTCTTTGTTTTCAAAATTGTCAGCATAAATGCTGATTGCATCGGGATTGTCGTAGCTTATGCAGCCGAAGGAATCCAGATTGTCATCGTATGAATAATTACCGAGGTATTCATCGTAAATATAAAGAAGTGTTTTTGTATCTGCTGATTCCTCAAGCCACTTGTCAAGTCCATTTCCTGTGAGAAAATCTGTGATTGACATCATTGAACCCATATTTGAAAAGGCGTCTGTTGCTGAATTATCACTAAAAAGTCCGTCGAGACCGATAGCCTCAAATAAGCCTGCAAAGAAGCCTTTATCTTCTTCTGCAGTGCTTTCTGTGTCTTCTGTTGTATTATTTTCGGTTGTTGTAGAACTGCCTGTTAACATAGTGATAACGGCATACATTCCAGCTTTTTCAGCATCGCTGAGAGATAAAAGATATTCCTTTACCTGAGCAATTTTTTCTTCATCGCTTGCAGGCTCAAAGCTTGTTCCTGTAAGCACGTTGATTTCGGGTGTTGCCTGCTGAGCAACGACCACAGGTGCGGTCTGTGCATAGGAAACAAGGTGATCTGTAAGCTTTGATGTGTAGGCAACAGGTGTTATTACAGTAGCATTGTCTGCTTCAAGACGCGGCTTTATCACACCTGTTATTTTTAAATTAATTGCCTTATCTATAAGAGGCTTGAAATCCTCATCGGTAACATTGATGTAACTGAAGGTGCCGTTTCCGTTTGCTCTGTATCTGTCAGCAGCCGGAATAAGCTTAAAGCTGTGTGAGCAAAGTGTGCTGTAGTCCCAGTTCTTTTTTTCAACAGTTTCACCGTTACGGATTTTATCTGATATTTCTATATATTCATCAATTGTTATTATACCCAGCTGATAAAGCACACCGATGTCAATTGAGTTTGTATAGTCAAGTACAAGAACAATTTCATCATAATTTTCGGGCCAGCTTCCGTAGAGAAGATCATAGCTGTCCTTGACAGATGGGCTTACAGCTTCTCCGTTGCTTCCGGGTAACAGCTCAGAAAAATTATTTGCACCGGTTGAAGTTGTTCCCACAATACTAGTATAGAAGCTTTTGAACATTTCCGTCATCTGACCCATATCAAAGCCCATATTTGTCATTGCGGAATTCAACTCAGTAGCGGCAGAAATATCGGCATCGCTGCTTACAAGATTACCGTTACTGTCATAGGAAAACACGTCAAAGGTCATATTATAGCTGTATACAACGCCGTTTTCACCAAGATACTGACGGATTTCACTGTTAGGATTATCAAGGTACTGCTTGAAGGATTTAAGATCGTTTTCTTTAAGTACGGAATTCATCATGCTGCTTGCTTCGATTGTCATATAGCTTGCATAAATTCCGTTATACACAGGTGTCTCCATACCTTGCTGAGCCATCATCATCATTGCTTCCTGCTCCTGCTGCTCCATAAGGGATGTGTCCATAGTCTGGGCACTTATAGTCAGAGGGTATGAATTCATAGTTTGCTTCTGTATATCGTTTATATAGTTGTTCACGCCTGAGGATAAAGCAAGAATTGCAGCTATACCGATTATACCGATTGACCCCGCAAATGAGGTAAGAAGTGTTCTTGCAAGCTTAGTTCTGAGATTGTTGAAACTAAGGGATAAAGCGGTGAGAAAGGACATAGACGCTTTACCGCTACTGTGTTTCTTTACGTTTTCAAAATCTTCATGTCTGATAACATAAGGATTGCTGTCTTCAACAATAACACCGTCACGAAGACGCACGATTCTGTTTGCATACTGCTCAGCAAGCTCAGGATTATGTGTAACCATAACTACAAGACGGTCCTATGCAACCTCCTTAAGAAGCTCCATAACCTGTAAGCTTGTATCAGAGTCCAGAGCTCCTGTAGGCTCATCGGCAAGAAGAATATCAGGGTTATTTACAAGCGCACGGGCAATTGCAACTCTCTGCATCTGACCGCCCGACATCTGATTGGGCTTTTTATGAATATGATCCTTAAGTCCTACCTTTTCAAGGGCGTTTATGGCTCTTTGCTTTCTTTCTGCTCTTGATACGCCTGAAATAGTAAGTGCGAGCTCAACATTAGAAAGAACTGTCTGATGGGGGATGAGGTTATAGCTCTGAAAAACAAAGCCTATCGAATGGTTTCGGTAAGAGTCCCATTGTCTGTCAGAATAATCACGGGTGGAGGTACCGTTTATAATAAGGTCACCGCTATCGTAACGGTCAAGTCCGCCGATGATGTTAAGCATAGTGGTTTTTCCCGAACCGCTTGGTCCGAGTATAGCAACAAACTCATTGTCTCTCAGACACAGATTGAGATTGTTGAGAGCACTTTGCTGCATTGAGCCGGTTACATATTTTTTGTTGATATTGTAAAGCTGAAGCAACTGTTATTCACTCCTTTAATACTACTATAAGAATATTCATATCATTTTAATATTATAAATTTAGTTGAACATTAAATTAATATTAAAAATAATAAAGCTGATTTCTGCCAAATACTTACACTTATATAATTGTCAAGGGTAACACAAAATATATTTGCAAACGCAAAAAGTTTTCTTAAAAAAGGAGTGTACAGTAATGGCTAAGAATTCAGTACCCGAAGCAAGAAGCGCTCTTGATAAGTTCAAGATGGAAGCTGCTTCAGAAGTAGGCGTTAACCTTAAGCAGGGTTACAACGGTGATCTCACTTCACGTGAAGCCGGTTCAGTTGGCGGTCAGATGGTTAAAAAGATGATCGAATCCTACGAAAAGAACATGAAATAACTTTTCAGAAAAAAGAGCACCTTCAATTTGAAGATGCTCTTTTTGTTATTCTTCAGTATTTTCCTTTTCTTCCGATGAAAGGGGAGTGATAACTACACGATTTATATGTGCTGCAGGCGGAGTTATCAGCTCTCTTACGGGATGTGTTTTTTCTTCTGATACACCGGTTATATCAACAACCTCCACAACTGTATCGCTTTTTAGCGGTTGCGGCTTTTCTTCTTCAAATTCAAGAAAAACATCTGTTGAAAAGCTGTTATCAATTTTCTTATATCTGACGGCTCTTCTGCGTGAGGATTTTTTCTTTCTGTCACCAAGAATACGTACGAGGTAGTATATTGCGATAAACAGGCAGGTTGCAATTGTAACAAGGGCACCCATATAAAGCATTTTCATTTCATAGCGAAGCTCTATATTATGGTTTCCTTTATCTACATATACGCCGAGAAGAGCATCACCGATAGCTATAATTTTGTCTGAAGAAACCTTCTCACCGTCAATATATACCTGCCAGTTGCTATCGTAGGGGATAGAGGTATAAATAAGGGATTTTTCTGTTGCGGTAACTCTTCCCTTAATTGATGTATCGTTAAATTCTTCAATAAATACCTGCTGATTGCTGAGAATCTCATAGCCCTCGTTCATAATTGCGCTGTCGAGGGTGTATGCCATAAATTTAAGGTTACCGTAAGCGGATTCAATGGGTAAATTAACGATTATCGTATCACCTGAATAGTGATGACCGAGGTCAAGAATACAATCCTGATCAACGCTGTGGGAAATTGTGCCGGTTGGTGTTGTAACAGTTATACTTCTTGATTCAGCACCCTGAACATGGAAATAGATATAAATGTTTCCGTCTGTCTGAGGCATTAAAGTAAAGATAGCAGCACCGTCAAGATCATCGTTGGTTTTATCGAAGGTAAAAAAGCTTGCGTTTGTGCCTTCTGTGAACGGCTCAAGGTTTGAATAATCAATATAAGAGGGCTCGATACGTACGAAAGGACTGCCTAAACCACCTGTTGCGAGATTAAAATAATCACCCTGAAGTGCGAAGGGGTCGCCTGATGTGTTTTTTTGCCAGGCATCGATATATTCCTCTGTGGCCCAGGAGGCAACGTTGCTGTCAACAATATATGCAATCGGCAGATAGTAGTTGTTTTTGTATGCTGTATATTTCTTATAAGAATAAACATCGTCGTATGAATCGGAATTTGCCATAACATCGGGTGTCTCATTGTTAACGATATACTTCATTGAGAACATCATATTATAAACAGGTGTCTGAGGATTATAAGTGTAGCTGTTAATAGTGTTACTCATCATACCGAGACGGTCCTGAAGCTTTGCAACAGGCTCATAAGCCATTGATGAAAATACGGAAGCACCGTTATAGTATAACCATGAGTTATCCATTCTTGTGCGCAGATCTGCAAGCTCCATACGGTAGAAATTATCTTTTTCAATAACATCGAGGGTTTCCTTTACTTCAATAACATCATCGTAATCGGCAACGAAAGAGTCCTTTTTTACAGTAATGCTTACGGTGTTTGAATCGCACATAACAGCTTCACTGCAGACGCATATTATGAGTAAAGCGGCTACAGATGAGCTGAGGAAACGCTTGTCCTTGAAAATTGAAAGTATAATTACATAAAGAACAATAAGCACAAGGGTAAGAGTAATTGTACCCGAGGTTACATTCTTGGATGTCATTTCTTCTGTCAGCATAACAAAGCAGACAAGTGCCGCTCCGACTGCGGCAAAGTGAGCAGTTCTGAACTCCTTGATACGGATAAAAGTCTTATAGGCTATCACTACAAGGATGAAGGAATAAATGAAAGATTGTCTGTATGGCAGATCATTCGGAAAATGGAAGCCGTGCCATATAAAGTTAAGATAGTTCAGATTAAAGCTCAGATAAAGCACAACGAGAAGGCTGAGAGTTGCGATTTTTTCTCTTTTTGATATGGTTTTTGTGAAGAAATAAAGAGGTGCAAGAATAAGTGTCAGCACACCGCAGTATACGTTGGGTAAAACGTGATCGCCGCTGCTTCTTATTGTTGTGGTAAGATTTGCAAGATGATTTGCGAAGAAATCATAGAAGGTGAAATACGTTTTAAGTTCTTTGGGGAAAAGGTCGTTTGTAGCTGAGCTTGACTGAAGAATCTGATATACGGGTAAAAGCACACAAGCCATAAGACCTGCTGCCGTGAGGGAGGCTATAGCAAAAATAACGCCGCTTCTGAGGAATCTGTTATTGTCAAGGCGTTTTTTGCTTTTAATACGTCTGTCAACAACATCAGTGAAGCTATAGGTCTTGAAGAAGTAGTATATGAAATATATAACAGAGAAGATGCAAAGCATATAAGACATATAGTAGTTTGAGAACATTGTCAGAGCAAGACCGATAACGTAGGTTTTCATTTTGCCGTTATCGATAATTCTCTCAATGCCGAGAAGAACTATAGGCAGAAGAACCATTGCATCAAGCCACATAACATTCCAGTAGTATGCGAGCATATATCCGCAGAAAGCATACATAACGCCGAAGGCGCTTGTTGCAAAGTTCTGAATCCTGAATGAGCCTTTGATGTAATAGGTGAAAGCGGCGGCTGAAAAAGCTGCCTTGAGAAGAATCATAGTTGCAATGGCTTCCGTAACACCCTTATGACCGAAAAAGATAATAAGAAAGCCAAGAGGACTTGAAAGATAGTTGAAATAGTTTCCGAGGAAACAGCTTCCAAGACCCGAAATCCATGAATAAATCATATTATCCGAATTAACTATTCTTTCATAAAGCTCCGCAAACAATGGTCCGTACTGGTGATAAAGGTCCATTCTGAGAATTGTGTTTTCTCCGAAGGGGATCATTTTATTGCAAAGGTAGATTGTGAGCATTGTGATTGCTGCTGCAAAAAATGCCGTAAGAATATATTTGTATTCGCCGAGAAAACGGCTGTTGATTTTTAACTTGGTGAGTCGTTTAGTCATTTTGCGCCTTCTTTCTGAATCATTTGAGTATGATTATAAAAATAATACTATAATTTACCTTAATCTTCAAGTGATTTTAATAATTTCACAATTTTGTAACTGTTAAACGGCTATATTTTTTATATTTGCCTTGAAAGGCAGAATTTATTGTGTTAAAATATACGAAACAAAGCAGGAGATAAGAAAATGAAAGAAATAACGATATATACCGACGGTGCGTGCTCGGGTAACCCCGGTGCAGGCGGATGGGGGACTATCCTTGATTATAAGGGTATCCGTAAGGAGCTTTCAGGCGGAGAAGCCCATACAACAAACAACCGTATGGAGCTGACCGCTGTAATTGAAGGCTTAAAAGCTCTTAAGGAGCCGTGTAAAGTAAAGATAATAACCGATTCGCAGTATGTTTCCAACGGAATAACTCTCGGTTGGGCAAAATCCTGGAAAGAAAACAACTGGAAAAAGAAAGACAAGAAACCGGCACTGAATCCTGAACTCTGGGATGAACTTCTCACTCTTACTGATAAGCACGAGGTTACTTTTGAATGGATAAAGGGCCATGCAGGTCATCCCGAAAACGAGCGCTGTGATGAAATGGCTGTAAAAGAAAGTCAGAAGTTCATTTAAGGCTTGATTTATAATAGTTTTGGATTATAATAATATGTGGATATACCAAAGAAAGGAAGTATTTGCAATGTACAACAACGTAACAATTTTTGACCATCCTCTTATTCAGCACAAGCTTTCAATTCTCAGATGTAAGGAAACAAGCTCAAAGGATTTCAGAGCTCTTGTTTCCGAGATAGCAACGCTTATGTGCTATGAAGCCACAAGAGACCTCCCTTTGGAGGATGTTGAAATCGAAACACCTATCTGCAAAATGACGGGTAAGCATATAAGCGGTAAGAAGCTTGCTATTGTGCCGATTCTTCGTGCAGGTCTCGGTATGGTTGACGGTATTACAAGCCTTGTGCCTTCAAGCCGTATCGGTCATATCGGTCTTTACAGAGATGAGGAAACACTCAAGCCTGTTGAATATTACTGCAAATTACCAAAGGATATCGGAGAAAGAGATGTTTTTGTTGTTGATCCTATGCTTGCAACCGGAGGATCGGCGATTGATGCTGTTTCGCAGATAAAGCTCAGAGGCCCCAGAACTATCCGCTTCCTTTGTATTATTGCCGCTCCCGAGGGAATAGAAGCTTTTACAAAGGTACACCCCGACGTACACGTTTTCTGTGCTGCACTTGACGAAAAGCTTAATGAAAGAGGTTATATCGTACCCGGTCTCGGTGATGCCGGTGACAGAATCTTCGGTACAAAATAATATTAAAAATTTAAAGCATAAAAGTGTTGACATTTTAATTTCTTTGTGCTAAAATACATTCCAATATCACAAATGCGTTGACGAAATTATGAATTTTCATATCCTGCTTTCAGAGAGTCGGTGGGTGGTGCAAACCGATACGGAGTGATTATTCAGCCTCATTTCCGAGCAGGGTTGCTGAAGACCTAAGGTTGTGTAGGTGACCACGGATGCCCCGTTATCATGGCTAAAGACTTGTTAGAGTCTTAATGAGTGACCGTAGTTTATAATACGGTAATCAGGGTGGTACCACGGATTTTATTTATTCGTCCCTGAGATTGCAAAATTGTGCAGTCTCAGGGCTTTTTTATACCTATCTGCACACAAACAGAGAAAGGAATTGATTACTATGAAAAACATTAAAATC
>JAZPZK010000025.1:0-44690 GCA_045544675.1 Acutalibacteraceae bacterium
ATAATCGGGCGTATTTATATTCTTTTATTTAAAGTATTGTCATATTGATTAAGTTGTGATAAAATATTTTAGATAATAAGGTGGTGATTGAATTGAAAATTGCAATAATTGGTGCGGGAGCTTCAGGTCTTATGTGTAGTATTTCTGCGGCACAGAAAGCAAAAGAAGCAGGTAAAGCTGTTCAGATTACCGTGTTTGAATCAAAGGACAGAGTCGGTAAGAAAATCCTTGCAACCGGAAACGGAAGATGCAATATGCTCAATATTTCACCGGATCCTTTTTACTTTTCAAAACAAAGCTTTCATTCTTATGCAATCAGTAAATTCAGCGCAAAGGATCATCTTGGCTTTTTCTCGGATTTGGGCCTTTATACCCGTACTGACGAGGAGGGTAGGGTTTACCCTCTGAGTAATCAGGCTGCAACGGTTCTCGACTGTCTCAGAAATGAGTGTTCGCGTCTTGGTATTGTTTTTAAAACAGAGACCGCTATAACAAAAATTGAAAAAAACGGAAAAGGTTATATTCTTAATTCAGATATGGCTTTTGATAAGGTTGTTTTAGCTTGCGGCGGTTCAGCTTGTGTGAAGAGCTGTAACGGATATGATTTGTTGGGACAGATTGGACATAAGGTTACTGCAATAAAGCCGTCTTTATCGAAGCTTAACACAAAAAATAACGACGATGTAAAGCAGTTACAGGGAATAAGACATAAAACCAAGCTTGCTTTGAAGGATGGCGGAAAATTCGTTTGTGAGGAAAGAGGAGAAATCCTTTTTGCAAAATACGGTATATCCGGTATAGCTGTTATGCAGCTCTCTGCCTTTATAACAAGAAAAAGGGGCGATTGGGTAGTTGAGGCTGACTTTATCCCTGACATGTCCTTCAATTTTGTGGTTGATGCAATTTCGCGTATGAAAAAACGCAATCCTTCTGATAAGTGCGACAGCCTGCTTATGGGATTTATGCCAAAAAAGCTCGGTGAAATTGTTGTAAAAAGCATTGGAATCAATTGTAATAAATCACTTGGCGAGCTTACATCGGATGAAATAAAAAGTATAGTAAGCAAAGCAAAAAAATATCCGTTTTGCATTGAGTCTGTCCGCTCTTTTGAGGATGCCCAGGTAACTGCCGGTGGTGCTGATACAGCATATTTTAATCCAAAAACCATGGAATCCCTGATTCACAAGGGCTTGTATTGTATTGGTGAGCTTCTTGACGTTGACGGGCTTTGCGGTGGTTATAATCTTATGTGGGCATGGTCCAGCGGAAGGCTCTGCGGAGAAAATCTTATAAAATAATACCTGAAAGGTTATATGTATGATTAGAATAAATGAGATAAAGCAAAGTCTTGATTCGAATAAAGAGGATTTGTTTGGTGCTTGTAAAAAAATTCTCAGAATTAAAGACGAGCAGATAAAATCAATGACAATTGTACGTCAGAGTGTTGACAGTAGGAAAAAGGATAATGTGTTTTTCTGCTATACTGTGGATGTTGAAGTTGACGGTGATGAAGAAAAGCTTCTTAAGAGAATCAATTCTAATAAATTACAGATTGTAGAAACATATAAATATGAGCTTCCCGAAAATAAGCGTGTATCAAAATACAGACCGGTTGTTGTCGGCTTCGGTCCTGCGGGAATATTTGCTGCGCTCATTCTTGCAAGGTCAGGCCTTAAGCCCTTCGTCATAGAAAGAGGCAGGGATGTAGAAGCAAGAACCGGAGATGTAAACCGCTTTTTTGTCGACCGTATACTTGATGAAACCTCTAATGTGCAATTCGGTGAGGGCGGTGCCGGCACATTCTCAGACGGAAAATTGACTACGGGTATTAAGAATCCTCTTTGCCGTCAGGTTTTTATAGAGTTCTATGAGCATGGGGCGCCGGAGGAGATTCTTTATTCAGGAAAGCCGCATATTGGTACGGACAAGCTTGCCGGTGTTGTAAAGAATATGCGTGAAGAGATAATTGAACTGGGCGGCGAGGTTGTTTTCGAGGCTAAGCTTACCGATATAATTGTCTATAATGGTTCAATTCAGGGGATTACATACGAAAAGAACGGCAGAAGCTTCGATTTTGAGACCGATACCGCTATAATTGCTATAGGTCATTCAGCGAGAGATACTGTCAGAATGCTTTATAACAAGGGTATACAGATGATTCAGAAGCCTTTCTCTGTCGGTGCCAGAATTGAGCATCCGAGAGAGCTTATTGATAAGTCACAATACGGTGCTTTTGCAGGACACAAGGCCCTTGGCGCAGCAGATTATAAGCTTGCCTGCCACGGTGAACACGAAAGAGGTGCATATACCTTCTGTATGTGTCCCGGAGGAACTGTTGTTGCAGCAACAAGTGAAAAGGGCGGAGTTGTTGTTAACGGAATGAGTGAATGGGCAAGAGACGGAAGAAATTCCAACTCGGCTCTGCTTGTAAATATTTATCCGGAGGATTTTCCGAGTGAACACGTGCTTTCTGGCTTTGAGCTTCAGAGACAGATGGAGCAGAAGGCCTTTATACTTGGCGGCGGTGATTATGCGGCACCTTGTCAGCTTGTCGGAGATTTTCTCAGCGGCAAAAAGTCAACTAAGCTTTCGTTCGTTGCCCCGACCTGTCCTACAGGGGTTACTCCCTCCGATATCAGACAGGTTCTTCCGAGAAAGGTTACTGATACAATGGCTGATGCAATTGTCCGGATGGATAAAAAGCTTAAGGGTTTTGCTCTTCCGGACGCAGTTCTCACAGCTCCGGAAACAAGAAGCTCTTCACCTGTACGTATCCTTCGCGACGACATATATCAGACAAATGTAAGAGGGCTTTTTCCTTGCGGAGAAGGTGCAGGCTATGCAGGCGGTATTGTGTCTGCTGCTGTTGACGGTATAAGATGTGCCCATGCGGTGCTTGATGATGAGAGATAAATTTCTTAAAAAATATATTGTTTAGTTCTCTTATTGAAAATTAATGATTTATATGATAAAATAAGTTATATTAATTTAGGGTGTGATTTATATGGCGGCGATTATCAATAACATAATTTACAAATTTGTCAGCTTCTTTGTAAGCATTGCGATGCTGTTCGGCTATAGCGGTGACTGTCTTAAGGCTGACAGCAGTAATTGGAACACAAATTATAAGTATGTGTTCGTTCACGGCCTTTCAGGTTGGGGAAGCTATGATGCAGTTAACGACGTTATGCCTTATTGGGGTATGATGGGCGGAGACCTTATGGAATACCTTAACGATAAGGGCTTTGACTGCTATGCGGCTTCAGTTTCGCCCACCTCAAGTGCATGGGACAGAGCTTGTGAGCTTTATGCTCAGCTTGCGGGAACAGTTGTTGATTACGGCAAAGCACACAGTGAAGAATGCGGTCACGACAGATACGGAACTGATTTCACAGGCAGAGCTTTAATTGACGGTTGGAGTGAAGAAGATAAAATCAATCTACTCGGTCACTCATTCGGCGGTGCAACGGTTCGTCTGTTTGCACACATTATGGAAAACGGCAGTCAGAAGGAGATAGAAGCTACTGATGAAGCTGAGCTTTCAGATTTCTTTAAGGGCGGAAAAGGGGACTACATTTACAGCGTAGTTTCACTTGCTGCGCCTCATAACGGTACAACAGCATATATGGTAGATGAAAACGATGTTCCGAAGGATGGCAATGTAATTTCAGATTTCGTTACAGATTTCCAGACAAAACTTACTTCAATGGTACGTATTGCCAGCGGAAATCCCGAAAACGATACAAAAGCTGCATGGGACTATGCATCCTACGATATGTATATTGATAATGCTCTTGCATTAAACAAGGAAATCGAAACACTTGAAAATACATACTATTTCTCAGTTCCCTGTAATGCAACCGTTCAGAATGAAGACGGAACATGGTCACCGGTTGAAAGTAAAATGGAGCCTTTATTCGTAAGTGCTTCTAAGGTTATGGGCATTTACACCGGTGTTACTGAAAATGGTTATGTTGTTGACGAATCCTGGCAGATGAACGACGGCCTTGTAAACACAAAGTCTGCAATGGCACCCTCAGATTCACCTTCAAAGAATTATGAAGAGGGTAATGTTGTTCCCGGCATTTGGAACGTTATGCCGATTTATGATGGCGACCATATGTCACTTCAGGGTGGACTTACAAAGGTTAATGACGTAAAGGGATATTACGTTGATATGCTCAGTATGATTAATTCTCTGTAATTCAAAAGGCTGTTACCGTAAAAGTAGCAGCCTTAATTTTTTATATTATTTCACAGCCTTGTTTAACTGTTGTGCACGGATATGAGTTGGTGAAATCTTTTTTTAGTTCGGACAGACACTTTTCTGCATCGGATTTATCATCAAATACACCGAAAATGCTTGGTCCGCTTCCGCTCATACAGGTACACAGACATCCGTGTTTTCTCATAATACCTTTGATTACGGTTCTGTCTGTCACCTCAATGAACTGCTCAAAAACATTATCAACCTTTTCACTGATTTTTTTCCAGTCATCATTGATAACAGCAAGTAACATACCCTTGGTGTCAAGGTGGCGAACACGTTCTGCTGTGTCAAAAGCAGCATATGCTTTTCCGGTTGAAACATCCTCGTCCGGCTTTACAATAATAACGTATTTTTCACTCAGATCAGGAAGGTGTGAAAGCACCGTGCCGGTGTACTGGGCAAGCATTGTACCTCCGAGAGCACAGAAAGGTACATCAGCACCGACCTTTGCACCGATTTTTATAATATCTTTTTCTGAAAGTTCTGCAGCAAAAAGCTTGTTTAAAGCTACAATTACTGCCGCTCCGTCGGCACTTCCGCCTGCAAGACCTGCTGCGTGAGGTATTTTCTTTTCTATATGAATATCGATACCGCAATTTCCGATGTCCGTGCTTTCAAAAAATGCAGCGGCTGCCTTATAGGCTATATTTTTCTCATCACAAGGTATATCGCTGATATTACAGCTGATTGATATCGATTCCGAATCTGTTTCTTCGACAGTAACTTCATCATACAAGCCGACAGACTGCATTATCATAAATAAATCGTGGTACCCGTTGTCAAGACGTGAAAGAATATCGAGCATCAGATTGATTTTTGCATATGCTTTTACAGTAATTTTCATCATAAAAACTCCTTAATGGATTGTATATCTTATTATAAAATAAATTAACTGAGTTATCAATAAATTTTTAACAAATATTCTTTGATAATTTTGAGTTTTGCCATTGACAATTAACTGACCCTATGATAAAATTATGTGAAATGAATACGGAAAGAAATTGAACGGCAAGGCAGCCGAGGCTTTTCGTCATATATTTTGTGACGAACCTTGCTTTTTGCAGGTTCTTTTTTTATGAAATCAGGAGGTAAAGCATGAACGGTATATTCAAAGCGAAAACGATTTATCAAAACGGTGCTTTTTCTGACCTCCCGTTGTCCGTGAAAAACGGTGTTGTTGTTTCTGAAATTGATGAAAACGGTGAAGTTTTCGATTTTTCCGATTGTTATATTTTTCCCGGTTTTGCAGATGTTCATGTACATTTGCGTGAGCCGGGTTTTTCTTATAAAGAAACAATAAAAACGGGAACTCTTGCATCGGCTCACGGCGGATACACAGCAGTATGCAGTATGCCGAATCTTAATCCCGTACCTGATTCTGCAGAGAATCTTAAAAAACAGCTTGATATTATTGAAAATGATGCGTGTATAAATGTATATCCTTACGGCTCAATTACTGTAGGTCAGAAGGGCGAAGAGCTTTCGGATATGGATGCTATGGCAGAAAATGTCGTTGCTTTTTCCGATGACGGCAGGGGAGTTCAGAGCGATGAAATGATGAAGCAGGCTATGCTTAAAGCAAAGGCCTTAGGCAAGATGATAGTTGCTCACTGTGAAGTCAATGAGCTTCTCAGAGGCGGATATATTCACGACGGTGAATACGCAAAGAAAAACGGACACAAAGGCATCTGCTCAGAAAGTGAATGGGCTCAGATTGCAAGAGACATCGAGCTTGTGAAGGAAACCGGATGTTCATATCACGTATGCCATATATCAACAAAAGAGAGTGTTGACATAATCAGAAAAGCAAAGGCAGAAGGCGTTGATATTACCTGCGAAACAGGTCCTCACTATCTTGTGCTTTCGGATAAGGATCTGCAGGAGGACGGTCGTTTCAAGATGAATCCGCCCCTTCGTTCTGAGGAAGATAGACTTGCTCTTTTAGAGGGTATAAAGGACGGAACGATTGATATGATAGCTACTGACCACGCTCCTCACAGCGCTGAAGAGAAGGGTAAGGGTCTTGCAGGCAGTGCGATGGGCATCGTCGGTATAGAAACCGCGTTCCCGATTCTTTATACTGAGCTTGTCCTCAAGGGTATCATTTCCATGGAAAAGTTAGTGGAGCTTCTTGCTGTAAATCCAAGAAAGCGTTTCGGAATCGGCGGCGGTACTGATATCGGAGAAAGTGCCGACTTCACGGTCATAGATCTTAACGCTGAATATGAAGTTAACCCTGAAGAGTTTTATTCCAAGGGAAGAGCAACTCCTTTTACGGGTAAAAAGGTTAAAGGTAAGATAATTCACACCTTTGTTGGCGGTAAAAAGATATTTTAAAGAAAGGAAACGGAAGATGATTCAGGGAATATATAAAGTTATCAAAAATGAAAAGCTTACGGATACAGTTTACCGTATGGTTCTTGAGGGTGACACTTCCGCACTTACTGCGCCGGGTCAGTTTGTTAATCTTACTGTTGACGGGTGCTACCTCAGAAGACCGATTTCGGTTTTTGATTGGGACGAGAGTACCGTAACAATCATATACAAGGTTGTCGGTGAGGGTACCGAAAAAATGTCACAGTGGCCCGTTGGTTATGAGTGTGACGTACTTGTAGGTCTCGGTAACGGATTTACTCCTTCAAGAAGCGGAGACAAGCCTCTCCTAATCGGAGGCGGTGTGGGCATTCCTCCTCTTTACGGTCTTTGTAAGAGACTTATTGCCGAGGGCAAAAAGCCCACCGTTATTCTCGGATTCAATAAGGCTGATGAAATTTTCTGTAAAGAAGATTTTGAAAGTATAGGTGCAAATACTGTCGTCACAACAGTTGACGGCTCAGTTGGCGTTAAGGGCTTCGTAACAGATGCTATGAAGGATATAGAATATACATACTTCTATACCTGCGGACCGATGCCGATGTTTAAGGCTATCGAAAAAACGGCAGTCGGAAGCGGTGAATACAGCTTTGAAGAAAGAATGGGTTGCGGCTTCGGTGCTTGTATGGGCTGCAGTTGCAAAACTAAATACGGCAATAAAAGAATCTGCAAGGATGGTCCCGTGCTTGTAAGGGAGGAGATAATATGGTAAATACAAAGGTTGATTTGTGCGGAATAGAGCTTGACAATCCGATAATTCCTGCAAGCGGCACCTTCGGCTTCGGTTATGAATTTGCTGAGCTTTACGATATAAACTGTCTCGGCTCTTTCTCCTTCAAGGGTACAACTCTTGAGCCTCGCTTCGGAAATCCCACACCGAGAATTGCCGAATGTACAAGCGGTATGATAAACTCTGTGGGTCTTCAGAATCCGGGCGTACACGGAGTTATTGAACACGAGCTTCCCGAGCTTAAAAAGGTGTTCAATAAGAAGGTTATGGCAAATGTAGGTGGCTTCACTATTGATGAATATGTTGAATGCTGTACTCTTCTTGATAAAGAGGACCAGATCGGTTGGTTTGAAATCAATATAAGCTGTCCTAATGTTCACGCAGGCGGTGTTAATTTCGGAACCGATGCCAAAAATGCCGCAGATGTAATTTCTGCAGTTAAAAAGGTTGTGACAAAGCCCGTTATCGCTAAGCTTACACCTAATGTAACAGATATAACCGAGATTGCAGTTGCCTGCGAAGAAGCGGGTGCAGATGCAATCAGTCTTATCAATACACTTCTCGGTATGAGGATTGACCTTAAAACAAGAAAACCGGTTATTGCTAATAAAATGGGCGGCTTCTCAGGCCCTGCAATAATGCCTGTAGCCCTCAGAGCGGTTTATCAGGTTTTTGATAAGGTCAAGGTACCCGTAATCGGTATGGGGGGCATTTCAAGTGCAAAGGACGTAATTGAAATGATGCTCGCAGGTGCAACGGCTGTCGAAGTCGGAGCCGCAAATCTCGTAAATCCTTTTGCTTGCCGTGATATCATAAATGAGCTTCCGGCGGCAATGGAAAAATATAACATCACATCATTAAAAGAAATTATCGGAGGTGCTCACTAATGGGAAGAGATGTAATTATCGCATGTGATTTCAGCAGTAAGCAGGAGGTTATGAATTTTCTTGATAAATTTCAGGGTAAGAAGCCTTTTGTAAAAATCGGTATGGAGCTTTTCTATGCTGAAGGTCCTTCAATCGTAAAAGAAATCAAGGCGAGAGGCCACAAGATTTTCCTTGACCTCAAGCTTCACGATATCCCCAACACAGTTAAAAAGTCAATGTCTGTGCTTTCAAATCTTGACGTTGATATAACAAATCTTCACGCAGGCGGTACAAAGCGTATGATGGAGGCAGCACTCGAAGGTCTCACAAGACCCGACGGCACAAGACCTCTCCTTATCGCCGTTACACAGCTTACCTCAACCGACCAGGAAAGCATGGAAAATGACCTTCTCATCAAAGAACCTATCGATAAGGTTGTTATGCACTACGCTAAGAATGCGGCGGATGCAGGTCTTGACGGTGTTGTATGCTCACCCCTTGAAGCTCAGAAGGTTCACGACACCTGCGGTAAGGAATTCCTCACAATCACTCCGGGTGTACGCTTTGCAGACGGTGATATCGGTGATCAGAAGCGTGTTATGACTCCCGCTGAGGCTAACAGAATCGGCTCTGACTATATCGTAGTGGGCAGACCCATTACTGCAGCAGCAGATCCCGTTGTTGCATATGAAAGATGCCTTAACGAATTTGTTGGCTGATAAACTAAGTATATAAAAAGAAAGGATAGATTAACTATGAAAAAGCTTATTGCAAAAGATTTACTTTCCATCGGTGCGGTTTTCCTTCGCCCCGAGCAGCCCTTCACATGGGCAAGCGGAATCAAGAGCCCAATTTACTGCGATAACAGACTTACTCTTACTTCACCCGCAGTAAGAACTGATGTTGAGACAGGTCTTGCAAAGACAATTCTCAAGTATTTCCCTGAATGTGAGGTTGTTATGGGTACCTCAACTGCAGGTATCGCACACGCCGCTATCGTAGGCCACATTCTCGGTCTCCCTATGGGTTACGTACGCTCAGGTCATAAGGACCACGGCAGAGGCAATCAGATTGAAGGTAAGCTTGAAAAGGGTCAGAAGGTAGTTGTTATCGAAGACCTTATCTCAACAGGCGGAAGCGTTATTGAGGTCGTTGAGGTTCTTCGTGAAGCAGGCGCAGAGGTTCTCGGTATTGCTTCAATCTTCACCTACGGTATGAAGAAGGGTATTGACAGACTTGCCGCTGCGAACGTAGTTAACTACTCACTTTCAAATCTTGATGCAGTTGCTGAGGTAGCTGCTGAAGAAGGTTATATCAAGCAGGAAGACATTGCCCGTCTTCTCAAGTTCAGAGATAATCCGTCCGACGAAAGCTGGATCGGAGGCGCAAACTAATGAGAAGTCTTATCAATATTCTTGATCTTTCCGTTGAAGAGATTGACGGCCTTTTGAATGTTGCCGATGATATTATAGCAAACCCTGATAAGTACAGTCAGGTTTGCCGCGGTAAGAAGCTTGCTACGCTTTTCTTTGAGCCTTCAACAAGAACACGACTCAGCTTTGAAGCGGCTATGTATGAGCTCGGCGGTCACGTTCTCGGCTTTTCCGATGCAGGCTCATCATCAGCAACAAAGGGTGAGAGCGTAGCCGACACAACTAAAATGGTAAACTGCTACGCCGATATTATCGCTATGCGTCATCCTAAGGAGGGTGCACCCCTTGTAGCTTCAATGCATTCAAAAATCCCCGTTATCAATGCAGGTGACGGCGGACACAATCATCCTACACAGACTCTTACCGACCTTCTTACTATCAGAAGAAAAAAGGGCAGACTTGACAACTTTACAATCGGTTTCTGCGGCGACCTTAAGTTCGGCAGAACGGTACATTCTCTCATTCAGGCTCTTTCAAGATATGAAAATGTTAAGATTGTGCTTATTTCTCCGGAGGAGCTCAAGCTTCCGTCGTACGTTAAAAAGGATGTCCTTCAGAAAAACGGCATAGAGTACATCCAGACTACCGACCTTGAAGCAGTACTTCCTGAACTTGATGTCCTCTATATGACGAGAGTACAGAGAGAGCGTTTTCTCAGTGAAGAAGAGTATATCCGCCTTCGCGACAGTTATATTCTTACAAGGGAAAAGCTTATTAAGAATGCAAAAGAGGACCTTGTAATTCTTCATCCGCTGCCCAGAGTAAATGAAATTTCCGTTGACGTTGACGATGACCCCAGAGCATGCTATTTTGAACAGGCGCTTTGCGGCAAGTTTGTTCGTATGGCTCTTATTATGGAGCTTCTCGGCTTAAAAGCAGACTGAAAGGAGAAGGAACAATGCATATAGATTCAATCAAAGAAGGTCTTGTAATTGACCATATCACAGCAGGAAACGCTATGAGAATATATAACCTTCTCGGCTTTGATAAGCTTGAGTGCAGTATCGCAATTATCAAGAACGTTTCAAGTAAAAAGATGGGCAAGAAGGACATTATCAAGATTGACAGTAACATTGAAATAAATCTTGAGGCTCTCGGCTACATTGACCCGGGTATCACAATCGACGTTATCCGTGACAGTGTACTTGTTGAAAAGAGAAGTGTTGACCTTCCCGAAACACTTCACGGCGTACTTAAGTGCAAAAATCCCCGTTGCATCACTTCATGTGAGCAGGAGCTTGAGCAGATTTTCACACTTACAGATAAGGAAAACAGAGTTTACCGCTGTATGTACTGTGAAGCAAAAGCATAATATTGTAAGAATCGGCAACCACTTATGTGGTTGCTTTTCTTTGTTTTTAATGATAAGATATAAACAAGTAAAAACAGGTGGTGATATATATTGAAGGATGTTTATAAAAGAATTCTTTCAGGAATAGTATCGATTGTTTTGTTTTATCTTGTATATACAACTGCGGATATAATTGCATATAGTGACAATGATGAAAAATGCGTTGCTGATGTAATAATAGTTCTTGGTGCAGGTGCGACGGATAAGGGTGTTTCTCCTGTTTTTGCCGAGAGAATAAACCACGCAGTTGATTTATATAACGAGGGCTATGCTGAATATATCATTATGACAGGTGGCTATGGAGCAGGTAATGTCAATTCAGATGCACAGATTGCAAAGCTTTATGCCATTGCTTGCGGCGTTCCCGAAGAAATAATATTGCTTGAAGATAAGTCCAAGATTACTCAGGAAAACATAAATAATGCTGAAATAATAATGGAAGAAAATGGCTTTTCAACGGCAATTATTGTCAGTGACCCCTTGCATATGAAAAGATCAATGCTTATGGCAGAGGATTATGGTATCGAAGCCTACAGCTCACCCACACCTTCAACGCGATACAGAACGTATAAGACTATTATTCCGTTTCTTCTCAGAGAAGAGTTTTTCTATGTCGGATACAGATTTTACAGAATTGTTTTCTGACACCTTGACAAGTGTAATCCGATATGTTATTATAATCGGGCACTTGAGGGTGTAGCTCAGTTGGTCAGAGTACTTGCTTGACATGCAAGGGGTCGGTGGTTCGAGCCCACTCATCCTCACCAAAAATCCCGTTCTCGTAAGAGAGCGGGATTTTTACTTATTACCTCTTCACTATTCACTTGTCTGATTTAATGTTAAAGTAAAGGTGCAATAAATTGAAAAAACTATTGATTTTTCAGAGCAATGGTGATAAACTAAATGTGCTAGACAAATTTTCATATTTTCTTGTTTCGGATAGAGAATACATTGGTAAGGATGCATTCTCTTGATTAACTATATCTATCCGAATAGAGAATCTTTGTCTAGCAGCAAATGAGATGCGTTTTTACAGTGCGTCTCGTTGCAGACGCACTTTTTATATTTAAGGAGGAAACAACACAAAATGAAAAAGCTATTATCAATTATTTTTGCACTGCTGATGATGTTCACAGCTTCCGTTACAGCAGGTGCGGCAACAAACACCCTGGATTTCAAATGGCAATACTATAACGGCGGTACCATTTTTGACGGATATGAGGTTTACGGAATAACCGACCTTGGTAAAAGTGAAACCGAATATGTAATACCTGAGAAATATGCGGGAACCAAAGTGGTTGCAATTGCAGATGACTCGTTTGTTGATTTTACACAGATTAAGTCTCTGAGCATGTCCGACTCTTACCTTTTCAGCATCGGCGACAGAGCATTCAAGGGTTGCACAAGCCTTGCAACAGCTACTCTTTCAACCAAGCTTACATACCTTGGTGAATCAGCATTTGAGGGCTGCTCCAGCCTTAAGAGTATCACTATTCCCTCAGGTGTAAAGGTAATCAAGGCTAATACATTCAAGGGCTGTACAGCTCTTGAAACAGTTGTTTTGCCTTCAACAGTTACAACAATTGAATCCGGTGCATTCAGCGGCTGTACTTCTCTTAAGAATATCACAATCCCTGCCTCACTCACAACACTCGGTATGGGGGCATTCCAGGATTGTGCTTTAATTGAAAACGCAGCTATTCCTGCAGGTGTTACTGTGATTGAAGCCAATACATTCAAAGGCTGCACATCATTGAAAACACTGACTATGGCAAATGTTAAAACAATAGGTTCATATGCGTTTAATAACTGTACTTCTCTTAAAAACGTTACTTTTTCATCTGCACTCACAGAAATCGGTGATCATGCTTTTTCCGGCTGTTCAGCTATTGAAGCTCTTTCATTACCCGGAAATTTACAAACAATTAAAGCCGGTGCTTTTTCAGGCTGCTCAGCAATCAGATCTGTTACACTTCCTTCATCTGTCAAAAAGATAGAGCATTCAGTATTCGAAGATTGTACAGCATTGGAAAGTGTAGTTATACCGGACAGCGTTACAGAACTGGACGGCAGCGTTTTCAGCGGTTGCTCCAGCCTTAAAAACGTAAATCTTCCAAAAAATATTAAAACCATTGGTTCTCACCTTTTTTCACAATGCCACCTTGAAACCCTTAAAATCTACGAAGGTGTAACAAAGATAGAGTACAATGCTTTCAGCTATGGGACCGTTGATGAGATATACTTGCCTTCAACTCTTACAGAGGTTAAAAAACCCAGAGAGCTTTACGCCACAAAAACAGTTAATTTTGCCGGTTCACCTGAAGCTTTTGAAGCTCTAGGGCTCGAATTCAATGAAGACGTCACAATCAATTATCGTGTATGCACCGCAACGGGCGAAGAGCATGTGATTGACAGCAATACTGTTGTGTCAGTAACACCGACATGTTCAAAAGAAGGCGAAAAGTATAATAAATGTAAAAACTGTGCATACAAACTTGTACAGATAATGGATATTGACCCCGATAACCATGTGTACGGCAGATGGACAACAGTTAAGGAGTCTACCTGCGCAGCAGTGGGCCAGGAGCGTTATACATGTACCTGCGGTAACTATGACGTCTACAGGGATATACCGATGAAGCCACATTATTTAAGCTATAAAACTGTTGAAGCAACCTGCACAACAGAAAAGACCTACGTTGAAAGCTGTACTTCCTGCGAATATGAAGAAAAGACAGTTATCTCACCTGCATTAGGTCACAAGGACGATAACCACGACGGAAGATGTGACAGATGTAATGAAGATACAACAAAGAATTGCAATCACTTATGCCACAAAGGCGGTTTCTGGTACAAGTTCTGCCTGTTCTTCTGGAAGCTGTTCAGAACAAACAAGAACTGCAAATGCGGTATGGCACACTATTAAAAACAACAAAAGGGAACGGATCAAAACCGTTCCCTTAAATTTTTATATAGTTATTATAATGCTTCAAAAAAGTTGTTAATTACTTGCTTCAGACCTGTTGCTTTTCTGCTACTTTTGGATTATACTGTTGTTGGTTTATTTGTTCGACTTTTAAGGGTCAACAACTTGCTCGAAAAACCGAAATAATGATTATTAAAAGCAAGAAAAATGCTATGAAAATCGTACCTTAACGCCGTAAGGTGCTCTTGACATGCAAGGGGTCGGTGGTTCGAGCCCACTCATCCTCACCAAACAAAACTCCCGTTCAAGAGAGCGGGAGTTTTACTTCTTGTGAAAATATTTTTTTCAAATATTGTAAACACACGAGCATTGTGATAAAATACTGTAGTAATATATTTTTAGGTGTGATTTTGTGGCTGAAGTTTTCAGTTTTTCCTTTGAGGCGGTAATGCCTATACTCATTCTTGTTTTTGTCGGCTACTTCCTCAGATGCATACATTTTGCCGATGACGCATTTTTTAAAAAGCTCAATACCATGGTTTTCAGGGTCTTTCTTCCTGTCCTGCTTTTCTGGAATGTTTACGAAATAGAAAATCTCGGCCTTGTCCGTTGGTCAGCAGTTATTTACTGTGTTGTTGCGGTGCTTCTTATCTGCCTTATCGGTTACGGCACTTCCAAGCTCTTTGTGAAGGACCGAAGCAGCATCGGTGTTATGACTCAGTGCTCATTCAGGTCAAACTATGCGATTATCGGCATACCGCTTGCTGAAAGTCTCGGCGGTGCTGAGGCGGTTGCTTTTGCAAGTATTCTTTCTGCAGTTGCAATACCGCTTTTTAATATACTAGCGGTTGTTATTCTTTCTCATTACAGCCCCGACAACCACTCGGGCAGCGTAAGGCACACCGTCAAAAAGGCGCTTACTAATCCGCTTATAATCAGCGTCGCACTTGGAATTGCAGTTGTTGCAATAAGGGAGTTTTTACCTGTTGATGCCTCGGGAAATCCCTTGTTTTCTATTGAAGGTGACCTTCCCTTCGTCTATACTGCGCTTTCAAGACTTGCGAAGGTTGCATCTCCTTTAGCACTCGTCGTTCTGGGCGCAAGGTTCGATTTCAAGGCGATTTCTTCACTTAAAAGGGAAATTGCTCTCGGTACTTTTATGAGGCTCGTTTTTGCCCCTGCCGCAGGAATATGCGGTGCGGTGCTGCTTTGCAATTATACTGACCTTGTTAATATTACAAGCATAGAATATCCTGCAATTATTTCTCTGTTTTCCACACCTGTTGCAGTTTCGAGTGCGGTTATGACGGGCGAAATCGGCGGCAATGAACAGTTAGCAGGTCAATTAGTTGTCTGGACAAGTCTTTTTTCTATGTTCACAATGTTCGGATTTATATTTGTTATGAAAAATTTAGGTTTAATATAAAGGAGAAAAGCTATGAATAAGCATATTAAAAACACAGTTGTTTCTACTGCCGCTGCGCTTACTGCAACCGGTGGTATTGTTATGGCAAAAAAAATGAGTGAAAAAACCTACTGCCCTATATGCAGCATCAAAAAAGCTGTCAACAAAGCAAGGCTCACTCAGTGTGCCGAAAGAGGCTATAATAACGGTGTGGCAATGACACCTCCCATGGGTTGGTCAAGCTGGAATCTTTTCAGACATAAAATAAGCGAAGAACTTATCAAGGAAATCGCCGATGCAATGCAAAAGAGCGGACTTACCGACGCAGGCTATAAATATGTGAATATAGATGACTGCTGGCAGGCTTCGACCAGAGATGCCGACGGCAGGCTTCAGTGCGATAAAATTCATTTCCCGAGCGGCATCAGGGCTCTTGCCGATTATGTGAATGAACGCGGCATAAAGCTTGGTATTTATTCCTCTAACGGCACACACACCTGCGAGGATTACCCTGCAAGCCTTCTTCACGAAAGAATCGACGCGGAAACCTTTGCTTCATGGGGCGTTGAATATTTCAAATATGATTTCTGTCACAATAAGCCTATTTCAAATCTTGCACCCAGAATTATTGCTGTTTCCTTTGCAAAAGAGGGTGAGGGTGCCGCTTTTGCCCGTTTCACCGCCAAGGAAATGAAGCTGAGCAAAATGGCGAGAATTGTACCCGATGAGGTAATCGAGGATAAGTGTTATGTTGACGGACTTGATTCAAACAGCGGCAGTATATCCGTCGAGGTAGAGGTCGAAGAAGCAGGGGAATATATTCTTCATATTGATATCAGGAAAGACTCCCGTGATGAAAAGTTTATTATGGCTAAGGTCAACGGCGAGGAAGAATATCACATTTACTGTGCAAGCAGAAAGAATTTCACGCCCGAGGGCAAGCTTCAGGCAATGATTCATCTTGAAAAAGGCGCAAATAGGGTTGAGCTTCTTAATCCCGTAGGCTCAAGAATGGACAGTACCGCTATTCAGTATAAGCTTATGGGCAGAGAGCTTAAGCGTGCAACGAAGCTTTATGCAGAAAACAACGGCACAGAAGAAAAGCCTATTGTTTATTCTATCTGTGAGTGGGGCTTTAACAGACCGTGGAAGTGGGGTGCTGAAGCGGGTAACCTTTGGAGAACAACAGGTGATATACGTGCCGATTGGAAATCAGTGGTAGCAATCTATGAATTTACCGTCAGACTTGCTAAATATTCTGCTCCCGGCGCATGGAATGACCCTGATATGCTTGAGGTCGGCAACGGTAATCTTACCCACGAAGAAAACAAGAGCCATTTCAGTCTTTGGTGTATGATGAATGCACCTCTCATTCGCGGCAACGATGTAAGAAAATTTATCAAAGAAGACGGTACTGTTGACACAGAAAGCAAGGTATATCAGATTCTTACCAACAAAAAAATGATTTCAATAAATCAGGATCCTCTCGGTGTACAGTGCAGAAGAATTAAAACGGGTCTTGTTGATATTCTTGTTAAGCCGCTTGACGGTAACCGTGCAGCTGTCTGTGTCTTCAACAAGAGCTCATCTGTAAGAAGTGCTGCAGTTGAATTAAGTAAGCTTTCTAATCTCGGGTATCTTAACCTTCCTTCTAAATCGGGATATGATGTAGAAGATGTGTGGGAAGAAAAATACAGTGAAAATACAAGTAAGATTGTTTCCAGTGTACCCGGACACGGAGTAAAAGTATATATCATCAAATAAAAAAGAAACAGGTAGCTCTTTGCTAGCTCTTTGCTACCTGTTTCTTTTTATATAATCTATAATTTCGGCTTTATTATTGCTTAGCTCGGTTTCTATAACAGCATCTAGAACTGAATTCAATATAATACCTATTTCCTTGCCTTTGTAACCGAGTTCAGAAACATCGTTTCCGTTTATTGCAAGATCTTTAAGGGAAAAACATTGTTGCTCGCTTATTACCGTTGTTATAATTTGCTCAAGCTTGTCAAAATGCATGCTTCTGTTCTGAAATTCATCTGCAAGACCTTTGGTATCAGCTCGTTGAAGCTTTATAAGGTTTGAAAGCAATTCTTCACCCATGATGCGTAGTTTTTTCTTTATGATTCTTTCACTTTCTTCAATAGGTGTGTCGTGCCATTTGATTAGCTTTACCACTTTCTCTATTGTGTTATTATCGGAATGAAGCTTAAGTAATATGGTGTTTGCCATATCTGCACCAACTGAAGAATGCTTATAAAAATGTCCCGTGTCTTCATTGTCAAAGCTTAAGCATACCGGTTTAGCAATGTCGTGTAAAAGAGCGGAAAGTCTCAGATGGGGGACAGGATCTGTATTTTCCACAACGACTGCCGTGTGAGTAAGCAGATCGTATTTATGATGAAAATTATGCTGATTAAAGTTTTTCATATAGCTGATTTCCGGTATATACTCAGCAATTATATCTGTATATTTAATCAGCACCTGACGGATGTTTTTACCGCAAAGCATTTTAACAGTTTCAGCATATATTCTTTCCTTGGAAATGTTTTTAAGCAAGCCTTTGCATTCAAACATTGCTTTTTCTGTCTTATCATCGATTTCAAAGCTAAGAACAGAGGCGAAGCGCATTGCTCTAAGTATCCGAAGACTGTCTTCGGTAAACCTTTCCGTAGGATTACCTACACAACGGATGATTCTGTTTTCAATATCCTTTCTGCCGCCAAAAGGATCAACAAATCCCTGAGTGAGATTATATGCGATGCTGTTCATTGTAAAATCACGACGTCTGAGATCATCCTCAATGCTTTTGCTGAATAATACCTTATCTGGATGTCTGCCGTCAGTGTATGTGTCTTCAATTCGGAATGTAGTAATCTCAATAGGAATATCGTCGATAAGAACAGTTACCGTACCGTGCTTTATTCCTGTTTCAATTACCTTGTGGTTGCTGAAAACCGCTTCAACTTCTTCAGGACTAGCATCAGTAGTAATATCGATGTCATCTGCAATGCGGTTCATCAGCATATCTCTGAGAGCTCCGCCGACAATATAGGCCTGAAATCCGTTTTTTTGCAGATTATCTATAATATATCCGGCTCTGTCATTCAGAACGACCATAATCTCACCTCCTTGTTACTGTAATTATATACCAAGTTGATTATTTTTTGCAATACCGTTGCAATTCAATAGGGTTTTATGTTAAAATCATAATGAATAAATTTGTGCTAAAGGTGTGTTAAAACAATGGAAGGTAATTACTATAATTTCAGAAAAGCAAAAGTCGGAGGCTTCAACAAAAAAGATGTAATCAATTATATTGAAAAGATGCGTAATGAGTTTTATGATTACAAGAAAGCTGTTGAATCAACTGTGGATAGTCTCAATGCGAAAATCAGCGAGCTGGAAGCTTTGGTTGATACAGATAAGTGTATGAAAACTGCAGAGTCGGAAAATGCGGCGCTTGCCGCAGATGATATTCAGGATCCTATTTCTGATATTAACGATGCTGCTATTAAACTCAGAATGGTTGCTGATGAGCTTTGCCGTAATCTCACAAACTTTATGGCGTCTGCAACTGTTGAAGCTGTTGTTGCTTCGGATGAGATTTCTGATGAAGTGGGCTGTGATGTTGAAGCTGCTCAGGAACAGAACGAAGTAAAAAAAGATAAGGTAAGTGAAATTCTTGGATTGTCTGTAAATTTCATATACGAAAAAGATGATTGTGAAATAAAAGAACAGAAAGCTGCTGAAGATAATAAGCTGATTCTTGATAAACTCAGCTCGTCAGCATTTTTTAATTAAGTATAAAAACAAGGATGTGAAGATATGAAGAACAACAAGAGGGGATTGAAAAAATTTGTAGTTTTATTTTTGTCCGCTTTAGTTCTTTCTGTTGTTTTATGTTTTTCTGTTTCTGCTGCAGATGATTTTGATGTAACTCTGGAAAAATTTCCTGAAAGCTACAGAGGTTATCTTTCTGACCTGCACGAGAAACATCCGGAATGGAAGTTTGAAGCGTTTGAAACCGGTCTTGACTGGAATGAGGTTGTAAAGGCCGAATACGGAGAGGTTTCTCTTGTTGATAACTCTGCATCTGCTAATATTCTTAAAAGCCACGATGCTGATGATTATGATCCTGAAACAGGTTCATTCAAATATAAAGATGGCGGCTTTGTTCAGGCAAGTCAGCTTGCGATTGAATATTTTCTTGATCCGCGTAATTTTCTTAATGATGAGGGCATTTTTCAGTTTGAAAAGCTCAGCTTCAGCGAAATTTTTTCTGTTGAAGCAGTTGAGCTGATTCTGAAAAGATCCTTTATGTATGATACTGTGGTTACCTATCTGGATGCACAGGGAAACAGAATAACTACAGATAAGAAGTATTCTGAGGTTATTTATGAAGCGGGCAAGAAGTATAACATCAATCCTTGCTTCCTTGCATCTAAGATACTGAATGAGGTCGGCTCTGACGGTAGCTACAGCGTGTGGGGAAATCACTCTACGTATCCGGGTATATATAATTTCTATAATATAGGAGCCAACGACGGTGTAAATGCAATCACAAGAGGACTTGCATGGGCTAACGGAGGCGCTGACGGTAAGCTTACTACTTATTCAAGGCCCTGGAATACGCCGGAAAAATCAATTATGGGTGGTGCAGAATTTCTTGCTTCGTCATATATTGCCGTCGGACAGTTTACCGGATATTTACAGCGCTTCAATGTAAATCCTGATGCCGTTTACGATGTGTATACTCATCAGTATATGACAAACCTTACCGGTGCTTTATCTCAGGGATATTCATCCTATGCTTCTTATGCACAGCTTGGTATACTTGACAATCAGTTTGTGTTTTCAATTCCTGTGTTTGAAAATATGCCGCAAGGAAATGCGCAGGATACCCTTGTTTCTGTTGATTCAAAATTACAGTACGGGTCTGTCAATATCAGCGGTGTAAATGTTCGCACCGGACCGTCTACAACATATGCAAAGCTTCAGAGTGCAGAAGGCGCTAACATACTTCTGGCTAAAGGAACTCAGGTCAGAATTCTCAGTAAGCATTTTGTAGATTCAACTTATTATTCGCGTATATTACAATACCCGTTGTGGTATAAAATAAGCTTTACTTATAACGCAAAAACATATACGGGTTATATATTTTATCATTATATCGATATTTTAACAACGACAAGTGTCGGTATAGGAACCTACGACCTTGGAATTTTCAGTTCAGCAACGGGAATGAGCAATGGAATTTTCTGTGATAATCCTGCTGTATGTAAGGTTGTTGACGGAGATACTGTAAACTTCATTAAATCCGGTAATACTGTTGTTACTATTTATAATTCAAGAGGTATCTGCGACAGAATATTATTTACCGTTAAGGAAGGTATAAACGATTATCTGGTAAATAATGTGTCATTGACCTCTGATACAGAGAGCATAACAGTTTCTCTCACAAAAAGAACAAGCGGCGGAAGGCACGGCTTTTATCTTGCTGATGAAAACGGCAGCTTTATAAAAGGCGGAGACATAAACAGCAATACTTATACCTTCAAAAATCTGCAAAAAGCAAGCAAATATACTGTTTACTGCCGATATGTTAATTCTTACGGCTTTGATAACGGCCCTGTAAAAATCAGTGAGTTTTATACACAGTCACCGATTGTACCGGATGCTCCTACTGATCTGAGCGTTTCGGAACTGACTTCTGCAGGCTATAAGCTTTCATGGAATGCTGTTGGTGCCGACGGATTCAGAATTTATAAATATGAGCCTGAAAATAAGGCTTATGTCCGTCTTTGCGATACCTATGAAACTGATGTTTATGTTGATAATCTCCGTCCGGGATATGCCTGTGCTTTCAGAATTAAGGCCTTCAGAATTATTGACGGTTCAAGAGTATATTCCGATTATTCTGAACTTTTCTGGACTCTTACGCCGCCGCTAAACGTCGGAAAACCGGAATATACAGATCTGACCTCACGCAGCATTTCCCTTATGTGGTCTGCTTCTGAGGGGGCAGATTTCTATAGGGTTTATCTTAAAGGAGAAAACGAAGATAAGCTTATATATGAGGGTTCTGAGCTGACTGTCATTTATGACGGATTGCTTCCTGCATCTGCTTATAGCGTTTATGTGGTGCCTGTTGCTTCTGAAAGAGGTATTACCGTTTGTGCAGAACAATCGGATTTTCTCGATATTGTTACTCCTGTTGCATCGGTAGACGGCTTTAAGGTGTCAGATGTTACTGCAGATTCTTATAAATTGTCATGGAACAGCATTGATAATGCGGCATTTTATACAGTTTACGGACTTGTAGACGGCGAATATGAACGTCTTACGAGTGTAACTACTCCTTACTGTGCTTTTGAAAATCTCGAGAATTCAGCAAAGACTTTTTACAAGGTAACGGCAACCTATATTCTTGATACTGTACTAGAGGAAAGTGAATTCTCGCAGGAGTTTTCTGCAACAACCTTACCGGATGCTGTTACAGGTCTTAAGGGCACCGCTTATGAGGACAGAATAGACCTTAAATGGGACGAAACAAAGAACGCCGACTGTTATAATATTTATCTGTATGAAAACGGAAAATACGTGCTTAAAGCAACTGTAAAGAATAATTCGTATACTCTTGAAGGTCTTAACGATATTACGAAATATTATGTCCGTGTCAGAGCTTATATCAGAAGCTCCCTCGGAACTCAAAAGGGCAAGGTTGCAACATACTCATTTTATACAATGGCTAAAACTGTTTCAGAGATGAAAGCTTCTTCTGTGACCGATACGTCATATACGCTTACATGGACACCGTCTTCTGAGGGTGTAAACAGATATAATGTTTACCGCTATGACGATGTAAAAAAGAGTTATATACGAATCGGATATACAAACGGTGCAACAACTCTTAATGTGGCAGGCTTAACCCCCGGTACTACGAACAAGTACTGTGTAATTCCCTATATTATGAAAAACGGATCCGTTTTAAGAAGGGGATACAGATCTGATGATTTCTCTTTCAGCACTAATCTCGGAAAGACTGTAAATCTCACGGCGCATAATGTTACTTCAGATAGCTTCACTCTTAAATGGGATAAGACTGAAAACGCAACCTATTACCGTGTATACAGATATGATACAATCACAAAAAAATATATTTTGCTCGGCTCACCCAAGACTAATTCCTATGAGATTTCATCGCTTGAGCCCGGTACGAAGTATTATTATAAGGTAAGACCGGTCAGAAAAGCCGGCGGAATATATTACTACGGATACTATTCATCTCTTTTCTCGGTCAGAACAAAAAAATAACCGTAACACTATGGCAAATTAAAAGATTTTTTAACGAATTTTGTTTTTATTATTGACAAATCGGGAAGAGATATATATAATGTTATTCGTTAATATGAGGTGAGTTATGTTTATAGAACTTGAAAGCTTATTTAATCAGGGTATTAACAGTATTTCACTTGACTATAACTTTGATTTTTCAAAGGAAGAAATCAACGGTGTGTTTCCATTCACAGCACCTGTTGTTCTTAAGGGAGAAATCGTAAATACGTCAGGTATTGTTACTGTAAGTGCTGATATTAAGTTCTCACTTGAAATCTTCTGTGACAGGTGTGCCGAAAAAACAAAGCTTGATTTTGATATTCCTATGGATCACGAGCTTGTTTCATCACTGAACAACGAAGAAACAGATGAGTATATTCTCGTTGAGGATATGAAGCTGGATATTGAGCAGCTTACCTTGGAAGACATTTTTCTTGCACTTCCCGGCAAGTTCCTTTGCAAAGATGACTGTAAGGGTGTTTGCTTTAAATGCGGTGCAAATTTAAACGAAGGTCCGTGTGGCTGTAAAAAAGATATAGATCCTCGCCTTGAGGCTTTATTAGGCTTACTGGACGAATGAAAAGTTAACTATTTATTATTATAATAAGGAGGTGCTGGAAGATGGCAGTACCAAAGAGAAGAGTATCAAAGGCAAGAAGAGATAAGAGACGTTCAAACGTGTGGAAGCTCGACGCTCCGACACTTGTAAGATGCAAGCAGTGCGGTGCTTATACTGTACCCCACAAGGTTTGTGCTGAGTGTGGTTATTACAAGGGCAAGCAGGTTGTTGTTAAGGACGAAGACTAAGCCTTTGGAACTTTGAGAGGTGGAGAAGCTATGGTTTCTTCACCTTTTTTGTTGGATTGAGAGGTGAGAAAAGTTGTCAGTAAGAATTAAGAAGGTAAAAAAATGGTCTGAGCTGTATTTTAAAGGTGTCAGAGCAGGCGATAATCTTGTGAGTGTAAACGGCAATAAAATCCGTGATTTTCTTGATTATGAGTTTTATGTCAGGGAGGATAAGCTTCTTCTTGAATTTGATCAGTCGGGTAAAAACAAAGTTATAAAACTGAAAAACAAAGGCGATAAGGATATCGGTCTTGAATTTGAGTCTTTCTTAATGGATAAGCAGCAAAGATGCAAAAACAACTGTATTTTTTGCTTCATTGATCAGAATCCCGAAGGTATGCGTGAAAGCATATACTTCAAGGATGACGACTCAAGATTATCCTTTCTTTTCGGCAACTATATCACTCTAACAAACCTTACCGATGAAGATATCGACAGAATAATCAAAATGCACATTTCACCTGTGAATATTTCTGTTCACACTATGAATAAAGAGCTTCGTGTGAAGATGATGAAAAATAAAAATGCAGGTAAATGTCTTGATTATATAAAAAGACTTGCGGATGCAGGCATAGAAATAAATACTCAGCTTGTTTTGTGTCCCGGAATAAATGACGGCAAAGAACTTGAATTCAGTCTGTCTGAGCTCTCAAAGTTTTATCCGGCGGTACAGAGTATAGCTGCTGTCCCTGTTGGTGTAACAAAGCACCGTGAAGGTCTTTTTGATATGCCTGAATATACAAAGGAAATATCGTCCGAGGTAATCAGTATAATTAACTCATTCGGAGATGATTTCAAAAAGGAACATGGCACAAGACTCGCCTATGCATCGGATGAATTTTATCTTAAAGCTGAAAGAGAGATTCCTGATTCCGATTATTATGAGGACTATCCGCAGATAGAAAACGGTGTCGGTATGTGGCGTGATTTTATAGATGAATCGATTTCGTGCCTTGAGAAAACTGAAGCGGATAAAAACATCAGCCGCAGCTTAAGTGTTGCAACCGGTGCTGCCGCATATCCTCTTATTAAAGAGATTTCGGATAAAATAACAGCGCTTTACACTTCGGTAAAGATCAATGTTTATAAAATAGAAAACGAATTTTACGGTCATTCTGTGACCGTTGCAGGTCTTGTTACAGGCAATGACCTTATAAACGGGCTTACAGGCAAGGAGCTTTTTGACGAGCTTCTGATTCCTGATGTTATGCTTAACGCTGAAAAAGAGCTTTTCCTTGACAATATCTCGGTTGCAGATGTCGAAAAAGAGCTTGATGTGAAACTTACGGTTATTCCTGAGTCATCGGGAAGCAATTTTGTTAAAGAAATATTGAAGTTAGTTTGAAATGGGGGATGATATAATGTCAAGACCGATTGTTGCCATTGTCGGTAGACCGAATGTAGGCAAAAGTACACTTTTCAATAAGCTTATCGGTCAGCGTTTATCCATCGTTGACGATACTCCGGGCGTAACACGCGACAGAATTTACGGTGATTGCGAGTGGCTTAACAGACATTTCCTTCTGATAGATACAGGCGGTATTGAACCGCAGAGTGATGATATTATTTTACAGCAGATGCGCCGTCAGGCACAGCTTGCTATTGATTCGGCTAATGTTATTATACTTGTAACCGACATCAGAACCGGTGTGGTTGCAACTGATGCTGATGTCGCCGCAATGCTTCAGAAAAGCGGTAAGCCAATCATTCTCTGCGTAAACAAGTGCGATACAGTTGGTGAAATGCCGCTGGAATATTATGAATTTTATAATCTTGGCCTTGGTGATCCTATAGCTGTTTCATCTGTGCACGGTCACGGTACAGGTGATTTGCTTGATGCAGTTCTTGAGCATCTTCCCGAAGATGACGAGGAGGCTGATGAGGATGAAACCGTCAAGGTTGCTGTGATCGGCAAGCCTAATGTTGGTAAATCATCTCTGATTAATGCTATTTCAGGCGAAGAAAGAGCAATCGTATCCAACATCGCAGGAACCACAAGAGATGCGACCGATACATTTATTACAAATGAACACGGAAGCTTTATGTTTATCGATACAGCCGGTCTCAGAAGAAAGAGTAAGGTCGAGGATCAGATTGAGAAATATTCTGTAATACGTGCAAAAATGGCCGTTGAAAGAGCGTCGGTTTGTGTTATTATGATTGATGCTGTTGAGGGCTTTACAGAGCAGGACAGTAAGGTTGCAGGTATAGCACATGATATGGGTAAGGCTTGTATTATTGCAGTTAATAAATGGGATGCTCTTGAGAAAGACGGTAAGACTATGGACAGCTACCGCAAGAAGCTTATGAACGATTTTTCTTTTATGTCCTATGCGCCCATTATCTTTATTTCTGCAAAAACAGGACAGCGACTTGACAGGCTTTTCGAGCTTATCCGTTTTGTTGATGAGCAGAATTCTATGCGTATTTCCACAGGTAAGCTTAACGACGTTCTTGCAGGAGCAACTGCCAGAGTTCAGCCGCCGACGGATAAAGGTAAGAGACTGAAGATTTATTATATGACTCAGGCTTCAACCAGACCTCCCACGTTTGTTTGCTTTGTCAATGATAAAGAGCTGTTTCATTACAGCTATCAGCGTTATCTTGATAACCAGATAAGAGAAGTATTCGGACTTGAGGGAACTCCAACTAAATTTGTTATAAGAGAAAGAGAAAAAAAGTAAATTAACATTCTTTGAATTTTTTCTGCAGCTAATCATATATGTTGACTTTAATAAACCTTTTTGATATACTTAAAAAGGTTTATTCTGTATTATAAATTTTAATTATTGAGGGGTTTTCTCATGCTTACAAATATACTTGATTATTTAGACAGAAGTGTTTCGTTATACGGCGAAAAAGTTGCTTTTTCAGACAGTAAAAATGAGGCAACATATAACGAACTTAATGAAAAATCTGATTCTATAGGTTCGGCACTTGTTGAAAAAAGCGGAACAAAAAACTCACCTGTTGTCGTTTTTATTGACAGAAACATTGAGTCGGTTATTGCTTTTATGGGTATCGTAAAAAGCGGTAACTTCTACGTGCCTATTGACCGTCAGCTTCCCGTGAAGCGAGTTGAGCTTATAATAAACACACTTCAGCCAAAAGCTGCGATAATCTGGGAAAAGGATAACAAAATCCTTGATGAAATCGGTTTTGAAGGCGAAAGACTCATTTATGACGAGGCTGTATTGTATAAAGCTGACCCTGTAGCTCTCGCAGATGTAAGAGCTAAGGCAATCGATACCGATCCGCTGTATGCTATTTTTACTTCAGGTTCAACAGGTGTGCCTAAGGGCGTTCTTGTCTGCCACAGAAGTGTTATTGATCTTATTGAAAACTTTGCAGAGGCCTTTGATTTTGACGAAACAAGAGTTTTCGGTAATCAGGCTCCCTTTGATTTCGACGTATCGGTTAAGGATATTTACTCCTGCATAAGAAACGGCGGAACAATGCACGTTATTCCAAAGCTTTTCTTCTCATTTCCTGCAAAGCTTATCGCTTGCCTTAATGAGAGAAAAATCAATACTATAATCTGGGCAACCTCTGCATTACGTATTGTTGAAAACCTCAACGCACTTGAAAAGACGGTGCCTGAAACGCTGAGAACTGTTATGTTCTCAGGCGAGGTAATGCCTAATAAAGTTCTGAACTACTGGAGAAATAAGCTTCCTGAGGTTAATTTTGTAAACCTTTACGGTCCTACAGAAATCACCTGCAACTGTCTTTACTATAAAGTTGACAGACCTTTCAGAGACGAGGAGGCTCTTCCGATCGGTATTCCCTTCAGAAATACTGATATACTTCTTCTCGACGGTGATGAGCTTATTACACAGCCCGGTGTTAAGGGTGAAATTTGTGTAAGAGGTACATCTCTCGCTCACGGCTATTATAATAATCCCGAAAAAACCGCCGAGGCATTCTGCCAGAATCCTCTTAACAAGGTTTATCCTGAACTCATTTACCGTACCGGTGACCTTGCAAAATACGGTGAAGACGGACTTTTCTATTTCGTTTCACGTAAGGATTATCAGATCAAGCATATGGGTCACAGAATTGAGCTCAGCGAGGTTGAAATTGCTATTAATTCTCTGCCTTATATCGATGCAGGATGCTGTATTTATGATGAAAAGAATGAACAGATTGTTCTCTTCTATCAGTCTGAAAATGAATGTGACAGAGATATTCTGAAGGATGCAGGTAAGCTCCTTCCGAAATATATGTTGCCTAACAGAATGATGCATTTTACTGCACTTCCAATGACTAAAAACGCAAAAATTGACAGAGTTAAGCTGAAAGGAGACCATCTCGACAATGATTGAGATTAAATCCTCGGAAGAATATAATCTTGCTGTAAAATCCTTTAAAGCGGATAATCCTAAAGCCCTGACAAACTGCTTTTTAATGCCGGGTGAAATCGAATATCTGATTGCAGAAGGTAGGTTGTTTATTTCTGAATATCCGGGTTGGCTTATTATTCTTTGCGACAGGGAAGATTACAGTAATCTGTATTATTACACGACAGACACATCTGATGTCAGCTTTGTGAAGAAGTTTATGCGTGAGCTTTACGGCAGAGATGTTTATCTTGATGTTGTAAGCAGAGCTGGCAGGGGAGACCTGCTCACCGCACAGAGACTTGTTGAAGAAGGTATTGCTGAAGAATACAAATCATATCAGCGTATGCAGCTCCCTGTGAAAAATATTGATTTTAACAGTCTTTCGGTTGCTGTGCCGGATGGCTATAACCTGACGGATAAATATTGTAATTCTGAAGCTATGAATGAGCTTTGGAAGGCAACTCTCGATGAAAAAAGCACACCGCTTCCCGAAAAGGATGAGCTTGAAGAGCTTTGTAAGTCAGGTAATCTTTTCAGTGTTCTTGATGAAAACGGTGAACTTGCGGCAGTTATAATGCTGTCTGTAAGTTCAAAACAAGGACTTGCCCAGCACCTTGCCGTTTCTGAAAATCACAGAAGAAAAGGACTTGCACGCAGTTTAATGAGTAAGTGTCTTATCGCCGCTAAGGATAAAGAGCTTACTATGGTCAGACTTTGGGTTGACCGTAAAAACATGTCAGCTATCGCATTGTATGACCGTATCGGATATATTTCTGACGGCATGATTTGCGATCAACTATATATGAAAGGAAATTGAAAATTATGAAAGAACAGCTTATGAAAATCCTCACCGAACTCCGTCCTGATGTTGATTTCGAAAATGAAACAGCACTTATTTCAGACGGTATCCTTGATTCCTTCGACATTGTTTCACTTATCGGTGAAATCAATCAGGAGTTTGATGTTTCAATCGGCGCTGACGACATTGAGCCTGAAAATCTTGACTCTGTTTCAGCAATGCTTGATCTCATCAACGAGCTTGCAGACTAAGCTTCATAAGCACTACCTTACATCCGTAAGGTAGTGTTCTGCTGTTTAAAATAAAAATTAAGGAGGCAATTTCCGCCTTTTAAGTCGGAAAAAAATATTATGACTCTGATATCAGTTGAATTCGCGGCGTTATTGCTTATAACGTTTCTATTATATTTTTTGATTCCGCTTAAATACCGTTGGACAGTTCTTCTTGCTTCAAGTGCGGTATTTTACTTCTGGAACGGACTCAGAACAGGTTACTTTATGCTGCTCACAGTTGTAGTGATTTGGCTCGTTGCACTTGTTCTTGATAAATTCAATGAAGACCACAAGGCGTATCTTAAAGAGCATACTGACATAACAAGAGAAGAGAAAAAAGCTCTTAAAGCTAAGGTTCAGAAAAAGAAGAGAGCGGTTCTTTCTCTGGGTCTTGTTATCTGCTTCGGATTCCTTGTTTTCCTCAAATATTTTAATTTCCTTTCTGAACAGGCCTTCAGCGTGCTCGGTCTTTTCGGTGTTGATGCCGCTGCTCCGAAGCATGATTTAGCTTTTCCTTTAGGTATTTCATTCTATACCCTGCAGGCAACCAGCTATATAATTGATGTTTACAGAGGTAAGCTCAGAGCAGAAAAAAACGTTGCTAAGATCGCTCTTTTTGTTTCATTCTTCCCGCAGATTGTTCAGGGACCTATCGGACGTTTCGCACATCTTGCACCTCAGCTTTATGAGGGACACCGCTTTAATTTCACCCAGTTCAAATACGGACTTCAGCTTTTCCTCTGGGGTCTTATAAAAAAGCTCACGCTTGCCGAATATATGGGTGTAATAGCAAACGAGGTTTTCAATAATTACGGTAACTATAAGGGCATTATTATACTTATAGGTTCAATGGTTTACGGTGTTCAGGTGTACGCTGACTTCTCAGGCGGTATGGATATGATCAGAGGTGTTGCACAGGTATTCGGCATCGAAATGGCTGTTAACTTCGAAAGACCGTACTTTGCAAAATCTGTTTCTGAATTCTGGCGCAGATGGCATATTACCCTCGGTGCATGGATGAAGGATTATGTTTTCTATCCTCTTTCACTTTCCAAGGCCTTTACCTCTATGGGTAAGAAGACAAGAAAGATTTTCGGAAACTATATCGGCAAAATGCTTCCTACTTTCTTAGCATCGTTTATTGCTTTTTTCCTTGTCGGCGTATGGCACGGTTCAAGCTATAAATATGTTGCTTACGGCTTATGGAACAGTATTATTATTTCCGGCAGCATACTTCTTGAACCTGTCTATAAAAAAGTACTTAATAAGCTTAAAATAAATACCGAATGCTTCTCTTGGCAGCTTTTCCAGATATTCAGAACATTTATGCTCGTAAGCATCGGCCGAATTTTCTCAAGAGCCGATTCACTTACTGCATCAATTAAAATGCTCGTTAATATGTTCTCTGAATTCAACCCTTGGGTACTCACGGACGGGACACTCTATGAGCTTGGTCTTGCTCCAAGACAGATGTTTATGGTTTTCATCGTGATTCTTGTGCTTGTAGTTGTCAGCCTTATGCAGGAAAAGGGTATGAAAATCAGAGAGAGTCTTGAAAAACAAAATATGCTTTTCCAGTGGTTGGTAATTATCGGTGCAATTATATTTGTTCTGATTTACGGTGCATACGGAACAGCATTCTCATCGGCTGACTTTGTTTATCAGCAGTTTTAAAAGGAGGATAAAAGTATGAAAAATAAAAAATGGCTACGATCAGTTGCTTTTATTCTCATTCTTGCAATTTCAGTTGTGGGTATTATGCATTGCTACTCACAGCCGAAATATTTCAACACCCGTTTTATCAATACTTTTGAAGAAATGCCTGATGATACAGTAGACGGCATCGTTCTCGGCTCGAGTGTTATAGCACATTGTTGGGTAAGTGCGGTTTCCTGGGAAAAGTACGGTATGGCAGCCTACCAATTCGGTACAAGTGTTCAGCCGATAGGATCCATTCCCGGATTTATCAGATACGCACAAAAGAACCATGATATTAAATATGTTGTTATTGATATTCACTCCTTACGTCAGCAGTCCCTTACGATGAGTGTTACGCCAAGTAAGGTGCAGGAAGCATATCTAAATATTCCCGATCTTTCATCACGATACAGTATGCTGCTTGATCTTTTTGATTACGCTGAAAGAATATATGACTTTTACGGTGAGCCTGAGAGCGGTAAGCTTGACAGAACAAGTATGTCTATGTATATTCCTCTTCTTAATTTCCATAACCGTTGGGTTGACGGACTTGAAAAAGCCGATTTTGTAGCTGTAAAGAACGAATATCTTGGCGCTAATGACAGATATACTGCCTTCCTCAGCAGAGATATGACAGCTAATGTCAAGAATCTTGACTTTGACGGAACTGTTGAAATTGATGATTTCCAGAGGGGAGAGCTTGACAGACTGTTTGATTATATTGAAGATGAAGGTCTCGAAGTTCTTTTCATCAACACACCTTCATTCAAAAGCTCAAAGATTCAGCAGGAGCTCAGTTCAATTCTTAAGTATTGTGCTGACAACGGTTATAACACGATCGATTTTTCTACAAGAGAAATGCTTGAAAAAACCGGTCTTGACACGAAGGTTGATTTTTCCGATAACGGACATGTTAATCTTGCCGGTGCTGAAAAAGTAACAGACTATATTTGCAGATATCTTATCGATAACGGATATTCCTATACCGACAGACGCGGTGAGGATGGATACGATATATGGAACGATGGCCTTAAAACCTACAGAAAATATTATAAAGACGGATGGTCTGAAGAGGGAGTAGAGGTTTACGACTGATCAATCAACAATACTGAAAGGGGCGATTAAATGAATATTAAGCACTCACTCGTTGTGCCGTGCTACAACGAAGAAGGTAATGTTGAAAAGTTTTTGGAAGAAGCTCAGAAAGCAATGTCCGGTTATACTGAAAGCTATGAAATAGTTTTTATTAACGACGGCAGCAGCGATAAAACCGGAGCGAAGCTGAAAGAGCTTTGGAATAAAAATAAGGATGTCAAAATTAAAGTTATTACATTTTCACGTAACTTCGGTAAGGAGGCTGCGATGTATGCAGGCTTATCCAATGCAGCAGGTGAATATGTTACAATAATTGATGCTGATTTACAGCAAAGTCCCGAATATGCTGTAAAAATGGGCAGAATCCTTGACGAAAACCCGGAATGCGATATGGTTGCTGCTTACCAGCATACACGTATTGAAGGCAGATTCATCACTAAATGCAAGGATTTCTTCTATAAAAAAATCAGTAAAATGACTGAAGTTGATATGTCGACTAAGGCAAGTGATTTCCGCACAATGAGAAGAAATGTTGTTGAAACTATTATCTCTCTAAGTGAATATCATCGCTTTTCAAAGGGTATTTTTGCCTGGATCGGATATAATTCTGTTACAATTCCTTATGAAGTGAATGAACGCCTTAGCGGTGAGACGAAGTGGAATTTCAGCAAGCTTTTCAAGTATGCTCTTGAAGGCTTTGTTGCATATTCAGATGCACCCTTACGCTTGCCGTTTTATTCAGGTTTTATTATGGGAATGATAGCGGTTCTTCAGACTCTTGCCTTTGTGTTAGTTGATGTTTTAACTGAGTTCAATATTTCCCTTGGCTATATTGCCTCTGCTGTTTTGTTTGTCGGTTCCGTAATATGTATTTTGTTGGGTATATTTGGCTATTATCTTGGCAAAATACACACACAGGTAAAGTCAAGACCTATCTACATTGCAAAAGAGATTTTAACTTATGAAAATGATTAAAGCATTATTAAAAAAATATAGAGAACTGATAGTATATGTGTTGGTCGGCTTATTGACAACAGTTGTAAATCTTGTAACATTTAAACTTTTCAACACTGTTTTAGGGGAAGAAAAATATCTTATTTCAAATGCCGTAGCATGGTTTTTTGCTGTGTGTTTTTCATATCTGGTGAATAAGATATTTGTATTTGAAAGCAGGAGCTGGAAACCGTCTGTTGCATTTAAGGAGATAACATCCTTCTTTTCTGCAAGAGTTTTTTCCTTCTTTATCGAAGAGGGTGGGCTTTATTTCCTTGTTGATATATTAGCTTTTAAGGATTTTGGAATAAATGTTTTTGGTATTGATATCAGCGGAGAAATGATTTCCAAGATGATAGTCGGTCTTGTTGTTATTGTTATAAACTATATTTTTTCTAAGTTTGTTGTTTTCAGGAAAAAATCAGTTAAATAAATAATACAAAAAGTGAGGCACCCTTTCAGCTTCACTTTTTAATTTTTATAAATAATACTATTGCTCATTTACATTAACTGTGATATAATTACTTGATAATTAAAGTGAGGTAGTATGCCATGATAATATTAGGTATAGATCCCGGGTATGCAATTGTCGGATACGGCGTGATTGATTACCGCAACAATCACTTTTCGGTTATTGATTACGGTGCAATACTTACACAAGCAAATACGCCGTTCAATTTGCGACTCGAAAAAATATATGACGAGCTGAATAGAATAATCGATGCATACAAGCCTGAGGCAATGAGCCTGGAAAAGCTTTTTTATAATAATAACGCTAAAACAGTTATAGACGTAAGTCAGGCAAGAGGAGTTATTATGCTTGCGGCGCAAAAGAAGGGTGTTAAGGTTTTTGAATATACCCCCTTACAGGTAAAACAAAGTGTCGTAGGCTACGGAAGGGCTGAAAAAAAGCAAGTTCAGGAAATGACAAGACGAATCCTTGCTCTTGAAAAAGTTCCGAAGCCTGATGATACTGCCGATGCGCTTGCTATGGCAATCTGCCACGCTCATTCGAGCGGCTCAATGAGTGTTATAGGAAATATGAGAATCAGAAAGGGGATTTAACCTTTGTTTTATTCGATTACAGGTAATTTAATAAAGACCGGTGCCGGTTTTGCTGTTGTTGAATGCTCAGGCGTCGGATTTTACTGCAATACATCAAGCTCCACTTTGTATGATATTTCAGGTGAGAAAATCGTTACACTGTATACACATCTGAATGTCCGTGAGGATGCACTTGATTTATTTGCTTTTTCAACTGAAAATGAGCTTCAATGGTTCAGAATGCTTATTTCGGTAAACGGCGTAGGTTCAAAAGCTGCACTTGCAATTCTTTCTGAACTTTCACCCGACAGGCTCGCCCTCGCAATATCTGCCAATGATGTGAAAATGATCAAATCTGCTCCCGGAATCGGACCGAAGATTGCTCAGAGAATTATATTGGATCTAAAGGATAAGGTTGGCTCGGTTGCGTCTGTGGAAGGCACTGAAAACTTTGATAAGATAAGTGCTGCCAATGATATGCCTAATACCGGGGAGGCAGTAGCTGCTCTTACAATGCTCGGTTACAGTCAGACAGATGCTTCTGTTGCTGTAAGTCAGATCGATCCTTCTCTTTCAGTTGAAGATATAATCAGACAAGCCCTTAAATTATTATCCGGACGTTAAAAGGTGAATAATATGGATTTTGAAGAAAGAATAGTCGCTCCTGATTTACTCGGATCTGACGGCGAAATTGAAACTTCCTTACGACCGAAGGTACTTACAGATTACATCGGTCAGGATAAGGCAAAAGAAAATTTAGAAGTATATATTAAAGCAGCCCGTGCTCGCGGAGAAAGTCTTGATCACGTTTTGTTATACGGACCTCCGGGTCTTGGTAAGACTACTCTTGCAGGAATCATTGCAAATGAGCTGAATGTAAATTTCAGGGTTACATCGGGTCCGGCGATAGAAAAACAGGGTGATCTTGCCGCACTTCTTACTAATCTTAATGAAGGTGACGTTCTCTTTATTGATGAGATTCACAGACTGAACAGAAGCGTAGAAGAGGTTTTATACCCCGCAATGGAGGATAATGCTCTTGATATTATCATCGGTAAAGGTCCTTCTGCACGGTCTATCAGACTTGATCTGCCTAAATTTACTCTTGTCGGTGCAACAACAAGAGCAGGTCAGTTGTCTGCTCCGCTCAGAGACCGCTTTGGTGTAATACTTCGTCTTGAACTTTATACACCGGAACAGCTTGCACAGATTGTCACAAGAAGCGCAGGAATTCTCGGCATTGATATTGATAAATACGGTGCACTTGAAATTGCTTCACGTTCAAGAGGAACTCCGAGAATAGCCAACAGACTTCTTAAACGTGCACGTGACTTTGCTGAGGTAAACGGTGAAGGTCTTATAAGTGAAGATATCGCTGACTATGCCCTGGAAAGAATGGAAATTGACCACATCGGTCTTGATTCTGTTGACAGACGCCTTCTCTCTACAATGATTAACAGCTATAACGGCGGTCCGGTCGGACTTGAGACCATTGCAGCTGCCATCGGTGAAGAGGCTGTTACAATCGAAGATGTTTATGAGCCCTATCTTATGCAGATCGGTATGCTCGGAAGAACACCGAGAGGCAGAGTTGCTACTCCTCTTGCTTATGAGCATCTCGGTATTCCGATGAAGGGTCAACAGCAGTTGTTTTAATGAAAGGATACAAGTGATTCGATGAGATACAGTAAAGATTGGAAGGATTATGAACTGATTGACTGCTCCTGCGGAGAACGACTTGAAAGATGGGGCGATATAATCCTTATCCGACCTGATCCTCAGGTTATCTGGAAAACAGAAAAAAACAATCCTCTTTGGAGAAAGGCAAATGCGGCATATCATCGCTCTAAAACCGGAGGCGGTCATTGGGAAATCAGAAGTAAAATGCCTGATTTCTGGAGCATTAATTATAAAGATATGACCTTTAATATCAAAACCATGGGCTTTAAGCATACCGGTCTTTTTCCCGAACAGGCTGTTAACTGGGACTATACCCGTGAACTGATAAAAAAAGCAGGTAGACCCGTAAAGGTTCTCAATCTGTTTGCTTATACCGGTGGTGCCACCGTTGCGCCGCTTTGCGAAAACGCACAGGTTGTACATGTAGATGCTTCCAAAGGTATGGTTGCGTGGGCCAAGGAAAATGCTGTTTCCTCCGGTGTATCTGACAGGAATGTCAGGTGGATTGTTGATGATTGCATCAAGTTTGTCCAAAGAGAAATCAGAAGGGGAAACAAGTACGACATTATTATTATGGATCCACCCTCATACGGCAGAGGTCCGGGTGGGGAAGTATGGAAGCTTGAGGATGAAGTTTATAACTTTGTTGAATTGTGCAGCGAGCTTCTTTATGAGGATTCACTTATGATGCTTATTAATTCCTATACAACAGGGCTTTCGGCATCGGTAATGGAGTATATTTTAGGCGCTGTCATAAAAAAGAAATTTGGTGGAAATGTTTCATCGTCGGAAATCGGCTTACCTGTAACTGAAACAGGAATGATTCTTCCCTGCGGTGCGTCTGCCATCTGGGAAAAATAATGAGGCTATAATGGATAACTATATTGTTTTTGATAATGTTTCCTTTTCGTATATTGATGAATATGAAGAAGCTTCAGAGAAGGAAACGGTAATAGAAAATATGTGTGTTACAGTCCAAAAGGGTGAATTTGTCTGTGTACTCGGTCATAACGGCTGCGGCAAATCAACCTTCGCTAAGCTCTGTAACGCTATTGAAATTCCGCAAAGCGGCAAGGTATATGTTGACGGAATAGACACATCTGACGATTACAGATTACTTGATATCCGCCGTAAAGTTGGTATGGTGTTTCAGAATCCTGACAATCAGATTGTTGCAACGATTGTTGAGGATGATGTTGCTTTCGGTCCCGAAAACCTCGGTGTTGAGCCTTCTGAGATAAGAAGGAGAGTTGATGAAGCCTTGAAGCAGGTTGAAATGTATGATTTCAGAAGCTTTGAGCCTCACAAGCTTTCCGGCGGTCAGAAGCAGAGGGTTGCAATTGCGGGAATTATTGCAATGAAGCCTGAATGCATCGTGCTTGATGAACCTACTGCAATGCTGGACCCTCGCGGAAGAAGAGAAGTTATGAAAACCATAAAAATGCTTAATGAGCAATTTGGTATCACAGTAATTTTCATAACTCATTATATGGATGAAGCTGTTAAAGCGGACAGGGTCATTGTAATGGATGACGGAAAAATAATACTTGACGGTAAGCCGAGAGAAGTGTTTACCGAAATTGATACACTTAAGGCTGTCGGACTTGATGTTCCTGAAGCTACTGAGCTCAGCAGTATGCTTAGTGGCAGCGGAATAGAACTAGAAAAAGATATACTTGACACAGATGAGCTGTTTGAAGCCATCGTTAAAATTTTGGAGGCGAAAAATTGAGTAATACCGTTCTTGAAACCGAGAAGTTAACCTATGTATATTCCAAGGGTACATCTTCTCAGGTGCACGCTATCAGAGATATTAACCTGAAAATTGAAAAAGGTGAGCTTGTTGGTATAATCGGCCATACAGGCTCAGGTAAGAGCACTCTGATTCAGCATTTTAACGGTCTTCTCAAGTCAACCGGCGGAAAGGTCATTTTTAACGGCAAAGACATATGGGAAAACAAAAAAGAGATCAGAAATGTCCGTTTCAGAATCGGAATCTGCTTTCAGTATCCTGAATATCAGCTTTTTGAAGAAACAGTATATAAAGATATTGCATTCGGCCCTAAAAATATGGGGCTTTCTGATGATGAGATTGACAGAAGAATCAAATCAGTTATCCGTTATGTAGGCCTTGATGAATCATATTTTGAAAGATCTCCCTTTGATTTATCCGGTGGTGAAAAAAGAAGGGTGGCAATTGCCGGCGTAATGGCAATGGAGCCCGAGGTTTTAATTCTTGATGAGCCCTGTGCAGGTCTTGACCCGAAGGGCAGAGAGACCGTTCTTGACTTAATAAAGCAATATCATAAAACAACAGGATCAACTGTAATGGTTGTTTCACACAGTATGGAGGATATATCTAAGATCGCAACAAAAGTGCTCGTTATGAATAACTCACATCTTGCATATTACGATACAGTTGATAATGTATTCGCTCATGCTGATGAGCTTTTATCGATGGGTCTTAATATACCTCAGCTTACAAGACTCTTTCTCAGGTTAAAAGAAAAAGGATATGATGTTCCGGTTAATGTTTACACCTTGGAAAAGGCTCATAAAGAGATTATTAAGCTTATAAAAGGGGGAGAGACCCTATGATTTCTGATATCACAATCGGTCAGTATTATAACGGAGATTCCTTCATTCATAAGCTTGATGCCAGAGCAAAAATTTTATTGACAGTATTGTTTATTGTTATGATTTTTCTGTGCAAAAACTTCTTATCACTTGCTCTTACTTTTGTTTTTGTTTTAATCAGCATAATTTTATCATCAGTGCCACTTAAAATGTATCTTAAAAGTCTTAAACCGATTGTTCCCATCGTTTTGTTTACGGCTCTTCTTAATATGTTTTACAGCAGCGGTGAAGATGTAATTTTAACAGTATGGAAGTTTTCTCTTACCGAAGAAGGCTTGTTTACGGCATTATTTATGGCTGTAAGAATAATTCTTCTTATTGTTGCAAGCTCGATTCTGACATACACTACAGTACCCACAATGCTTACTGATGCTATTGAAAAGCTGTTATCTCCCTTGAAATTATTCAAAATTCCCGTTCAGTCCCTTGCAATGATGATGACTCTTGCTTTAAGATTTATCCCCACGCTGATTGAAGAAATTGAAAAAATCACAAATGCGCAAAAGGCAAGAGGTGCCGATTTTGAAAACGGAAAGCTTATGGACAGGATAAAAGCGATTGTTCCTGTTATCATTCCGCTTTTTGTTTCATCCTTCAGAAGAGCGTCGGATCTTGCGTATGCTATGAGCTGCCGTTGCTATACGGGTGGTAACACCAGAACTAGAATGAAGCAGATGAAATTCAAGATAAAAGATTTCATTTCACTTGCGGTATTTGCTGTCGGAACAGTCGGTGTGGTGCTTCTCAACATAAAATTCGGAGCGGTTATTTGATTATGGTTAAGAATATTAGACTTTCTCTTATGTTTAACGGCAGTGAATTTCACGGATGGCAGATTCAGGAAAACGCAGATACCGTTCAGCAGCAGCTCATAAACGCTGTTGAACGTATAACAGGAGAAACAGCAAATATAATCGGCTGCAGCAGAACTGACAGCGGTGTGCATGCAAATATGTTTTGCTGTAATTTCAGACTATGTAAGGATATTGACTGCAATAAGCTTATGAAAGGTCTCAATGCAGTTTTACCTGAAAATATATCCGTATTTGAATGCGAAAGCGTAGATATCGATTTTCATAGCAGGTATGATTGCAAGGGTAAGGAATATATTTATAAAATATGGAACGGAAAAGCAAAGAATCCGTTTTATAACAGATTAGCTCTTCACTATCCATATAATTTAGATGTTGAGCTTATGAACAAAGAAGCCCGGGATTTTGTGGGAACTTACGATTTTTCAGCTTTTTGTTCCAGCGGAACTGAGGTTCAGAGTAAAGTAAGAACCGTATACAGATGTAATGTACACCGTGAAGGTGATCTTGTAGTTTTTTCTGTTTGCGGTGACGGATTTCTTTATAATATGGTTAGGATAATGGTCGGCACATTACTGGATATCAATTCCGGTAAAATTGCAGCCGGTACAATAAGAGAAATCATTGACAGCGGTGACAGAAATCAGAGCGGCATTACTGCAAAGCCTGACGGTTTATATCTCAATAAGGTTTTTTATGATAATATCGAGGTGATTTGATGGATAAAACAAAAGCGGTAAAAAAGCATACTAAAAAGCCAGATAAGGCTAATTTATCCAAAAAATTAAAAACGGCAGCGGTTTTGTTTCTTGCTATTATAATTCTCATCGGTGCTGTTTATGCCTTCGGCGGTTTCAATGCTATTGAGCATCTCATATTTTACAGTCAGAGCACAATAGATTCCAGCGTTATTTCTGACGGCGGTTTTCCTGTTGATTTCAGCGGAAACGATATAATTTCAGTTGATAAAATTTCATCTAAATTGTTTGTTCTGAGCAAAAAAATGCTTACATGCATTTCTTCTGAAGGTCGTCCTTTATTTACAGAATCCGTGTCTTTTATCGAGCCTCAGATGTATGTCGGTGAGAAATACGGTGTAATATTCGATCGTTCATCTTCAAAATATACGATTTTTAACACGCACGGAGTTGTTTTTAACGGAAATACAGAAGATAACCGACATATAATAACTGCTGTTGTTGACAGTAAAGGTAATTGTGCCATTTCAACCAAAAGTGACGATTCAGCCTGCCGTGTTTATGTTGTAGATAAAAAAGGTGAGATCAAGTACATTTGGTCGTGCGGTGATGAATATGTTGTAAATATTGATATAAGTCCTGACGGTGATAAAATCATCTGCGGTGCGTTAGGGTCTTACTCTAATGAGGTATATACAAAAATTTACTACCTTGATATTTATTCCGATGATGATTGTAAAGAATACAAAATTGATTCAACTGCTTGTATTGACGTTGTTTTTACTGATAATAATAAGGTCGCTGTCAGTTGTCTCGACCGTAGAGTTGTTCTTGATACAAGAACCGAAGACGGCAGTCCTGTTGAAACATATTATTCAGGCGATATTGTTAAATTCTGCAGAGATTTTAAAGGTAACATGGTTGTTATTACAGATAAAATCAGTTCTTTAGGCTTTGATGAGATAACAATGTACGATAAAAACAATACGGTTGTATTTAGAAGTGATGTTGAGGAAAATGCCGTTGATCTTGAACAGTACGGAAAAAATGCCTACTGTCTTGTTGGAGAAAAGATAATACATTTCAAGAGTGACGGCTCAGTTTCAAAAACAAGCAGCTGTGATATGCTTACTGATGGAATTGTAAACATAAAAGGTAACATTTTCGTTTACACATCAGGTTCTGTTAAAAATGATTTTTAGTATTGTTAATTTCTGATATATGTGTTATAATATTCAGAAATATATCTGAATACTGAGTCGGGAGGTTATGCTGATTGGTTAATTATATTGATTTGATACTGTTGGCAATAATGGCGCTGATTGTTTTCATATCGGTTAAGAGTGGGTTCTTTAAAACATTGTTTGATCTTGTTGCATATTTTCTTGCATTTTCCTTTGCAAAGAGTTTATCACCTGTTCTTGCACAGAGCGCATTTGACAGCTTCATCCGAAAGGGTGCACAAAGCTACCTTGAAGCTTCATTGAGTACAATAGGCACCACAGATTATGTCACTCAGGCTGAGCAGGTGATTGAATCAATCCCTGAAGGCTTAAGGGGACTTATGCAGATCCTCGGCTATAGTGAAGAGACGATAACACAGCAGATTGCATCGTCAGATTTTAATGGTGCAAATCTTGTTGAAAGCATTATGAATACAGTTGTTGAACCTGTTGGTGTTGCGCTGATGCAGTTTATACTGTTTGTTATATTGGCAATTGTATTTTTAGTTGTCGGTAAAATATTAGTCTTACTTCTTAACAAGATTGTCAAGAAATTGCCAATAATAAAGAGAGTTAATTCTCTTCTTGGCGGAATTTTAGGTTTTATTAAAGGTGCTGTTCTTATAATTGTTGTGAGCGCTGCGTTAAGCGTCATTGCATCCGCATCTGATAATCAGGGCTTTATAGATAGCATAAACAGCTCTGTGCTTGTAAATTTATTTAAGGATATAATAGCTGACTTCAGCTTTTAAGATTAAGGAGATATAAAAATGATTAAAAGTTTATTTAAAGGTTGTTTAACAATCCCCAATCTGCTTTCTGTTATCAGAATTGCATTAATCCCTGTGTTTGCTGTTTTATTTTACAACGATCAAAAGGTTATAGCTGTTATAATTCTTGCTCTTTCAGGCTTTTCTGACCTTTTTGACGGCAAGATTGCAAGAAAATTCAATCAGATAAGCGAGCTTGGTAAAATTCTTGACCCTGTTGCTGATAAACTCACGCAGATTACAATTGCAGCAATGCTTCTTATTGATTTCCTCGGCGCAGATAATGCGATTATCAAAGCCTGCGGATGGGTATTTGTTGTTTTCCTTGTTAAAGAAGCAATTATGATAGTAGGCGGACTCACAATGCTTCTTATGAACATTAAACCGGGTGCTGCTGAAATCTGGGGCAAGCTTGCTACTGTTGTTTTCTATGTGAGTATGACTATTATTATTGCAGTAGGCCCTGAAGTCGGAGCGTTCAATGAGCTCTTCGGCGGTTTCTCTCTCCCAGATTGGGCAACCGGTATTCTTGTTGTTCTTTGTGCAATTATGACTATGTGTGCTTTCTTTAGCTATATGCCCGAAACCTTCAGACAGTTCAAAGAGCATTTTGCTGAGAAAAAAGCACAGAAGGAAAACAAATAACAGGCTTATACAATAACATTTCAAGGAGATACACATGAATAAAATGATATGCTCTAGATGCAAAAAGCGTCCTGCGGTTATTTTTATATCAAAGATAGTCGACGGTAAAACTGTTCCCGAAGGACTTTGCATTAACTGTGCAATGGAAATGAACATCGGACCTATTAAACAGATGATGGAGCAGATGGGAATTACCGAAGAAGATGTAGATTCAATAAGCGAGCAGTTCAGCAGTATGTTTCCAAACTCAGATGAGGAGGGTGGATTCGAAAGCGGAGGCTCACCTACGATGCCCTTTATGCAGGGACTTTTTGGAGATCTTCAGAAGGGTCTCTCTCTGAGAGATGATTCAGCTGAAAGTAAGATGTCGTCAGACGGTATCAATACAGCAGAAACAAAAAAAGGTAAAAAAGATAAAAAGAAGGAAAAGAAGCGTAAATTCCTTTCTCTTTATTGTACCGACCTTACTCAGAAGGCGAAAGACGGAAAAATTGATAATATAATCGGCAGAGATAAGGAGCTTGAAAGAGCTATACAGATTCTTTGCAGACGCTCAAAAAACAATCCTTGTCTGATTGGTGAACCCGGTGTTGGTAAAACGGCTATTGCTGAGGGCCTTGCTCAGAAAATAGCCGCAAAAGAGGTTCCCGCTAAGCTTGCTGATAAAGAAATTCATCTGCTTGATCTTACTGCACTTGTTGCAGGCACACAGTTCAGAGGTCAGTTTGAAAGCCGAATAAAGAATCTTGTTGATGAAGTAAAGGATAACGGAAATATCATACTTTTTATTGATGAAATTCACAATCTTGTCGGAACAGGTGATGCAGAGGGTTCTATGAACGCTGCCAATATTCTCAAGCCTGCTCTTTCCAGAGGTGAAATTCAGGTTGTGGGTGCAACAACCTTCACTGAATACAGAAAGCATATTGAAAAGGATGCCGCTCTTGAAAGACGTTTTCAGCCGATCAAAATCGAGGAGCCTTCCATTGAGGATGCAACGGCTATACTTCTCGGCATCAAGAAATATTATGAAAACTTCCACCGTGTAAGAATCAGTGATAATCTTATTAAAAAGACGGTTGTTCTATCCGAGAGATATATTACGGACCGTTTCCTTCCGGATAAAGCTATCGACCTTCTTGACGAGGCTTGCACCTGCGCTAACCTGAGGAATAAAGCTATAAGCGATCTTGAAATAAATGAGCGTCGCCTTGCCGAGCTTAAATCTGATGAAGAAGCTCTTCTTGAAGATACGGAAGCTATGGACTATGAGGCTATTGCTAAAATCAAGAGTGATATAGTTCTTTGTGAAAATGACATTGCTAATCTTACCGACAGAGCTAATGATAATGCAGTTACAGAAGTTGATATTGCCAAGGTAATTGAGCTCTGGACCGGTGTTCCTTCAAGCAAGGTTATTGAAAGCGATCTTAAGAAGCTTGCCGGCCTTGAAGAAAAGCTTAAGAGCAAGGTTATCGGTCAGGATGAGGCTATTTCTGTAATTGCTGCTGCTATAAAGAGAAGCCGCGTTCAGATTAGTCCCAGAAGAAGACCTGCATCGTTTATTTTTGTCGGTCCTACCGGCGTTGGTAAAACTGAACTTGTAAAACAGATTTCAACTGAGCTTTTCAGCACTCCTGAAACTCTTATAAGACTTGATATGTCTGAATTTATGGAAAAGCACTCTGTTTCACGAATAATCGGCTCTCCTCCGGGATATGTAGGATATGATGAAGCAGGTCAGCTTACTGAAAAAGTAAGAAGAAAGCCTTATTCTGTAATATTGTTTGATGAAATTGAAAAAGCTCATCCCGATGTAATGAATATTCTTCTTCAGATACTTGATGAAGGCAGAATTACCGATGCTCAGGGCAGAACAGTTAATTTTGAAAATACAGTTATAGTTATGACATCTAATGCCGGAAGTGAGAAAAAAGGTAATGCAATCGGCTTTGGCAAGGATAAAAATGATGCAACTAAAGAAAGAATTATGAAGGCTCTTTCTGAATTCCTCAGACCTGAATTCCTTGGCAGAGTTGATGAGATAGCTGTGTTTAATTACCTTACGGTTGAGGACTATGAAAAGATAGCAGTTCTTTTGCTTGATGAGCTTAAGAGTTCAATTGCTGAAAAGGATATTGAATTTAAATGGAGTGAAGAAGTTCCTTTATATCTCGCTAAAAAGTCACACGGCGGGCAGAGAGGAGCAAGAGATCTCCGCAATCTTATCCGCAAAGAAATTGAAGACGGAATAGCAAATATTATTATAGACAGTATTGATTCAGAGGTTTCTGCAATCGCTGCTGAAATAAGTGAAGAAAAGATTAAGCTTTCGTCAATCTGACGAAAAAAATATTCTGATTTTTCTAAAAAAGACTTGACATTGCAACGTTGATTGTATATAATAGTCAACGTTGCAAATCTATGCGGGTGTAGTTCAATG
>JAZPZK010000026.1:0-6696 GCA_045544675.1 Acutalibacteraceae bacterium
ATGCCGCCAACCTATAGGGCAGTATTTGTTTCTCGAACATAATTCCCCGTATTTTTGCCAAAAGCCTCGCAAGGCGACAGCCTTGCTGCATTTTGTGGCTTCAATACAAGAAATTTTCAGTTCTTACGAAACTGCGAAGCACTTTAAAATGCGAAATCAGTATGCAGTAAAAGGTAGAAATCACCGATAATGCTGACGCATATCGGTGATTTTTAACGCATTATTGTGTGCTGAGTTCACATTTTAAAGAAATACTTCCTTATAGGGTGGCGGCATAAAAACGGGCGTTTTAAATAAATAATATCTGAATCAACCCCAGCGCGGAAATTCTTTTTCACCTGTAAGTATCTTTAGCAGATTATCAAAATAATCAGAAATTTTCTTAAAGAAAGATGCAAGCGCCTGCTTGATAGAATCGAAGAGATCATCAGGTGTCTCACTAAGATTATAGGAGAATAAATCAGTTAAATACTTTACAAAATCAGTAAGATCGCCTTTGAGAACACCATCAATAATTGCCTTGATTACTGTTTTTTCCTCAGAGTTGAGATCCATTGAATTAACCTGATTTTTATAGCCTTCTATAACCTTTTCGTTTTCCTTATACTGCGCATTGATATTGAAATAAACTAACAGATAAAGGAAAAGCTCTGTTGTATCCTTCGCTACACGGAAACGATTTGTAGGCATCTGAACGAACTGAAGCTTAGCTGTATCCGAAGGATTGTTATTATTAAAAATAAGATTAAACAGTCCATGAAGCGACTTTAATTCCTCACGATCGACAATTCCGGCGGAAATCTTAAGATTGAAGAGACCGACAGTCGCATCATAGAGGTATGCATTGTAGCTTCTGGAATAAATTTTAATAATATCTACAAGCGCATTTACCGGGCCTTCTGACAAAAATTTATTGATTACCGCAGCGACAAGCTTCTTACCAAGTCTGAAGCCGTCGTAGAATTCACTCTTAAGAACATTTTCACATCTGAGACCCCATACTTCAATCAAAGGTCTGAAATCAACATACGCCTGATTACACCAGTTGTATTGAAGAAGATCGCCGAATCCGGACTGTTCAACAATCGCACCGTAAAACTCATCAGAGCTTATTGATTCAGTTCCGCTGAATGAAATGGTAACATCTTCGAAATTAGGATAAAAAAGATGACCAAGGAAATTAGCTATATCGGTAGCGTACTGTGAAGCGTAAGGTACACCGGCTGAATTATTTCTCATAGAGAAAAGATTGAAGCCACCGTACTTTTCCTTGAGTATACGTCTTAGATAAGTGTTTATGTTACCCATTGCAAGCGCAAGGTCATCCTTCGAAACATCAAGACTTGACCAATAAAGTGTGCCTGTTTCATTGTAAAGGTAATCTACGGTTATACCGAGCATCTCACCTTCAATTTCACCCTTAAGAATCATCTGATCAACGTCGTAATCTGCATTTTCAGGATATATAAAGCCTGATGATCCTGTTACAATGGAGTTTTCAAAGTTTTCCATATTTGTAACATCATTAAGGATATCATCAAGGGCAGAGCCGCCTTCTTCTGCCGCGAAAACATTCACGCAGAAAAAGCAGGACAATATCATAGAAAAAGCAAGAACAAAACTTATTATTTTTTTCATAGTAACACTCCTCATTGAAAAATTAAACTTTTTCATTATTATATTACCACTAATATTGAACAAAGTCAACAAAAAACATCCCAAAACTATGCATTTTTCTATTTACATATCAATTTAGATATGTTATAATCATCAAAAATAAAGGAAAACAAAGGAGAAATAACATGTCAACCCAACTCAACAAAAAATACGGTCTTCTGACAGCGATTTGCACAGTTGTCGGCACCGTAATAGGCAGCGGCGTCTTTTTTAAGGCAGAAACAATTCTTACCGCTACAGGCGGTAACCTTCCTGTGGGCATACTCGCCTGGATAATCGGCGGTATTGTTATGGTCACATGTGCTTATACTTTTTCAATTCTTGCAACAAAGCACGAAAAAGTAAGCGGCGTTGTTGACTATGCAGAAGCAATGGTAGGCAGAAAATACGCATATTTTATCGGATGGTTCCTCGCTGTTTTCTATTACCCGACACTTACATCAGTTCTTGCCTGGGTATCAGCCAGATATTTATGCGTTCTTTTAGGCTGGAGCATCTCAGGTCCTCAGTGTCTCGCTTTTGCAGGAACTCTTCTCATTCTGGTGTTTGCTATGAATGCTCTTGCTCCCAAGATTGCCGGTAAGTTCCAGGTTTCAGCAACATTCATCAAACTCATTCCCCTCTTCCTTATGGCGATTGTAGGCACCATCAAAGGTCTTTCAGGAGATAAGCTTCTCATTGAAAACTTCAGCACAATTGTAAACGACATCCCCGTTTCTGAGGGTCTGTTCAAAGCAGTTGTCGCTACCGCTTTTGCTTACGAAGGATGGATTTGTGCAACTGCAATCAACGCAGAGCTTAAGGATGCAAAGAAGAATCTCCCCAGAGCACTCGTAATAGGAACACTTATTATTGTTGCAGTTTACATAGTTTATTACATCGGTCTTGCAGGCGGTATATCAAACGCTGAAATGATGGCAGGCGGTGAAGCAGGTGCTAAAATAGCGTTCTCCGCTGTATTCTCAAAGACCTTCGGTACTCTCCTCTTCGTGTTCGTTGTTATTTCCTGTCTCGGAACACTCAACGGTCTCACATTAGGCTGTTCAAGAGCTATCTATGCTGTTTCATCACGTAATATGGGTCCCAAGCCCGCTATCTTCAAGCAGGTTGATCCTGAAACAAATATGCCCACAAACTCAGCATTCTTCGGTCTTGTAATCAGCGGTTTATGGTTACTTTACTTCTATGGCGCTGTTGTTACAACTATTCCTTCTCCCGGCGCAGATGCAGGATATGCTTCATGGTTTGGTGTGTTCTCATTCGACTCATCAGAGCTTCCCATTATCACCACATATGCTATGTATATCCCCATCTTCATTTCAATGCTCATCAAAGGCAAGAGCTTCGGCTTTATCAAGGGCAGAGTTGCACCCGTGCTCGCAATCATATGTTCAATATTCATGTGTATTGCTGCAGTATTTGCACATAAGATTTCAGTTCTCTACTACCTTATAGTATTTGCTGTTCTTATGGTTATCGGTGCTTTCTTCATTAAAGAAAAGAAAAAGGCAAGCAAATAATTTAACTGCAAAAAATTTAAAGAGCTCCCTGCACACGGCAAGGAGCTCTTTTCAGCTTTATGTAACAGGACCGTTCAGTCCGAAACTTACCGATAAAGCTTTATCTATTTTGTACATATCATCCTTATCCAGAATACCCATCTTCTCTCTCAGACGCTTTTTATCAAGAGTCCTTACCTGCTCAAGAAGTACAATCGAATCCCTGGAAAGACCGCATCCGTGAGCATTAACACGAATATGCGTCGGCAGATTTGTTTTAAACTGTCGGCTGGTAATCGCAGCAGCTATAACTGTAGGGCTGAACTTATTACCAACATCATTCTGAATTATAAGAACAGGTCTAACACCACCCTGTTCAGAGCCTATGACCGGACTCAGGTCCGCATAATATATTTCTCCGCGTTTTATTGTCACAGTTCTCCTCCTTTGTTGTTCTTCACCAATAGTTTTAACCTTAAACCTAACTTTTAAACAAAGGGGATACAAATATTATATGCATACTCTTCAAAACAAGTGAATTAAACAACGCACACCGAAATGATGTGCGTTAGTTTTTTTACATCAATAATTAAATTTACATACAAATGTTTTACCGGAAAACGTTTCGGGCAGCAGAAAGCCTTCATTAGTATTAAATGTGAATGTTCCGTATTCACACTCGAACAATTGCTCCGATAATCGCTCACATTCTGACAGCTTATTTATTCCTTCAAAAAGAATCTGCATACAGGAGTATTCTTTATTTACGCCTATATCAGAAGCAACCTCTCCGTAATGAAAAGTAACGTTAACTCCGTCATATTGAGCCCTCACACCCTTGATATCCTCCGGTGCAGAAAACTCAACACTCATATTACAACCACTGTTATAGGTAAAAATTCCCTTTATGTTTGTTCCGAAGCACAAAAGATTAATTTCACTTTCAAAGTCTTCAAGGGTAAATTCCGATGAACTGTCAGAGCATCCGTTAAATAAAAGTAAAAATACCAACAATAAAACGAATATAAGCTTTTTCATATAACAACTCCTGAAGGGAGCAATTATTTTTCAAAATAGCTGAAAACATTTTTAAGTTCACTTACAACATCTCCCGGTAACATACCGGTTTTCGATGAATTATCAGCAACTACATCAGCTGCATAACCGTGAACATACACAGCTGCACAAACGGCAGACTCAGCGTCAAATCTTTGTGCAACCATACCACCCACAAGGCCGGCAAGTACATCACCACTTCCACCCTTCGAAAGACCGGTATTTCCGGTGGAATTGACATATGTCTTATTACTGAACGGATATGAAACCACAGTATTTGCGCTTTTAAGCACAGTGTATACACCGTGTTTGTGTGAAAATTCCCTCGCAGCCGAAACGGTATCCGAAAGAATCATCTGAACATCAGCGCCGCTAAGACGTGACATTTCCAGCGGATGAGGTGTGAATATCAGCTTACTCTTTGCTCCTTGTATCATATCTATGTCAGAGGCAACTATATTTATACCGTCCGCATCAATTATTACAGGCACCTGAGAATTTTCAACAACCCATCTGACCACTTCATCTGTATCTTCATTAACGCCTAAACCGCACCCGATAAGAACAGCGCTGTATTTATGCATATTATTCTTAAGCTCAGAAATGCAGTCCTTCGAAAGAGTACCGACATCGTTTTCCTTGAGCGGAAGTAAAATAGCTTCAGTAAGCTTAGAAGATATTGGAATATATGCACTCTCCGGAAAAGCAACGGTAACAAGACCGACACCGCTCCTTAAAGCAGCCTGAGCTGAAAGCACAGCAGCTCCAGACATCTTTTTGCTTCCGCAAATGCAGAGAAGATGACCGAAATAGCCTTTATTTGCCGTTGTAACACGCTCAGGGAATAACTCTCTGACTTCACTTTTATTATATGTGAAAAGTGATTCTCCCACTACCTCATAGCTTTCTTCAGGTAAACCGATATTAGCTATTATAATATCACCGCAGCATTCACAGGCAGGATGAACAATATGTGCCGGCTTGAGTGAAGAAATTGCAATGGTATAATCAGCCTTTATACAGCTGCTATCATAAAATCCGCTGTCACAGTAGACACCGCTTGGTAAGTCAACAGAAAACTTCAATCCCTTTGCAGAAGTCATTTCATTGAATAAAACCTTAAGCTCTTCGCTTATATTTCCGTAAAAGCTGAAACCGTAAACAGCATCTACAATTATATCGGCATTTCTGACTGTCTGCAGAGCTTTAGCCTTGTCAGCATCATACCATATTGTGGCAATCGACAAATCAAGCACAAGCTTATACATATATGTTGCCTCAGCTGTGCTCGGATAACCCGACGCTAAGAGAACACATACATTATAACCGTTTTCAGCAAATTTTCTGGCAATAACAAAACCGTCACCGCCATTATTTCCCTTACCGCAAACAACAACGATTTTCTTGCCTGTAATTCCTTCTCTTTCTATCGCCGCTCTGATATTTCTGGCACAAGCTGCACCGGCATTTTCCATCATACGCTGATAGGAAAGTCCGAATTTAGCTGTGTACTGCTCTACAAGCTGCATTTCTCCCGATGTCAAAAGTCGCATAAAACAACCACCTTTTAAGAATTTTTACTGAAATTTTCCATATATAATCCGCTTTTAATTTATGCATTTTGAGCAAGGTTCATACCCACTGTTTTCAATTTCAGAAAGCGTTACTGCACGCTTGGATTTTTTAAGATATGCGCAATGCTCGGTATGATACTTCTTACCTGTTTCTGTAACATAAAACCTGATATCTTCAGCAGTTTTATCTTCAATATGTTCATTCGTAGTCGCATCAGAATGTTTTGCGGTAGTTTCATTACTATCGGCAATTTCTGATGATGTTGTTTCATCATTATTGACAGAATTATAGTCAAAGTCATCAGCTGCACTTGTACTTTCAATCAGCTCTTCAGAAGGTTCAGTTTTATCATAATACTCCTGCTGTAAATAAGAATCAAGAAAGCTTGTTTCCTCAGTTGTATCCTGTACCGTTGTTCTATAGATAACCACAGCAGGCTCTTTAGCAAGCTCGTTAATCTTATTTTCAATTCTGATGGCATATATTAAAAGCGCAAATAACAGCACAGCAAACAAAGTAATGGTCGCAGTTTTTTTGACCGTATGCATCCTGTCAATACGCCTGAATTCCTTAACGATATTTTCCCTCGACATATTTTTTCCGCCTTTTTTGACACTTTTTTACATTTTACAATATTATTAGCAAAAATTCAAGACCCGGATAAAATCAAGTTTACCCCCTGCACTACTGTACGAACAAAAAAAGTCACGGCACCTTGTGTGCCGTGACTTTTTTGTGTTTACAGCTCAAAATAGCAACAGCTCTTCTAATAATGAAATATCGCTGTGCGATATGAAATAATCCTGACGGATTATGAAATTTTCTGCTAACGCAGAAAGTGAAATAAAATTCGCCCTTAACATTTGCGAAGCAAATATTTCATATGCGA
>JAZPZK010000027.1:0-14543 GCA_045544675.1 Acutalibacteraceae bacterium
ATAAAGCGAAAAGCTTTATTTTGGGTTACCCGACGGCGTACAAAGGTACTCCGAGGGCGAGGTTTGTTTATAGCATAAAACACAAAAACAGTGTTTTTGTCTGTTCTTCATCATTTTTTATATTTTAAAGGGTTCCTTCGGTCAGCTCATAACCGAAGAAACCCTTTATTTATCTTGTTTTATGCGGTCTGCACTTTTTTACAGCCCCTTTGTTGTGTTATTCAAACAGATTAACGCTCATATATCTTTCGCCTGAATCGGGAAGAAGAGCAACAATGGTTTTATTTTTATAGTCAGCCCTTTTTGCGATTTCCTTTGCAGCCATAAGTGCCGCACCTGAGGAAATACCTACAAGCAGACCTTCTGTCTGTGCGAAGACACGGCACATAGCGAAGGCATCCTCGGTTTTAACGGTGATAACCTCATCAATGAGGGATAAATCAAGGTTGTCCGGGATGAAGTTTGCACCGATGCCCTGAATACCGTGAGGTCCTGCGGTGCCCTGTGTGATAAGGGGAGAATCGTAGGGCTCAACACCGATGATTTTTATATCGGGATTTTTTTCTTTAAGATATTTTGCAGTGCCGCTGACTGTACCTCCCGTGCCAATGCAGGCAACAAAAACATCAACCCTACCCTCAGTATCCTTCCAGATTTCAGGTCCCGTTGTAAGGTAATGGCTTTCGGGGTTATCGGGATTATCAAACTGTGAGGGAATGAAGCTGTTAGGAGTATCTTCGTTAAGCTGCTTTGCTTTTTCTATTGAGCCGAGCATACCCTTGCTTCCTTCGGTGAGAACAATTTCGGCACCGTATGCCTTAAGAAGCTTCTGCCGTTCAACACTCATTGTGTCGGGCATAACAAGAATGGCTCTGTAGCCGAAGGATACTGCGGCGGCTGCAAGACCGATGCCGGTGTTGCCGCTCGTAGGCTCGATAATGGTTGCCCCTTCACCGATGCATCCTGAAGCCTTTGCCTTTATAAGCATATTGACCGCAACTCTGTCCTTTACCGAGCCTGCAGGATTGAAGCACTCAAGCTTTGCAAGCAGGGGAGAAGAAAGCCCCTCTTTTTCTGAAAAAAGTGAGGCTTCGTAAAGCGGTGTATGACCTACAAGGTCTGAAAAGTTTTTATAAATCATATGATATCAACTCCGCTGAAGTTATAATCCCTGACAATTACCGCTAAGGATTATTATGTAAAATTATTTTTCGCCGAGAAGCTTGTGAAGCTCATCCATAAAGGTGTTGATATCCTTGAACTGACGGTAAACGGAAGCAAAGCGTACGTACGCAACCTCGTCAAGCTCCTTGAGCTTATCCATAACAAGCTCACCTATGCGCACAGAGGTAACCTCTCTGTCAAGGGAGTTCTGAAGCTCAGCCTCTATGTCGGAAACCACCTTATCAATCTGCTCGATGGAAACGGGTCTCTTTTCGCAGGCACGGAGCATACCGTTGAAGAGCTTCACACGGTCAAATGCCTGACGGGACTTATCCTTTTTAACAACGATGATGGGCACACTTTCAATAATTTCATAGGTTGTGAAACGCTTGCCGCAGGAAATACATTCACGACGGCGGCGGATCTTTTCGCCTTCATCGGTTGGTCTTGAGTCGATTACCTTGCTTTCTTCAAAGCTGCAAAAAGGACACTTCATTTAAAAAACCTCTTTCATTTATTATTTGTGATTTACTATTTATCAAAAATTTTATCCGCAATTTTTCCGAGATAATCCGCCGCACGGATTATTTCTGATTTATCGTCGTAGCCGTCTGAGTAAAGCTCAACTACTCCGTTACCCCTATAGCCTTTATCGCAAAGGGCTGTGAAAAGCTCCTCAAAATTGAACAGACCCTTTTGTGAGGGGGCAATGCAGTCACGGCCCTCATCGTAGTCGCTCAGATGAACATGAACGATATTTTCACCTAAAAGATTTATGAAATCCATAGGGTCAACACCGGCTCTTCTTGCTTGCTTGATATCAAGCACAGCCTTGAAACGGTCGCCGAGAAGCTCTTTTAATTTCAGCATAAAGGCAGGCTGGGCGCCAACACATTTTACCACATTTTCGTGAGCAACATTGCAGCCGAAGCTCTGAGCAATTCTGTCAAGCTCATCAAAGCGCTCTGCATATTCCTCAACAGTGATTTCTATTCCGTGCTTTGCTCCGTGCATAACAACAAAATCTGCATCAAGCACACGTGCGGCCTCAAAAAGACGCTTGTAATTTTCAATGCCGTCGTAAAAACGCCTTTTATATCTTGAAAAAAAGTCGTAGCCCTCGGAAAAGGAACGGTAGGGATGAATTGAGGTTACGGTGATTCCGTAAGCATCCCTGATTTTTTTCATATCCCCGAGAAAATCCTCATTCAGCTCAGAGTGGGAATTAAAGAAAATTTCGCAGTGGCTCAAGCCCATTTCCGCAAGAAGCAAAAAGGATTTTTCTGTTTCCAACGGATAAAAGCAGGCGGATGATGCTCCGATTTTCATATACTTCCCCTCCTTATATAAATTTCAGCCTTTATTTTATTATTATAGCAAACTATGATAGAAAATACAACTGCAGAAAACAAAAATATACCGCCAAAGAGGTATGTTTTTCCATGGCGGTATATAAAAGCTAGAAGAGGATGCCGTTTACGTTTTCAACTGCGAAAAGGGCAGCATCGTAATAATCCTCTGTTGCTGTTGCGATGTCCTCGCAGAGGTTGCCTGTGTAGCACTTCACTTCGTCAGCAGGAATTTCAATATAGCCTGCAACGTTGCCTACACCGCTTTCATCAGCAAAATAATTTTCAGGGATGTAGATGTAGTAGCTTGTTCCCTTAGTGAGAGTAACGCCTGAAAGCTTTAAAACTGCATTGACCTTTTCGCTGTCTACCGTGATTCCGATGCCGGAAAGTCCGCCGAAGGCGTTTTTGGTGTCTTCGCTTGTTTCGTGCTTATACTCAGTTCTGCCGTAGAAGCGGATGCTGCTGTCTTCTTTACTGATCTGAGAAACAGTAGTGTAGGTTCCGTCTGTATTGGCGGTGCAGAGCCTGAGGTTTTCCTGAGATGTGCCGTAGGAAACAAAGGTATTGTCAAGGCAGAAGGCAACGGCGCCCTTACTGCTTGAGCTGTTTGTGTAAGCGTAATAAACCTTATCGCTTACAAGGGGCTGTCCCTGAGGCTCCTGAACACCAAGATCCGTTGCGGAAGCAACAATTGCTCCGATGCAACCGATAGTCAGGAGCAGGGAAACAGCAACAATAATTTTCTTTTTCATAGTTATCACTCCAATTAATCAGTATTTATATAGCACAGTCAGGCTGTCTGACTGTAATTTTCAAGCCAGCTGAGGGTGCTGTCGTTTTCGTTTTCACGGGCAATTTCAAAAACATCCTCACCCTTACCGTCGGTTATATCGAGATCATAGCCCTTTTCCACAAAATACTGCACAACCTCGCTGTCACAGAAGGCGACGGAGAAGAAGAAGGCCAGCTTTTCCATAGGTGTCATAAGAAGATTTTCTCTTTTTTCAAGCTCCTCAAGAGCTCTCTGCGAATCACCGAGAAGGGTGCTTTCTGTCAGGGAATCAAGTCCTGTTGTGCCGAGCTTACGGTATACCGCCTCACCAATATCCTGAAGGCTTTCGTATGAAAGATATTCGGAATATTCAACGGCTATACTCATAATTTCAGCTGAAAGTGTGGTGGCATCGTTTATAAGGGCATCAATAAGTCCGTCGTCACCGGAAACAATGGCCTTGACAAGGGAAAACTCAAATGCCGATGAGCTTTCTGTGGTCTGAGGCTCTGTGGTGCGCTCCTGCTTTATGGCGGGGCTGTCTGTGGTAAGGAAAAAGGCACACATAACCGCAATTGCAAAGCAGGCGGCTGAAAGGGCATATTTCGTGAAAGCCACGGGGATGATTTTTGCCTTTTTCTTAATTCCTGATTTTTCTCTGATTCTTTCCGAAAGAGAGGGGTCGGCGGGAATATCAATATTTTCAACAAGGTTGCTTATTTCTGCTTCGTCAAGCTGAGAGAGCATAATTTCAATTTCATTCACCGTAAACACCTCCTAATGCAAGTCTTAATTTTTTTATACTTCGTTCAAGTCTTTTCTGAACGGCTTTTTCGCTGAGATTACCTAGAGCTTCGGCAATTTCCTTTGAGGTTTCACCGAGAAAATACCGTCGGGTGATAATAGTTGTGTCAGGCTCACCCAACTGTTTAATTGCGCTGTAAAGAGCCTGTTTATCTTCATAGGAAAGGCTTTTTTCTTCAGAAACAGCCTCTTTTCCCTCATCGTCAAGCTTGTCAAGGTTCTTTTTCAGCCTTCTGTAAAGGTCTATTGCCTTTCTTTTGGCGATGACACCTATGTAACCCTTGAGTGTACCCTTCTGAAGGTCAATTTCATCAATATGCTCATAAAAGCTCAGAAAAGAATCGGAAACACATTCCTCAGCATCCTCCCTTGTGCCTACAGACAGCACAACAGAGGAAACAATTTTATAAACGTAGGAGCTGTAGGTATCAATCATAAGACCCATACCCTTGTCCTTATTCTTTTTAATTTCAAGCAAAAGCTTTTTGTCGGTCATTTTGCTTTACCTCCGTATGCTTTCATTAATATATACGAGCGAAAATACTTAAAAGCGACATAAATAATAAAAAATTTTTTCAGACCGTATCCCCCGGAAGGAAAACGGTCTGACTGTTACATTCTGAATATGATGCCCATAACCGCGGCAAAGATAATCATAGCAATAGGATGAAGCTTTTTGAACTTCGTAACTGCAAGGAATATAACTGCGCTGAGCGCAAGCACCGGCCAGTTGACTGCTGAGAGAATACCGCTGAAGCTGAGAGTAGCATCGTTGTGAACAAAGGCTATTTCTGCAACTGAAAGAAGAGCTGAAAAGACAAGACCAAGAGATGCGGCTCGAAGTCCGTAAAAGGCATACTGAACATACTTTGAATCCTTGAAGCGGTTAAGAATTTTTGAAACTGTTATAATAATAACTATTGAAGGTGTTACAACGCCGAGTGAGGAAATAAGGCTGCCGAAAATACCTGCAACGGCACCATATTCCCCTGCAATCTGATAACCGATGTAGGTCGCCATATTGATTCCGAGAGGACCGGGGGTGGATTCGGAAATTGCAACCATATTGGAAATATCTGCCTGAGTAAACCAGCCCGTTGCCTCACCCATATCCACAAGGAAGGGGAGAGTTGCAAGGCCTCCGCCTACAGCGAAAAGACCTACGCAGAAAAAACGTGCAAACATTTCTGCATAAAGAAGAAGGAGAGCTGTCATTTTGTGTCATCCTCCTTTTTAGCCTTTGATTTTTTCTCGCCGTGAAGCTTGAGGGTCAGACCGCAGACCGCTGCCGCAACAATAAAAATTACCGGGGAAACATCTGTAAAAACAGAAAGCAGGGTAACGGCAAGAAAGATAATAAAGGTGGCAATATCAACAACACTTTTTTTGGCAAGCTTGAGAATAGCGTTGAGAATAAGGGCAACAACGGCTGCTCTTATTCCGCCAAAGGCGTGCTGAACTATCTCAAGGTCCTGAAAATTACTTATGAAGGCGGCAATACAGCCCACGATAACTATTGAGGGAGCAATAACACCGAAGGTTGCTGCAAGTGCCCCTGCAACACCCTTTGTTTTATAGCCCACAAAGGTTGCCGTGTTAACGGCAATAATACCGGGGGTACATTGACCGATTGCAAAATAATCCATAAGGTCATCGTTAGTTGTCCACTTTTTCTTTTCAACAAGCTCCTTCTGCATCATAGGGAGCATTGCATATCCGCCGCCGAAGGTGAAGCCGCCTATACGTGCGAAAATGAAAAACAGTTCCAGTAGTGTTTTCATAAAAAGCTGTCTCCTTAAAAACAGGGCAGCATATGCTGCCCTTTAGTTGTTTATACCGAATGCTTTTTAAAGAATGTGAGCATTTCATCAATTGCTCTTTGTGACGCTTCGCTGTCAGGATAAATAACAGGGAAAACGTGGGGAAGATCTGCGCCCTTGAATTTTGCAAAATCCATAAGCTGACATTCTATACCCTTTTCCTTAAGCTCCTTTGCACCCTTCAGGGTTTGCTCTCTTGCGAGAAAATCTCCTGAGGAGGTAACAAGGAAGCAGGGAGGCATTTTTCCGAGAGGAAGAAGTCTGTCAAGGTTGACGTAATAGGACCACTTTTCCTTTCTGAAATCCTTGCCGAGCATAATGTTTGTGTAAAAGCTCATAGGCTTTCCGGCGTCCATATAAAGCACGGGGCTTGTAAGACCAACCGCATTGAAGCGAAGACCTGTATCATCTATGGAATAGATATAGCGCATTTCGCTGCTTACAGAAAGCATAGCTGTGAAAGCGGCAAGCATACCGCCTGCAGAGTCACCCGTAAGGTAGACATTGTTTTCGTCGCAGGGATAAGAGGACATATTGTTCCTGATCCAGCTAAGGGCTGCAGCAACATCCTCAAGCTGCTGCTTGGCATTTACCTCAGGGTAAAGCCTGTAGCTCATATTGAAAACCGTATAGCCCTTCTTTGCAAGGGTAAGGCAGTAAATCTTGTTGAGCTCCTTGTCTCCGTATGCCCATCCGCCGCCGTGGACATCGATGATAACGGGCAGCTTCTTATCGGTTCCCTCAGGATAGTAGACATCAAGCTTATGGTATCTGTGACCGCCTTCGAGATATTCAAGGTCGGTAATTTCGGTTATTCCGTCGGGTATCGAGAGAGTTGCAATGCGCTTGTCATCCTGAATTTTGGTGTTCAGCCAGAAAAGGGCGATGCCTTTTTCAATGAAGGACATAATATCATCTCCGCTAAAATAGAATCAGCTTATGCTGTCAGATTACATCGGGGGGATACCGCCGCCGCTCTGAGCCATTGCCTGAGCGAACATACCGGGCTTTTTCTGCTTCTTGGGTTTATATACGGGAGGATCAGCCATTTTCTTCTTGGCTCTTTTACCTGCTGCGGAAGCAAGGAACTTGTTGACCTCGATAACGGGAGGAGCCATTGTCTCGTTCATATAGTCAACACAGCGTGCAAGAAGAATCTGATCGTTATTGAGCTTACCGAGAATTGTAACGGCGATAAGGCTCTGGGTATCGTTTGTTCCGTCCTCATAGATTTCGTTAAGAATCTGGAACAGCTTCTTCATGGTCTGAGGATTGTTTTCCTTTATTGCGGCAATAACCTTTTCTGTGCCGTAATTATCGAAGAATTCTTCGCCGAGGAATTCACCGTATTTTTCAAGGTTTTCCTTATACATGGGACGAAGCTCGGGGAATACAAGGCAAAGCTTACTTGCGAGAGTGTTTGCATCGTAGCTTGAGCCGTTTTTAACTGCATTTTTTGAAACAGTCTGAGAAGCGGCCTTCTGGGTTGAATTCTTCTTATATACCGATGCCTTCTGAGAAAACTTTGTTGTAAGGGTTTCGCTCAGCTCACCTGTAACATACTTAAGGTCCTTAGGGTCGGGATTTTCTTCAAGAAGGGAAGCGGAAATCTTTTTTGAGGTATCCTCTTCGTTTTCGCCCTGATAAACTGCAAGAATTTTGCCGTCGTATTCAAACTTGAGCGCACCCTTTTCACCTGCATACACGGTGCTTACGGATGCTTCGTCTTCCTTTATGTATTCTGAATTTTCGGAAAAGCCGTACTTTTCAAGCTCTCCTGCAATACCGCTTAAAACGGACTGAAGGTTATCTTTTAAATAGCTCATGGAACAGACTCCTTTAAAAAATATTTTTTAAGTTTATACAATAATACAGTATAACACAAAAAAACTCGCTTGTCACTATTAAAACGAAAAAATATTAGGTTTACATATATTTTATCAGGTGGTATAATGATTATGTATTTTAACCCGGAAAGGAAAAAGGTTATGAAGGAAAACAGAATCCACATTGCATACGGCTTTCACGTCAACTGCTATCATTCCTACAGAGGCGACACCAACGACAATCTGGGATTCGGCTCCGATATACGTATTATCAGAAAAATTCTTGATGTGCTGACCGACTTCAACGAAAGAGGAATTCCGGTCAAGGGCACCTGGGATACGGAAAACTTCTTTTCACTTCAGAAGATTCTTCCCGAATATGCGCCGGATATCATCGAAAAGATGAAGGAAAGAGTTGATAAGTACGGCGATGAAAATATCATTATGGGCTATAACAACGGTGCCCTTTCCGCAATGACCGAGGATGAATTTGAGGCCAGCATTGAGCTTTCACTGACAAACAAGGATAAAAGCGGCCTTGTTGATATTTTCGGAACGTGTGAAAAAATAGTCCGTCCTCAGGAGGTTATGTTCACACCCTCTCAGGTTAAGCTTTATAATAAGCTGGGCGTTAAGGCTCTGTGCCTTTACTACAGCTGTGTGCCCTTTGACGCCTTCCGCACAATTATTCCGAAGCTCCCCGATGAAATGGGCTTCAACCCTCTTACATATACCTACAAGGGTGAAAGCCTGACGGTGATACCTACCTACAGTAATTCCGACGTTTGTGATGCAGGCTGTCTTCGTGCCTGGGTCAAGGACCTTCGCAAGAAGCAGGAAAAGGGTGAAATCAACAGGGATCTTTTCCTTTTCATCAATATGGATGCAGATGCAATTTTCTGGGAAACCGTTGAAATGGGTAAGATGACGGGCAAGGTTGCCAACACCGACGGCATACACGGACTTGTGAATGAGGTTGCCGATTTACCCTATGTGGTCTTTGATACACCGGGCGGATATCTCAGAAGTCATACTCCTGCAGGTGAAATAGAGTTTACTCAGGATACGGCAGACGGCAATTTCACCGGCTATGCTTCCTGGGCGGAAAAGCCCTTTAACAGGCAGATATGGACAAGCCTTGAAAGAGCAAGAATGATGGCAAGGGTAACTGCCGCAAGGGATAACGAATCTCCCTCCTTTGACGACAGAGTTATTCTTCTTTCCACCACTCATTTCGGTCTTGCAACACCGGTGCTTAACATACAAAGAGAAAAAACTGCCCTGAAGCTTGCAAAGGCAGTAACCGATAAGGAAAAAGAGGCTCTGCCGAAGGGTGAAGTAATAACCGTACATAACACTACCGGCTCAGCTCTTCAGTGCTTCCAGCTTGAAATAAGAAAAAAGGTAAAAGACATAAGCACTCTTAAGGTTGTTGCCGACGGTCTTGAGAACTACACCGCCGTTTCGCTTAGCGAGGATAATACATCGGTATTTCTTATGCTCAGCTTCTCTGAGGTAAAGGAAAAGTATGAAATCAGCCTGAGCTTTGAGGTCGAAAAGAAGGAGCGGAAATTTAAAAATCAGCTGAAAAACGATCGCCTTTGCCTTATGTTCTCTCCCTCGGGCAGAATTTCGGCAGTTTATTGCGACGGAAGAAAAATAGGCGACGATGAATTTCTTCAGAGCTTTATAACCTATAAAAAGAAGAAGTATGAATTCAGGAATACTGCCGTAACTGCGCTTCCCGTTGCAGGAAACGGTGAGGGTGTGAGAATAAAGGGCGAAATTCATCTGCCAAAAGAGGAAAAGGGCGGAAGCTTCATCTTCGACTTCTTCAAAAATGATTTTTCCGACGGAATTTTCGTAAGAACAACGGTAAATTATCCCTATACGCCTGAAACAACATCAATTTCAACGGAAAATTCTGCACTCGGCAGATACAGCGATATGAGCTGGACAGAGGCTGCGCCTTTCCAGATAAGCCCCTGCCTTGACGGTGACATCAGCGTAATCAAGCGTAATTTTATGGATGATATTTCATCCTTCCGTACCCAGTCCTTCCCTGAATGCGATGAAAAAAACAAGGCTTTGGCCTCCTTTAACCATCAGCTTACCGGCGGTATGGTCGGTCTTTACGATGAAAGGGGAGGAATCATCCTTGCAAACGCCCGTCAGGTGCTTGGCTCTATGGCACACTGTCCTATGCGTCTTGAAAAGGACGGCAGGGTGAAAATGAATCCCTTCGGCACCTATTACGGACCCCAGCGCCACCATTGGAGCAGAGCGAAAGGTCAGATTCTCGGTGTGTATAATCTTGTTGCGGCTCAGGGTAAATCAATTGCGCCCTCCTATAACGGCTGCAGCGAAACTGCAATGATGGCAATGTTCCCTTATGACGGAAAAGAGCTTACCCAAGAAAAGAAAGCTGAAATATGTGCCTTCAGCGACGGTGCAGTTATTTCAGGTGAGAATGACACGGCAAAGAGCTTTGATAAGTGCAATGTTATTTTCAGACAGACCAAGGCTGACGGCATAGACGAAAAAGACCTTAAGAATCCTGTTATGACAGGTATTACGGGAAATCTTTTCAAATATGTGACAAGAGGTCCTGTTGCTATAGGTCATATAATCTTCACCCAACTTAAAAGCCGCAAGTGATTACATAAGCTTAACATTTTCAAAAAATTCGTGAAGATATTGACAAAGCGGTTATAATCAATTATAATTGAATCGTTAAAGTGGCTTTATAGCACTCAGTAAAATATGAAACGGAGGAATCCTAATATGAAAAAGGCATTATCAGTTCTTCTTTCAATGCTCATGATCTTCTCAATGGTAGGTGTTATGGCATTTGCAGAAGGCGAAGAAACAGAAACAGTTTTGGTAGAGTTTATTAACGAGGGACAGGTTATTGCAAGCATTGAAGCAGTACCCGGCACAATCCTTAACAAGTATGCACCCGAATATCCCACAAAGGAAGATACAGAAACAACAAGATTCACCTTCAAGGGTTGGGAATGCAGTGCAGACGGAAAGCTCTATTACGCAAATTCAACATTACCCGTTCCCGCTGAAGGACAGACAACACTCACCTTCACAGCAGTTTACAGTGAAGAGGATCTTTCAGACCGTATGACATTCTGGAACTTCATCGAGTCCATCTTCGAAAGAATCAACCTTATTTTTGAATACTTCGCAACAGTATTCGGTTGGTAAGAATAAAGCCTTGATACCGCAGAATTTTTCTGCGGTATTTTTTATTTTGCTCTTGAAAAGAGAAAAGGGGAGTGCTATACTATTGCGTGTTTTAAATAAGGGAGGGCATTAAAAATGAAAAATTTTTACCTTAAGCCGAAGCTTTTTTCGGTTATAAAAAAATACAGCGCGCAGCAATGCATCAAGGATATTGTGGCGGGTATAATCGTTGCGGTTATTGCTTTGCCTCTTTCAATTGCCCTTGCAATTGCCAGCGGTGTTGAGCCTCAGTGCGGAATTTATACGGCAATTGCGGCAGGCTTTGTTGTTTCCTTCCTCGGCGGAAGCAGAATACAGATAGCAGGTCCTACGGCGGCATTTGCAACGGTGGTTGCAGGAATAGTTGCCACCCAGGGCATGGACGGACTTTTTGTTGCCACCGTTCTTGCAGGTATTATGCTCATACTTATGGGTGTTTTTAAACTCGGCTCGCTTATAAAGTTTATTCCGTACACAATTACAACCGGCTTTACCGCAGGTATAGCCGTAACTATAATTGTGGGTCAGATCAAGGATTTTCTCGGTCTTACATACGAAGCAGGGGTAAGCCCTGTTGAAACTATTGAGAAAATTGAAGCCAACATCCACGCTTTGGGCACCTTCAGCTGGAAGGCTCTTCTTGTGGGTGCAGTCTGCCTTGCAATTCTGATTATCTATCCGAAGCTGGAAAAGAAAATACCGCCCTCACTTATTGCAGTTGTGGTCGGTGCTCTTATGGTAAAGTTTATTCCCGGTCTTGATGATGGGGTAAAGACAATCGGTGAGCTTTATAATATCCCAACCGGTCTTCCTTCTGTTGACTTCTCAGGGATGGATATCAGTTTTTCGAAAATATCTGCAGTTCTTCCCGACGCCTTTACCATTGCTGTTCTTGCGGCGATTGAAAGTCTTCTTTCCTGCGTTGTTGCGGATACAATGGTTAATTCACGTCATAATTCCAATGCTGAGCTTGTGGCTCAGGGTGCAGGTAATATTGCATCCGTATTTTTCGGCGGTATTCCTGCTACGGGTGCAATAGCACGTACGGCAGCAAACGCTAAAAACGGCGGCAGAACACCGATAGCCGGTATGGTTCACGCTGTGGTGCTTCTTCTTGTGCTGCTGTTTCTTATGCCCTATGCGAAGCTTATACCGATGCCTGCCATTGCAGCTATTCTCTTTATGGTTGCCTTTAATATGAGTGAATATAAAAGATTCATCCGTGTTATCAGAACTGCACCCAAAAGCGACTGGACAGTTATGGTTATAACCTTCCTTCTTACTGTTATTTTTGACCTTGTTATTGCTATTGAGGTGGGTATGGTGCTTGCGGCAATGTTCTTCCTTAAGAGAATGAGCGAGGAAGCACATGTTACCTCCTGGAAGTATGCAGACAGCGAAAACGACAAGGACAGCACCGAGCTTAAGGTTATTCCGGAAAATGTGCGTGTATATGAAATCAGCGGACCGATGTTCTTCGGTGCGGCAGATAAAATTCTTGATATAACCTTCAAGGATTATACAGATACTCTTATTCTTCGTATGCGTGCCGTGCCTTCCCTTGATGCTACGGCGATGAATTCTCTTGAGGCTCTGCTTGATAAATGTGAGGAAAAAGGTGTACGGCTTATTATTTCTCACGCTAACGAGCAACCGATGAAGGCTATGAAAAAGTCAGGCTTCTATGAAAGAGTGGGCAAGGATAACTTCTGCGGACACATTGATTCCGCTCTTCAGAGAGCAATGAAAAAATAAAGAAAACGCCTTATCCCGAGGGATAAGGCGTTACTTTTTTGAACTTAAGCTGTGGGAAGCTCTTCAGATCTCGGCGGGAAAAGCTTTGAAATAAGGTCTCTGAACCAGCTTGTCAGAGCTTTGAAGTATGCCACAATCTTACCGATAAAGGTTTGCGGCTTATCGTAGCTCTTATCAGTAAGCCAGGCTTCAGTGTTGCAGTTTTCTTCGGTCATAGGCTCAACTGTGTTTGTGTCACTGTCGTAAACTATATACTGAGTACAGTCAAAATCGTTGATTGTAAGCTGTCTGTCTGCAGTGATAACCTGATAGAGAAGGCTTGTCTCAAAGTCTGTCCACTTGGAGTGGGTTATGCCCTTTGTAAACCAAGTTGAGTCGGGGAAGAAGCAAGTGGAGGCATCAACGTGCTTGTCGGGAGAGATGTATCTTTCCTTGCCCTCGGCTCTTCTCACCTCAATGTATTCCTCTGAGAAGGTATCGTAAACGGTTGTGGTGGTTGCACCGAAGGATGCCCGTGTTACAGATGCAAACTGGTCGCCTATTGTGTCGCAGGATTCGATTACGGGAGCTATCTGGAAGCCGTACTTTGCGATAACGCCTACGATGATGTTGTTATCCTTGAGCTCCTGCATAATGTTCCAGATTTCCTTAGTAACATTATTATGGTAGTTCTCTATCTTTTCAATAAGAAGAGCGTATTCCTGACGTTTTTCGCTGCCCTCTTCTCCGAAAACGTAGAGCAGAGCATCCTCATAGTCCTCCTCGGCAACGAGTGCCCAATATCCGGGCCAGGTGAAGAAGGTCGAAAGAGCAAGAGCCGAGGTCACACCCTGAGCAAGCTTGCCGTAAATCTCAGTTTCTTCAAATTGAAAACCTACAAGCTCGCTGCTCTTTGCTGCAAGGTCGATGCTTGAGGTGATGAAATCATCCATCTCGAGCATACCGAGCTCGTTAAAGTCTGCAAGCATTCTGTTGATAGCATTAAGGTTAAGCTCAAACTTGCCGCTGATTGTTTCACTGATAATTTCGCCGCCGTCGGCAACGCTTCCGTTGAAGCTTATGCCGTGAATATCATCGGTGCCGTACTTTGAAATATATGCAAGCACGATAGTGGTGCCGAGACATCTTGCAATGATTGAAACCTTGGGGGCGCCTGTGATTTCCTTTACGCCTTTAATGTATTCGTTGAATTCGTCAGCCGTTGCAAGGGGGTCCTGACGCCAGTCGTACCAGAACTGATAATCGTAAACATAATAGGAGCCGCGCTGAAGCTTTTTGTCAACCTTGAGGTTTTCAGCCATTATGTTTCTTACATTCTTTGAAATGTCGGAGCCGTTGGGGTTTTCACCGTTTTTATCATACTGTGCTTCGGCAAAAATATCACCGATTTCCTTGCCGAGTGCATCGTAGTAATTATCCCATTCATCAAAGAGAATACCTTCAATGAGGAAGGGCTTGAGCACATTCTGCATTGCCTCGCTTGCGGCACCCTCTTCACTGCCTCCGAGCATTGAAAACATCTCGCTGAAGTGGAAGATTTTGTTACCCTCTGTGTCATAAATAGCCTCACCGTCACCGAAAATAGCAATTACGGGAATATCGCTGCCCGAAAAAACATTGGGAAAGTTATAGGCCAGAGCAGGCACTGCGAGGGAGAAGACCATTACAACAGTCAACAATATTGAAATAATTTTTTTCATCTTATCAACTCCGTTTATTTGATTATATTGCTTTATAATTTTACCTTAGAAGTATACACAAAGTTGTTCGCAATTTTTAATAATCCGTTAAAAGTTTATCTTTGATTTATAATGAT
>JAZPZK010000028.1:0-4408 GCA_045544675.1 Acutalibacteraceae bacterium
GGTTATGAGCTGACCGAAAGAACCCTTTAAAATATAAAAAATGATGAAGAACAGACAAAAAACACTGTTTTTGTGTTTTATGCTATAAACAAACCTCGCCCTCGGAGTACCTTTGTACGCCGTCGGGTAACCCAAAATAAAGCTTTTCGCTTTATTTTGGCTCGGTTTGTTCATTCTGCGCATTTTTTCCGAGCCCCTAAAAAGGAGCTGTAAAAACAAGTTTTTACAGCTCCTTAATTTTTATTTTGCGGACAGCTCCGAAATTTCCTTTGCAATTTCGAGAATTTTAGGTGCGACCTTTTTTCTCCTGTTATCAAGAGCCGCTTTTCTTACTTTTGAAATGAAGAAGAGCATACATATACCGAGTACACAGAAAAATCCGCCGAAAATATAGCGTTCAAATACAAGAATCATACTGAGTCCGAAGCCGAAAACAAGAATACTTACAACGGTATAGATTATAGTAAATACCGTTGCTGTTGTTTCAACGCTGTCGTCGAGCCTTACGAGCTGCTGATATTTCATTTCGCTGTTATCGGTATATTTAGAAACGATGCGCTCAATTTCACGCTGCTTGACCGATGAATAGGAATAATAAAATCCCTTTCCTTCTTTATCCATAATGAACCTCCGGTTTTAAAAATCTTATGTAGTGATGTTCGGGAGAACAACGGTGAATTCAGAACCCTTACCGGGCTCACTTTTAACCTGAATTTCTGCGTTGGTTATATCGATAACCCTTTTAACCAATGCAAGACCCAGACCGTTTCCTTTTGTTGCATGAGAGGTATCTCCCTGATAGAATTTTTCAAAGATGTGTCTTCCGGTTTCCTCTGTCATACCGCAACCGGTATCTTCTACGCTGACATATATGCTTTTTCCTTCTTTTTTCATCTTTACTGAAACAGAACCGCCATCCGGGGTGAATTTAACTGCATTTGAAAGAAGATTTGACCAGACTATTTCAAGAAGCTCGCGGTCAGCTTCGATAATAACATCCTCCTGAAGGTCAACGTTGATGTCCAGCTTCTTTTCTTCCCAGTTATTTTCGAATTTCAGCATAACCTCACAGATCTGTTCGCCAAGGTCATATTTTTCCGTTTCGGGAAATATCTGCTGATTTTCCAGCTTGCTTAGTCGGAGAATACCGCTTATCAGCTCAGAAAGGTTTTTAGAGGCTGTCGAAAGTCCGCTTGCATATTCAATACGCTTTTCATCGGAAATATTTTCCTGCTGAAGCATAGCCGAGTAATTCTGGATAACTGAAAGGGGAGTTTTGATTTCGTGAGAAACATTGGCTATGAAATCCGTTTTAAGGGTTTCCGTCTGAGAAATACTTTCAGCCATGATGTTGAAATCATCGATGATAATATCAAGCTCGTTTTTCATTTTCTTTCTGCGTCGGGGTATAATCCTTGCGGAAAAATCGCCGTGTGTGATTCTGTGCGTAGCATCAAGAATTTTTCTTACGGGAATTTCAATTGAAATCTTTCTTTTTACTACATCAATAACGCTTAGAACAACGCAGATAAAAATAATGTTGAAAGCGGCATAGACAGCTCTTCCGCTCAGGGTGTTATCTTTAATGAGAATGGATTCTTCGCTGAATTTGTCACTGAAAAACAGCAGAAAGCTGCAGGTGACAACGAAGCCCGTCAGAGCAAGAAAAAGCGCAAAACGTAAAAAGGAAAACAAGCTGTATTTTATTCTTTTATCCTTTTTGGGCCGTGTTGCTTTCATTTTATCACCGCCTTGTAACCCAGACCGTGTACGGTTACAATTTCAAAGTCCTCACAGTGCGAGAATTTATCTCTTAATTTTGCCATATAAACATCAACGGTTCTCGGGCTTGACGAGGTTTCACTTTCCCAGAATTCCTCCATAAGCTGAGAACGTGTGAATGTTTTCTTGGGGTAAGAAAGAAGCTTATAAAGTATGTTGAATTCTCTTGCGGTAAGCGGAATTTCATCGCCGTCAGTTTTAGCTGTTCTCTCGTTCATATCCATCGTAAGAGAGCCTACTGTGAGGCATTTGCTTGAGTTGATTTTGGCTCTGCGCATAATAGCGGTTATTCTCAGAAGGAGCTCCTCAAGGTCAATGGGTTTTACCATATAGTCATCTATACCGGCGTTGAAGGACTTTCTTTTTGTAAAAAAGTCGTCTCTTGCGGTCATAAAGATTATAGGTATTTCCTTGTCAGTAAGTCTTACGCTTTTTGCAAATTCAAGACCGTCGGTTTCGGGCATCATAATATCTGAGATAATAAGGTCAAAAACGTTGCCGTCCATAGCCTCACAGGCCTTCTGCACCGATGTGGCAGATGTTGCATCATAGCCGTTCTGGTTAAGGTAGGAGCATACGCTGCGATTTAATTCTCTGTCATCTTCAAGAACCAAAATTTTAAACATTTTCTGTACCTCTCGACAGTATTTTTATGTATTATACCGCTCTAATGTTAATAAATTGTTAGGAAAAGTAAACAGCATTATTTTTTTATTGCCTGAAAAGATATAAAAATGTATTTACGGTTTGCAGACGGATATCTTTTATGGTATGATATGTGCGAAATAAGTGAAAGGATTGAACGGTATGAAGGTGTTGTTTTTTTCGATTAATTCCAAATATATACATTCCTCACTTGCACCCTGGTGTCTTTTTACTGCCTGCCGTAAGTATTGCTGCAAAGAGATAATACCCGAGGTCAGCGAAGGTACCGTAAATGAAAAGGATGAAGCTCTTCTCAGCCGTATACTTTCATATAAAAGTGATGCTGTTGCTTTTTCCTGCTATATATGGAACATAAAAAGGGTGCTTACCCTTTGCGATAAAATAAAAAAAGCAAACCCCGACACAATAATTATTCTAGGCGGTCCTGAGGTATCTTACTGTCAGGAACAGCTGCTTCGTGAGCATTCCTCGGTTGATTATGTGCTTTCAGGTGAGGGTGAGGTGACGGTGCCAAAGCTTCTCAATAACATTTATCTCGGCTCTTGTACAGATATTCCCGCACTGTCATACCGCACACAGGAGGGCTTTCATATAGACGAAAGACAGCCTGAAGCCGATGAAAGCATATCTCCCTACTGTCAGGAGTATTTTAATACTCTTGAAGGCAGAATTGCCTATATAGAAAGCAGCAGAGGCTGTCCCTTCAGATGCGCGTTCTGCCTTTCGGGAAGACTTGGTGATGTGCGTTATATTGAGCTTGAAAGAGTAAAAAACGAAATGGTACATCTTGCGGCAATGGGAGCAAAAACAATCAAATTCGTTGACCGTACCTTTAACTGCCATAAAAAGAGAGCTGCTGAGCTTTTGAACTTTATTTATGAGCAGTATGGCAGGGCTATACCTGAAGGAGTCTGCTTTCATTTTGAAATTGCCGCCGATCTGCTTGACGAAGCTCTTTTTGATATTATCGGAAAGCTTCCTGTCGGCTCTGTGCAGTTTGAGGTCGGCATACAGTCTTTTAACGAGGCTACGCTTAAGGCTATCAACCGTAAGAGCAATCTTAAAAAGGTAACGGAAAATGTAGAAAAGCTTTTGTCCATCGGCAACTGTCATATACACATTGACCTCATCGCAGGCTTGCCCGAGGAAAGCTACGAAAGCTTCATTGAAGGCTTCAACAAGGCTTATGCGCTAAAAGCAAATATGCTTCAGCTGGGCTTTCTGAAGATTCTCAAAGGCTCGGATATGGCAGAAAACAGAGATAAATATCCAGGCCATTACAGCGCGGAACCGCCCTATGAGGTTATTTCAACCCCCTTTATAACAAGCGAAGAGCTGCAGAAGCTTCACAAGGCAGAAAATGAGCTTGAACGTCTTTATAACAGCGGACGTTTCACACGCACACTTGATTATGTGCTGAAGGCGACCGGTATTACCCCTTACGCTTTATTTTACGGATTCGCTTTACACCTTGAAGCTATCGGCGAAAAGAGGAGTATTCCTCTTGACAGATATACAAACCTTGCCTTTGACTACTTCGTCACACTTGACGGCACGGATAAAACGGGCTTACGCAATGCAATGATTTACGACCGCATTGCCACCAACAACTCGGGCGTAATACCCGAAAGGCTCAAGGTAGCAGACATTAATATGAAGAAAATCAGAAACCTCATAAAAGAATCCGACCCGATAAATAAAGGAGTAAACCGTACCGTTGCGATTTTATACGGTGAAGGCAAAGCTGTTTACTGCGACTATGAAAACCGCAATCCGGTAACAGGGGAGTATAATGTGAAGGAGTTTTTGTTTGCAGATGACAAATAAACAACTTTGATAAAAAAATTCGGAAATTCTGTTGACAACGGCGAATAATTGTTGTATAATCAACAAGCTGTTAAAAACAGATGCTGATATAGCTCAGTCGGTAGAGTGCATCCTTGGTAAGGATGAGGTCACC
>JAZPZK010000029.1:0-4343 GCA_045544675.1 Acutalibacteraceae bacterium
GGCACCTGAATCATAATTATTTCGGATGCAGAAAAAGGCAAAATGTGAAGGGATACTTGCGTATTTCAAGCATTTTAACGCATTTATACGCAAAGAATATGTTTCAGGCTATTAAATCCCTAAGTGAGCCACCCTAATTCCTGCTCTTTTTTTATAAAAATAATTGTTAATAATTTTAAATTCACTTGACCTTTTCAGAAAATTCTGCTAATCTATACTATGTATTAAAATGTGAAATATTATCTGTACCTATGCAGTTTTTCGGAGGATAAATCTATGTCAATGGAAAAAAACAAATCAGCAATATTGGTAATTATTGCTCTGGTTGTGGTTTGTCTCGGCTCTTTTATCGGAGTCAGCGCCATAGCAAAAAGCGATGACGCTTTACCTACAGCAAATACAACTCTTAAGCCGACACAGCCCTCTCAGCATACGCAGGCAACAACCTCAGGTGATATGCCGGCAATTGTTATAACAACAAGTGACAGAAATACTGAGGATACCACAGAAGCTACCACAGAGGAAAAAACAACCGCTGAAGAAACAACGGCTGAAACAACCGCAAAGCCCTCTACCTCCGGTCAGACAACAAGCTCAAAGCCTTCAACATCATCAAATCCGACTACCGGAAACCAGCTTATCGACCAGGAAAACGGAGCGATTTTTGATAACGGTCTTGGCGGATATCAGTATGATCCCGAAGGTAATTACTATTACACAAGCTCAGACCCCTGGCAGCGTCAGGGCGGCTACAATGAATTATACGACCTCGGTGCTCCCTTCGTATCAATTTATATGGATACAATGAGACTTAAGTTCGAGTACGGCGGAAAGGACTGGCTTATCCAGTTCTGGAAGGGTCAGTACGGTTATCTGTTCATCGGTAATGAAATCGGTGTTTACACAAAGCCTACAGACAGATCAGTTGAGCATTACGATGCAGCAAGCAACGAAGATGCACTGTATATGTCAATGACAGGCTACCGTAACGGCGAAGAGATTTATACAAGAGAATACGGCAAATACTGGTGGTGCACCGGCTTTATCCCCGGAAGACTTGAAAGCTTTGCAGACCGCTCTGAAATATCAGTTGCCTGCCGTATTACAGCCAAGGATTATGCAATGCTTGTTTCAATCTGCGGTGCTCTTAAGGAAAACGGTTACGTTTTAGGCGAAAACTTTACAACATCCGGCCTTGATGTATATATTACATGGTAAAATTTTGATTTTTTTCGCAGATACTATTGTAATATTGCACAAGATGTAGTATAATAATTTAAATAAAGTGTATATTTTCAGCCTGTGGCTGTTTATATAAATCTTTAGAAAGGAATGATAGAAAATGAAAAAGTTTCTTGGTATGATCGTTGCAGTTATGCTTTGCGTATGTATGCTTGTTCCCACAGCGGTAGCAGCTGATGAATCAATCACCGATCTCTTAGAGGGTGTTGACCTTGGCGGTCTTACAGCTGATGATCTTGAGACTATCTTAGGCGACCTTGATCTCGAGGATATCGATCTTGAAGCAATCGTAGACAGCTTTGAAGGTGACGACGGTGTTTCAGTTGATCAGATTGAAGGCGTACTTAAGGATATGAACTCAGTTCAGGCTTCAAACTCAGGTGACGGTACATCATCAAACAGCTTTGATCTTTCTGCTATTGTAAGCCTTATTCCCGTTGAAGAAGAAACTGCAAGCATTCTTACCGGTTTAGTCGGTGCTCTTTCCGATGGCGGTATTGAATCACTTATGAGCTCAGTTGCAGGTACATTCGGCGGTAACGGTATTGACCTTGCTTCATACGAAACAGGCGAATTCAATATTGCAAATCTTGCAGCAGCAGCAACTCAGACAACAGCAACAATTGCTGATATGATTTTTGGCTGTCTTGAAAGTCTCGGCCTTGATACAACAACAATCGAAGGCTTACTCGACAACGATATCGTAAACTTCTTCGCAAACATGTACATCGGATTTATCGGTAAGGTTGAAGAAACAACAGCACCTCCTGTTGTAACAACAACCCCCCCGAAGACAGGTGATACATCTGCAGTAATAGTAGCACTTGGCACTCTCGCAGTAGCATCCGGCGCAGCATTCGTTTGCCTCAAGAAGAAAAAGGAAGAAGAATAATCTTCCGCTTCTATTTTAACTTTTTATAAAAAGCTATAAACGGAAAAAAGCACTCACTTCGGTGGGTGCTTTTTGTATTGAGAAATAAAACGCAACGCTTGGGCGGCACTTCATAAGGAAGTTAAGGTTTTTATTGGCTCTTTTCCGCTTAAACATTACGAAAAACTCCCGAAATACGCGAGTATTACGGGAGTTTCATCATTTCCTTTAAACGAAAATATCTCAATAAAAACTGCTTAGCACCTTAAAATTCAGATAGTTTTTATGCAGAACAAGGCGAAAAGCGCAGAAATCCTTGCCGGATTTCGAGCATCTTTAACACAGTTATGCTCAAAAATAGCGAATTTTAAGGCTTAACTTCCTTATGAAGTGCCGCCCTTATTGCTTAATTTGCATTTTAACTTCTTTATTTTAGTTTGACAATCCTCAAAACCTATGGTATCATTATAGTGAATAAAATTCGAGCTTATCGGGAGGTAAGATTATGAAAACAATAATCAAAAAGTCACTTTCGGTTTTTCTCGCGGCAGTGCTTGTTATGAGCTTTTCTGTTATTTCTTTTGCCGCTGACAGCACCGGAGTTCTGAAAAGCTACAGCTCAGTTTCCAAGGATGACTTCCATGCTGAAGTGTATGAAACCGGTATCAACCGTGTTTTCTTCCTTGACAGCCTTGATGCTTTTCCGAAGAATGTTACCTATCTTGAGGAGTATGACTTATCTGCAGCAGGTGACGGTTCTGTTTTAGGTAAGATTACTTTCGAAATCGGCGGATATGATTTATATATTGCAGCCAACGGAAAGGTCAAAGCAAACAGTAACAGCTCATATCTTTTTGCAAATACAGGTGTTGAGGAAATTATCGGTTTTGAAAACTTTGATACTTCAGGTGTAAAGAATATGAAGGGTATGTTCCTGAATTCAGGTCTTGAAAGCTTTGATTTCAGCATGATCGATACAACTCAGGTTATAGATATGTCCCTTATGTTCAAGGATTCAGCCAAGCTTAAAACGATTATCGGCTCAGCTGACACTATGAAGGTTTCCGATATGACCTATATGTTCAACGACTGTAAGTCTCTTGAATCCTTCGATGCTGCTCTCAGCTTTGAGGCAATAGGCAATAACGGTATTGAATATATGTTCAAGGACTGCTATTCACTCAGAAGTGTTGACCTCAGCCGTTGCGAATACACAAAGAACATCCATAATCTTAATATGTTCCAGAATTGTACAGCGCTTGAAAGTGTAAACTTCAGCAACTGGGATTTATCGGGTGTTTCCGATATGTCAATCCTTTTTGCCGGCTGCACAGCACTTAAGGACGTTTATTTCTACGGCATAAAGGATATTAAAACCCGTTGCTCTTCAGAGGTTACAAATGTTGGCACAAAGGGTGTTGCTATACATACTGACAACTCAGCATTTATGTCAACAAAGCTCTGGTCGTATCTTTCAAAGATGGTTGATGTTTACGTATGCTTTGACGGTGTTGATACCGGAAATATGGTTAACATTAACTTTGCAAAGAACGAATTATCAGATTATTACACCGTAAACGGCTCTGATATGTATGCGGGTTCAAGTTGGGAGTACCCGATAGGTACAACGGTTACTGTCAAGCTTAAGGGTGCCAATACTGTTGCTTACAACATTAACGGTAAGGCTGTTTTCCCCAACAGCAATGGTGTTGTTACCATTTATCTTGATTCTTCAGCTGTTGCCGACGAAAACTGCTATGTTCTTGCAGAGGGTGAGAGAACAATAACTATTGCTCCTCAGGTGCTTCACGATGATGAAACAATACCTGAGTCTGCATTTACAAAGGTGCTTGTTTCAATCAAAAACTTCTTTATACAGATGTTCAACCTCTTTAACTCAACCTTTAACAAAGCCTTCCAGGGTATTAAGCTTCCCAATCTTTTCAGTTAACAAATATCAAATAAAACCGTTGCAAAGGGCGGCACTTCATAAGGAAGTTAAGCCTTAAAATTCGCTATTTTTGAGCATAACTGTGTTAAAAATGCTCGAAATCCGGCAAGGATTTCTGCGCTTTTCGCCTTGTTCTGTATCAAAACTATCTGAATTTTAAGGTGCTAAGCAGTTTTTATTGAGATATTTTTCGTTTAAAGGAAATGATAAAACTCCCGTAATACTCGCGTATTTCGGGAGTTTTTCGTAATGTTTAAGCGGAAAAGAGCCAATAAAAAC
>JAZPZK010000030.1:0-23084 GCA_045544675.1 Acutalibacteraceae bacterium
GGTACTTTTTTATTTGGCCGATTGGTCCCGAACCAAAGTGAGGGACCAGGTTTCGGAGCCGACCGCCGCCTGTGGCGGATAAAGGAAGGCGGAGAAAGAAGAAAAATAAGGAGTATCACGAAGCGCTCCAAGCGAGTGAGACGACTATATTTTTCTTGGTAGCCATGGGTTCAAGGTCTCGGCTGCCGCCTCGGTCGGTGCTTCTGTGCTGTGCACAGAGGTGTCCACCGGACACCCGCACCCCGTCACTCCGACCATAGTGAGTATTCATAACACAAGTGAATACTCACTTTTCTTTTTTTACATTTCCTCTAAGTTTAAATTGTTATGTATCGAGCAGGTTTGTAGCCTGCTCTTTTTTGTTATGCCGTGAGATATTCCACGGCAACGCCTTGTCTTGCTTCAAGGACTATATTTTCCTCTTTAACAGGCTTTTCAATAACCCTGATAAAGCGGTAGTGAATAACAATCCTCTGTATTTTGTTCTTTCCCTTACACTCAATAGAATGGACTTAAATTTTCTCAATCAGTTCATTCAAGAGTGCTGGTGTAAGTGTTTCCATCTGCATAAACTTCTGTATCGATATAATAGTGCATCTTATTATTGAAGGGATAATCGGTTTCAAGCCTGATTGTGATTCCGTTATCCTTGTTTTTCAAGTGTTTGTATAACAAATGTAATATTTATAACGGCGTAGTAATTTCAATCATATATGTTATTGACAGAAGGAAATAATTGTGTTACAATAAGCACGACAAATGAGGAAATACAGGTGAAAATCCTGAGCAACAACCATTGCCGTAATCGCTTTGCGTAAGTCGGAATGCTCCTTTGTCAGATATATCGTACCGCACTTTTGGGTAATGAGAGGTGCAACGAATCAACCTTCAGACTGAAGGTCTCTTTTGTTGTCTTCTCACCGATGCATGGGTGGGAAGTATTTTTTTGAAAGGATGTTGTGAAAAAAAGAAGAATTACTTAAAAAACAAGACAAAAAACGATAACAAAGGAGTAAAAACAATGAAAAAATTAACAGCAATCATAATCGCGCTCATTATGCTTATGAGCTTTGCTGCCTGCTCGGGGGACAAAACCACAAATACGGATGCCGATTCCTCTGCAGCTGGAACAACATCAGAAGCACCGCAGAAAAAGGTAAGCTTTACATTTACTGTTGTTGACGTTGACGGTAACGAAAAGGATTTCACCGTAGAAACCGACAAGAAGACGGTTGGTGAGGCACTCATTGATGAAGGCCTTATTGCAGGTGAAGACGGTCCCTACGGCCTTTATGTAAAAACAGTAGACGGTAAAACACTTGACTATGATAAAGACGGTAAATACTGGGCTTTTTATGTTAACGGCGAGCTTTCTGCAACAGGCGTTGATATGACCGATGTAACTGAGGGAGCAGCATACTCTTTCAAGGCAGAATAATGAAGCTTAGTGTAAAAGAAACTGCAATTTTCAGTATGCTCGGCACGCTGATGTATTGCTCTAAGCTTATAATGGAAGCCCTGCCGAACATACATCTTATCGGTGCGCTTACTGTAGCAATAACATTGGTTTACCGTAAAAAGGCTTTGTATCCGATCTATGTTTTTGTTCTGCTTACAGGACTTTTCGGAGGCTTTAACACCTGGTGGATACCTTATTTATATATATGGACAATCCTTTGGGCGGTAACGATGCTTCTTCCGAAAAATATGCCAAAAGCAGTAGCGGTCGCAGTATATGTTGCGGTATGTTCACTTCACGGCTTCCTATATGGCATACTGTATGCACCGGCGCAGGCATTGTTCTTCGGCCTTGATTTCAAAGGTATGCTTACATGGATAGCTGCAGGATCGGTGTTTGATGTGTTGCACGGAACGGGTAATTTCTTCAGCGGCTTTCTTATTGTACCGATAGCTACATTGCTTAAAAAGGCAGATAAGGCAGCAAGGTGACATCGGTCATCTTGCTGCTAAAAATAGCTTAAAACTATTGACAAAGTCCGGTGTATGTGTTAATATAATCGGGCAACAAGGCAACTGACAGGTTGTATGATATGGGGGCGTAGCTCAGCTGGGAGAGCGCTTGAATGGCATTCAAGAGGTCAAGAGTTCGATCCTCTCCGTCTCCACCAAAGCTCCGTACACATTAGTGTGCGGAGCTTTATTATGTAGTCTCTATTGAAACACTGATGTATTTGTGTTACAATCTTTACAGTAATACATCTGACGGATATACAGACAATGTTAATAAATATTAAGGAGAAAAAAATGAAGCCTAATATTATTCTATATTTTTCCGATCAACAGCGCTGGGACACTCTGAACAGCAACCTTATGCCTAATGTCTGGGGATTAGGAGAAGAAGGAGTGCTGTTTGAGAATTCTTTTACTTGCCAGCCTGTTTGCGGCCCTGCCCGCGCCTGTTTGCAGACAGGTCAGTTTGCAACTGAAAACCGTTGCTATTGGAACGGGATTGCTTTGAAAGAAGATACAAAAACTTTAGCTGATTATTTTAATGAAAATGGCTATGATACAGCGTATATCGGAAAATGGCATCTTGCTTCAGACCGTTATGCGGGCATCGGTGTTCATTGCGAAAAAACAGCTGTTCCTAAGGAAAGACAAGGCGGCTATAAATATTGGCGTGCGTCGGATGTTTTGGAGTTTACCTCGCACGGTTATGACGGATATGTTTTTGACGGTAACGGTAATCAGATTGATTTTAATGGTTACAGAGCGGATTGTATAAATGACTTTGCGGTTGAATATGTAAATAACCATAGCGGCGAAAAGCCTTTCTTTATGTTTGTTTCACAACTTGAGCCACACCACCAGAATGACAGAGGTCATTTTGAAGGACCGACAGATAAAGTTGATGATTTTCGTGACTATCCTTTACCGGAGGATTTAACATTTCTTAAGGGTAATTACAAAGAAGAGTATCCGGATTATCTCGCTGCTATTCATTCCCTTGATGAAAATGTCGGAAGGCTTGTTAAAGCCTTGAAGGATAAAGGTTTGTATGATAATACAGTTATCGTTTACACAAGTGACCACGGTTGTCATTTTAAAACACGAAATGCCGAATATAAACGCAGCTGTCACGATTCGAGTATACATACCCCCCTTGTTTTTGGTGGCGGTGCCGTAGATAAAGGCGGGATTATGGATTGTCTTGTCAGTCTTATCGACATTCCTCCTACGCTTCTGAGTCTTGCAAAAATTAAGATACCGAAAGTCTATTCCGGAAATATTCTGCCTGTTAATAGGCAAGATGCTCCTGAAAGAGATTGTGTTTTTATTCAAATCAGTGAATCACAAGTCGGCAGGGCAGTACGAACAAAGGATTGGAAGTATTCTGCCAAAGCACTCGGACCGGGAAATATTAAACATAGCGCGCGGATTTATTATGATGATTTTTTATATGACCTGAAAAATGATCCTAACGAAAGACATAACCTTGTAAATGATAAAGAATACATTGATGTCTTAAGAAAAATGAGAGAGTTACTTGCGCGCGAAATGGTTAAAGTCGGTGAGAAAAAACCGATATTTTACAAGCCTTTAAAAGCAAAAAGTTTTTAACTTTTATGCACTTACTGATAATGCAGAAAATATCAGTATGCATTATAGCTGTACCGTTTTGTGATCGAAGAGTTTTTTAAAGCTTGAAGTGGAGAATATGGGGTGCGTTTTTGTGTGTATCGGGAGAGCGCTTGAATGGCAGTCAAGAGGTCAGGGGTTCGATCCTCTCTATGTTCCACCAAGAAAAACTCCGTACACATTCGTGTGCGGAGTTTTTCTTGGTGGATTTTTTTATACTTTAATCCAAATGCATTTTATAGAATTTTGCCTTAAAAGTCTGTGTACCGTCGAAGGTAATGTATTCTCCATAATGGTCGAATACTAAGCCGCACTTTTCCATAACTCTACCCGAAGCAGGATTATCAACAGCGTGGTCTGCTACAAAGTCTTTTATGTCGTGTTCTTTATATGCAAATTCAATCATTCTTTTTGTGGCTTCTGTGGTTAAACCTTTGTTCCAGTAGTCATAACGAATATTGTAACCGAATCCCCACTCATCAGGGTTGCCTTTGTGTGGACCTATGCTACCACTGCCGATTAGCAGATTGTTTTCTTTAAGCACAAACCCCCAATGAAAATTACTGTCATCGGGGAGTATTACATTTATCCAACGCAATACTTCATCTATGTTTTTATAAAGATTATAGGGCATAAATTTATTAACCTTTTCATCGCTCAACCATACAAAAGCCGCATCTGCATCATCAGGTGTAATAGGGCGAAGAATCAATCTTTCTGTTTCGATAACGGGAGTATTTTTTATGTATTCTATTTGTTTTTTTGTCATTATAGGTTACTCCTTTCTCAAAACATCAAGAGTGTGGTGTGACATGCCGATCAAATCCTGTCTTTCGCAAGTTGAAAAATGGTATCTAAGATATAATTCATAGGTTTTTTCATCCATTTGGTCAACAGCTTCTTTCATATGACGGGTATAACCGTCAGTAGCAACAAAGTGTAACCGTTCCACACCAAAACTCTTTGTTAAATCAAATATTTCATTTTTGCTATACACCTTAAAAATTCCGTGTGGAGGGAAATGTGCTTCAAGGGTAACGGGGTCAAATTCGTCGTCTTCAATCAGTTTGTCTATTCTGTTATTCTTGAAACAACCGAACATTGAAGGGTCAAGCATACAGTAAGCAACAAATATATAGCCGTCAGGCTTTGTGATTCTGATTGCTTCCGATAGTGCTTTTTTCTGCTCTTCAAATGTATAGAGGTGATACATAGGTCCGAGCAAAAGTGTTATATCATAGCTGTTATCGGGATATTCAGATAAATCAAGAGCATTACCTTGTTTAATTCTGACATTTTCACCGGGCAATGTTTTAGTTTTAAAAACATCAATATTGTGCTCAATAAGCTCCACAGCATCAACCTCGAAGCCCTTTTGAGCAAAATAATGAGAGTATCTGCCTGTTGCGGCTCCGATTTCAATAATCTTCATACCGTCTTTCAAGTATTGCTCGATATATTTCACAGTTGTCAGAAATTCAACTCTGCCGTGCTTGGATAAAAGACGAACATCTTCATCGTGAGTGTTGTAATAATCAACAAGATAATCTCCTGTAAATTCGCGGTGATTTTTGAAAAGTCTCTTTTTGATTAAGTTAAGTAATTTCATAGTGAAATCCTCCTTTGAATATAAAAATAAACGGTGTAAGTTTCTGCAGCAACTTACACCGTTATAAACATATGGAAAAATAATATTATCTATCCCGAAATGAATATAGAGGTATAAGCCTGCCCATTGATGAATGATAATCATCCTGTGCAAGCCAATTCATATCCATATCAAGTTTTTTGAGAAGATATGCGTTCATAATAATACCTCAAATTGAATTTTGACAAGAATAACACATTGAATTTAGTTTGTCAAGTCCTTTTTAGTTTACGCCACCTTATCCAACCCCACCATAAACTGCTCGAAGTCAATATTAAACTCAACTTTCAGTTTTCATCCTCACTAAATCTAAAGAAATTTCCGCTTAAAAATTAATTTTTTTGCTTATTTGTCAAATTAATGAATTTTAATGCAGAAAAATATTGAAAAATGGTGAAAAAGAGTTTATTATTAAGATACAAAGGAGGAGAAATTATGGAATTTAACTTTATTGACTGGCCGTCATTCAAGGATATAGTTCTTGAAGGCGGAACAACTCTCGCTGAATACTGTGCTCAGTATGCAGCAGTTCAGACAAACTGGGTTTATACCCTTGCGGCATTCATCTGTATAGCGATTATGCTCATTAAAAAGAACAAAAAGTGGTACTGGTACATATTCATTCTTCTTTATATGTTTATGTCAGTTACCTCTGTAGGTATGCACACGGCAAACTACGGAGAATTCCAGCCGGGCGTTCTTACAACAAAGCTTTTTGCAAGCTACATTGATATGTCCTTCACAGAGCTTGTTGCCTGGTCGGGCGTTTGCTGCTTTGCTTTTGAGTTCTATCAGAAAGCAGAAGAAAAGAAAAAGCGTAACATTTTCCTGATAGCTGTAACAGCAATAATGATTGTTGTTCTTTCGGTGCTTACGTATGAGGTTTTCGTGCTTCACGACAGACCGCTTTACATCGGCGGAGGCGGAGCTCCCATGGACGGTAAAACCGGCGGACTTTCGCTTGCAGAGTTCGGTTGCTTTATTACCGCACTTCCTATTCTGTATCTTTTAGGTGCCAACTTCAAAAAGATGGTCTCATCAGAAAAAATTCTCTTTGTTCTTATTATTCTCACCTTCCTTGCGGCATTCATAATAACCTCAATCTGGGGCGACAATGAAATAAATACTTTCCTGCTCGGAAACATTCACGGTCATTCAATTTGGCATATTCTCACAGCTCTTGCAATGTTTGAAGTTGTGTTCTGGGTTGATCAGCGTACCGTCAATAAAATGCTCTGTGAAGCAGGTCTCAAGGAAATATAAGTTGAAAAAACTTTAAGCACTCCCGTTAACGGGGGTGCTTAAAGTTTTTTATTAAGTGTTCAGTATTGAATTTTGTTATATATGAAAAATTCCCTCAGCCTTTTTAACTGAGGGGATTGTATTATTTAATCGTAAGAACAGCGTTGTAGTCGTCAATGCCGTAATTGCCTGCGGTGTTTTTAAGAAGGTCGTAAAGATCGGCTTTTTTACCGTCCCAGCCCTTGACTTCAATCTTCTTAAGAATAAATCTGATTCTTTTGAGAAGTCTGAGCCATAAATCGCCCTTGGGAGTACCCTCTACGAAGCTCTGGTTTCCTTCAAACACACCGCGTACGAGCTCTGTAGCATAGTCAAGCATACGCATTTTCTTAATGCTTTTATCACATCTGAGGAAAAGAAGTTTTGAAACAGTTCCTATTTTTACCTTGCAGATGAATTTACCGGCAAGACGAAGCCCCTTTCTGGTCATACCCTTATCCTTTATATGGAGCTTGCCCATAGCACGTAAGGTGTCGTCACGCATATCTGTAATGATGTTTACAATCATTCTGTCGAACATATCTGAAAGATATTTCTTACAGTCATCGGTGTCCCACTCAAAGTCGGGTGTGGGAATGCTTTTTATGCCGATTGTTTTTTCATCTTCAACGGTAACAAGTCTTATGAAAGCAGGGTCAGCAATTACTGAGCCTGTTGTAACATCGTAAAGCTTGTTGCCCTTTTTAGTTATGAGCTCATTTATGCTCTGATTGTGCATATGTCCCGTGAAAATGATATGTATGCCGTTATCAGCAAGGAAGGTAGCAAATTTATGTGCATCCCTTATGAGCATAGGGGAGATAAGGGAGAATAAAGGCTGACCGGGAAGAATGGGATAGTGACACATTGCAATGATGGTCTGATTGTCTTCCTTTGCTTTTTCAGCCTGCTCCTTGATCCATTCATGCTGCTCCTCGAAAAAGTGGTATTTTCCGTCTTTTTTTAAGTCGCAGTTAAGTGCCATAAGACGAACGTCATCCGAAAGCTGAGCAACATAGGAAAGATGCTCCTTATCTTCAGCAATTGCTTCGCCGAATCCGAAGTCCTTATACATTTCCCAAAGCTCATCTCTTTCGGTATGTTCAGGCGAATATCTTCCGTTTTCACCGAAAGCGAAGGTGTCCTCTCTTTTCCATTTGAAGTCGTGGTCAGCAGTAACAACATAGATTTTCTTTCCGCTGTTCTTTAAATCGTAAAGCAACTTGATAAAGCCCTCATGGCTCTTTTTTTCACCGTTGAAGGATAAATCACCTGCGATGAGCACGATGTCTGCTTCGTCGGCTTTTTTAAGGAATTCAAACACACTTTTATTTATGCTTTCCGTTTCAGCAAAGCATTTCTGCTCATAATGCATAAAGTCCTCATATTCCTTGCCGCTGCAGCCGAGGGCTGAGTCGAAAAAGTGCGGGTCTGCCATAACATAGAATTTTAACTGCTTCATATTTTTTCTCCTGTAAAATTGTTGCTTTAATATTATCAGATTAAACCGCAAAAAGCAAGTTGATGTAACACCTGTTTTTTATCAGATGAGCTTTATGCTGTCACCTGTATCCTCAGCTTCTATAAAGTTAGGGCGCTCGTAATCTGTTTTATTCGGTGAATGGAAGGTAAGATAAAGCTTGTCTGCACCTTTGAAAAGCATACCGTGGCCGCCGTCATTGTCAAGAAGGGGAGGCAGATGTTCAAAATTCATACCAAGCTCACCGTCATTGAATCTTACAAGGCATTCAGCGTACTGCTTTTTGATAAATGTAGACCAGAGCATTAAAAGCTCACCTGTTTCTGTGCGGTACATAAAGGGACCGTCAGTAATTCTGTGTTCATTTTCGTCTACGCTTTCATCTGCCCAGTAAGGGGATGAAGCCTTAAACATTGTAACCGCATCACCCTCTGCCTCAGTAAGATCATCGCTAAGAGGGCGGTAGCATATCGTGCCGTCAATTATCTGTGTATGCTCGTGACAGAAAACAATGTAGGGCTTACCTTCACGGTTTATATAAAGAGTTCCGTCGAGACATTCCCATTCCTCAGGGGTAACGACTCCGTTGCTGTGAGGTACAAAAGGACCAAGAGGATTATCAGCTTTAAGTATAAAGGTGCCTCTTAAATTATTACTCTGCCTTGTAAAGGTAGCAAACATATAGTAAGCACCCTTGTATTTGTGGACTTCAGGCGCCCAGTTGACCTCGTGGTTCATTTCGTGATTTTCGGAGTTGAAGCATTCAACAGGAGCGCTCCAGTTTTCAAGGTCGGTTGAGATGTACACATCAAAGCCGCCGGTTTTTCTTCCGAAGTTTCTTGCTCTTGTGCCGTACATATAATATTTTCCGCCTTCATAAAGCACAAAAGGATCACGTATGTTGATTTCGCAGTTTTTCATAGAATTTCCCCTTTTACCGTTATATCCTGATTTTACCATACAGCGGCACTAATGTAAACACAATAATGAAATAAAAGAAAAAAACAGAGCTGTTAACGCTTTAAAAACCTTATAACCTATTTACAAATTTTTATTTTATGTTACAATATAACAAATAGATAAAAAGGAGAATTTCTATGAGAAAGATTATTCGTTTCCTTATGGCGTTTCTTATGATCGGCGTCAATCTTTTCAATTATGCCTTCAATGATTACGCTTATCTTGCAGTAAGTATGGACGGCGCTTATGTGTTCTGCTACTTTGTCGGTAACGAGCCTGATCAGCAGACAATACACCTTGCAGTAAGTACCGATGGCTATAACTTTGACGCTCTTAACAATAACGAGGCTGTCATCGATCAGACAATGGGTACAGGCTGCGTGCGTGACCCCTATATTTTCAAGGCTGTTGATGAAGAAGGTAAGGAATGCTATTACATAGTTGCAACAGATATGGATGCGATGCAGGGATGGACCTCCAATCACGCAATTATATTCTGGAAATCCTACGACCTTATAAACTGGGAAGATGAATTTGTGCTTGATATACGTGATTTCGAGGGCTGGGAAGGCTGTAACAGAGCCTGGGCTCCTCAGGTTATCTATGATGAAGAAGCAGGCAAATATATGGTATACCTTGCTCTTTCCACATGGGACGATCCTGCTACACCGCTTAACGAGGATGTTGCTCAGCACTATTATCTCTATACCGAGGACTTCAGAAGCTTCACCACTCCCGAATACCTTTACGGCAGAAGAGCAGAGGTGGTTACAAGGGAAGATGGCACCACCTTCACGGGTGTGCAGTGTATTGACGGCGATATGATCTATAACGAAAAAGAAGATTTATATTATCTTTTCTTCAAGGAAGACCTTACACAGAAAATTGCTTATGTAACATCTGAAAGTGCAACCGGTCCCTTCAGTGAGGAATACACAATCTGCTCTCTTAACTGGTTTGGTGTTGAAGGAAGCACAATGTACCGTATAACAGGCACAAATGCATGGATGATGATTATGGATGAATATTCAGAGGGTACATTCTTTGCTCAGATGACCAGAGACTTCCACAACTACCGTCAGGTACAGCGTTCAAAATACTCAGTAAACCAGCTTATGCCAAGACACGGCTCAGTGCTTGCAATTTCAATGGATGAATACGATGCCCTTGTTGAGGCTTACGGCATTGCAGAATAAATAAGTCAGAGGGATGCCGTCAGGTGTCCCTCAATTTATAAATTAGGTGATGAAAATGAATCTCAGACGTTTTGAAAAAGCTACCGAATATGATGTGGGCAAGAAAAACAAAGCCGATAACTATGCCCTTCTCAATAAAAATCACTGCAAAAAAGGGCAGATAGTCCTTGCAGGTGATTCTATTACGGATTTTTATAATTATTACGAGCTTTTCGCTGCCTACAGGAAAGAAAGCGGAAAAAAGATTTATAACCGTGGTATCAGCGGAGACACAACCAACCGTCTTCTCGAAAGGCTTCAGAGTAATGTTCTTTGTCTTGAGCCTGAAAAGGTTGTGTATCTTATCGGCACGAACGATATTGCCTGCAAGGCTTCGCTTGAATATATTGCGGATAATATAAGAAAACTGATAACAGAAACAAAAAAGCACTGTCCTGGATGTAAAATTGCCGTGCAGTCGGTTTATCCTGTCATTGACCACCGAGAAAGGAAAAACAAAGATATAATACCTCTTAACGAGCTTATAAAAGCCGTCTGCCGTGAGGAAAATGTGTTTTACATCGACCTTTACGATAAGCTTTGTGATGAAAGCGGCAGCTTCAGCAAAAAATTTACCTATGACGGACTTCACCCGAATGTTCGCGGCTATGAGGTGATTACAGAAGGAATACTTGAATTTATCTGAAAAGGGCTATTGAAATAAATTGTTGCATCGGTTATAATATCAGAAGAATAACAATAAGGAGAAAGCACAATGCCTATTAAAATTGATGACAGACTCCCTGCAAGAGAAAGTCTTGAGAAGGAAAATATATTTGTGATGACAGAATCAAGGGCCCAGAGTCAGGATATCAGACCGCTTAAGATTCTTATTCTCAACCTTATGCCTACAAAAATTGTAACGGAAACTCAGCTGCTTCGTCTTTTGAGCAACACTCCGCTTCAGGTTGATGTTGAATTCCTTCAGACGGCAACTCACGAGTCGAAAAACACTTCACAAAGTCACCTTAATAAGTTTTACTATACATTTGACGAAATCAAACATAAGAAATACGACGGTATGATTATCACCGGTGCACCGGTGGAGCTTATGGAGTTTGAAGAGGTTGACTACTGGTCTGAGCTTTGTGAAATCTTCGAGTGGACTAAAACCAACGTTTATTCAACCTTCCACATTTGCTGGGGCGCTCAGGCAGGTATGTATTATCACTACGGTATAAAAAAGCATACCCTTCCGAAAAAGATGTTCGGTGTATTTCCCCACAGACCCCTTGATCTTTATCATCCGCTTATGAGAGGCTTTGACGATACTTATTTCGTGCCTCATTCAAGACATACTGACGTTAATTTCAACGATGTAGCCCTCTGCAAGGATCTGCAGATTCTTTCCTATTCTGAGCAGGCAGGCATACATCTTGTATCTGACCTTGAGTGCAGAAACTTCTATGCAACAGGACATTCCGAATATGATGCGGATACCTTAGCTAAGGAATACTTCCGTGACAAGGAAAAAGGGCTTGATATAGAGGTTCCCTTCAATTATTTCCCTGATGACGACCCGACCAAAAAGCCGATGATGACCTGGAGAAACGTCGGTACTCTTATGTTTACAAACTGGCTCAATTACTTCGTTTATCAGAGAACACCCTACGATATTAACGACATTTAAAAAATACTGCTGTACTTATGTGCAGCAGTATTTTTATTATTACAGTATGAAATTATCAAGAACTGCGATAGCGTCGGGATAATCCTCAATCGGATTCTTTGATGAAAAACGTTTTTTGAAGGTTGCACGTATAAAGGAATTATCGTTTTCCTTGCTTTCTTTGTTTTCGTGCTTCTCTTTGATTTTTGCCTTGAAAAGTCCGAAATCCCATTCCTTCTCACCGGTCTCTTCTTTTGTCTTTGCTTTTTCAGCTTCCTGATTTTTCTTTTCTTCTTCAGCCTTCTTTTTATCTGCCAGCTCCTGCTGATACTTAACATAGGCACTTTTTGTAGCCAGAATAAAGCTTTCTGCGTTATAAATTTCAAGCTTTGGAACATCGAGCTGATGAGCTATTTCTTCAAGCTGAAGAACAGTGTCGGCACCGTATTCATGAACCATTGAACGGAAGGTTGAAGGAAGAAAATAATAAATTCTGCCCGAAAGCTCAGAAAACGCCTTTTTAGCGTCGAGGTAACCAAGCTGAATTCGTTTTTCTACCGTGACATCGTCAAAGTCGAAGGTAGCACCAAGGTCAGAAATATCATAAGGTCTGATATAGGTAATCTGTGAGTTGATGAACTCAAGGCTGTGTGCCACGCCTTTTATGTTTGAGATATCAATAACGATAAGCTTGTTGTAGCCTCTTTTTTTAAGGCTCATAACAGGTATGTTGTCGTATGCTCCGCCGTCAAGGTATTTTTCACCCTCCGGACCGATGTTGTTTGCAAAGGGAACACTTGCCGAGGCAAGAAGATAATCCAGAAGCTTGCCCTGAGGAATATCTTCAAGAAAAAGCTCATACTTAGAGCTTGTCTGTGAAAGATGTACGGTAACAAGACCGAAATCTATCATACTTTTTCTTACTTTATCCTCGTCTATATACTCAGAAATAAACTGAGCAGTAGGAGAGGCATCGATTCCGCCGTTTTTCACAAACTCCCTGAAGAGAGTACCCCAGTTTTTCTTGCTGAGAAGATTTTCGGGGTCGGGAAGCTCACTGCTGATTTTTATACCCTTGTCTATAGAAACGTTTTTCCACATATCAACGGCTTTTTCATAATCGTCTGCCGCAATAAGGGCGCCGTTGATAGAGCCTATTGAAACACCGATTATGGCATCAAAAGCGACCTTCATTTCACGAAGAGCCTTCCATGCACCTATCTGATATGCGCCCTTGCCGCCGCCACCGGCTAAAACAAGTCCGAATCTTTCCATAAAATCAACTCCTTAGTCCAATAGATAAGAAATAATGCTGTTTGAAAGGAGAAATCCTTTTGTTGTGAGGCTTATTGCATTTTCGGATACAGTCAGCAGTTTCTCTTTTTCAAGAGTGCGTGCCTTAATGAAGATTTTTTCATCAATATCCTTATTAAATATTGCCTTGAATTTATCCTTTTGCAGTCCCTCTTTAAGTCTTAAAGCAAGCATAATATATTCCTCTTCGCTGCCGCCTTCACCGTCATCAACAGGTGTTGGAAAGCTGAGAAATTTATTGTAATCTCTTTCAAAGTAAAACCGCCTTCCACCGAGAAATGAATGGGCTGACGGGCCTATACCGAGATATTCTTCACATTTCCAGTATCTTAGATTATGTCTGCTTTCAAAGCCGTCAAGGGCAAAATTTGATATTTCATAGTGGCAGAAGCCCTTGTTCCTTAGAAGCTCAGAGGTGTAGAGGTAAAGCTCACATACTTCGTCCTCATCGGGAAGAGAAAGTGATCTTTCAAGCTTATGAAAGAGGGTACCTTCCTCAATTTTGAGCATATAAGCACTTATATGCTTTACTTCCAGAGAGCAGACAAAATCAATGCTTTCCTCAAGACTTTCTTTTGTCTGATGAGGGATACCGAGCATCAGATCCAGCGAGATATTGTCTATACCGTATCTCTTAAAAAGCTCAACGGATGATTTTATCTTTTCTCTGTCTGAAGCTCTGCCGAGGGCAAGCCTTTCTTTATCAACTGCAGACTGCATACCCATTGAAATACGGTTTACACCTGCTCCTGATAAACAGCTTACAAGCTCCTCGTCGACTGATGAGGAATTACATTCTACAGTAATTTCTGCGTCACTTATCAGTCTGTAGTTATTCCTTATGCAGGAAAGAACCTCTGATATTCTTTTCCCGCCAAAGCAGGAGGGAGTTCCGCCGCCGAAATAAACAGTATCAATTTCGGTTTTGACTTTTTCAGAATAATTTTCAAGACATAAAAGGACAGCCTTAAGATAGCTGTCCTTTTGAGATTCATCTGCTTTGAAGGAATAAAAATCACAGTAAGGACACTTAGTTTTGCAAAAGGGGATGTGTATATATATTCCTGTCATATTGCTTTTAACCGTTGTCGTCGAGCTTGAGTACAGCCATAAATGCCTCCTGAGGCACTTCAACAGTACCGAACTGACGCATACGTTTTTTACCTTCCTTCTGTTTTTCAAGAAGCTTTTTCTTTCTTGTGATGTCACCGCCGTAGCACTTTGCAAGAACGTCTTTTCTCATTGCCTTAACGGTTTCTCTTGCAATAACCTTACTGCCGATGGCAATCTGAATAGGAATTTCAAACATCTGTCTTGGGATGTGTTCCTTAAGCTTTTCCGCAATTTTTCTTGCTCTTCCCATAGCCTTATCAGTATGAATGATGAAGGAGAGGGCATCAATGAGATCTCCGTTGAGAAGCACGTCAACCTTCTGCATTGTTGAGCGGCGGTATTCGAAAATTTCATAGTCAAAGGAGGCATAGCCTCTGGTTCTTGACTTAAGAGCATCAAAGAAGTCGTAAATAATTTCATTGAGAGGAAGCTCATAATGAATATCAACACGGTCTGTGGTGATATATTTCATATCCTTGAAAACACCGCGTCTGTCCTGACAAAGGTCCATAATTGCTCCGACATATTCGCTGGGGGAGTAAATATGAGCATTTGTTATAGGCTCCTCACAGTAATCGATTGTAGCCTGTGCAGGATAATGTGTGGGGTTATCAATTTCTATAACTGAGCCGTCTGTCAGATGAATTTTATAAACAACCGAAGGGACTGTTGTAACAAGATCGAGATTGTATTCTCTTTCAAGTCTTTCCTGTATAATTTCAAGATGAAGAAGACCGAGAAAGCCGCATCTGAAGCCGAAGCCGAGAGCACCTGAGGTTTCAGGCTCGTATGAAAGAGAGGCATCGTTAAGCTGAAGCTTTTCGAGTGCATCTCTGAGGGCCTCGTAGTCAGCACCGTCTGCAGGATAAACACCGCAGAAAACCATAGGATTAACCTTTCTGTAGCCGGGGAGAGGCTCAGAAGCCAGATTCTGAAGCTTTGTAACAGTATCGCCGACCTTAGCATCACGAACTGTCTTTATGGAAGCTGTGATATAGCCAACCTCACCTGCGGAAAGCTCTTTACATGGTTCAAGTCCGGTTGCTCTCATATATCCGACCTCAACTACGTTGAATTCGGCGCCGGTAGCCATCATTTTCATGGTTTCACCGGCTTTGAGAGTGCCCTGTATAACTCTGACATAAACTATAACACCCTTATAGTTATCATAAACAGAGTCGAAAATAAGAGCCTTTAGAGGGGCGTTATCTTCAGCAGCAGCGGGGGCGGGTATATCTGCAACAATTCTTTCAAGCACATCTGCAACATTTTCGCCGGTCTTAGCTGAAACTCTCGGAGCAGATGAGCAATCAAGACCGATGATTTCTTCAACTTCAGCAGCAACTCTGTCAGGCTCAGCTGCAGGCAGGTCTATTTTATTGATAACGGGAACCAATTCAAGGTCATGATCTAGCGCAAGATAAGTATTAGCAAGAGTCTGAGCCTCAATTCCCTGAGACGCGTCGATAATAAGAACTGCGCCTTCACAAGCAGCGAGTGAACGTGAAACCTCGTAGTTAAAGTCAACGTGACCGGGGGTATCGATAAGATTCAGTTCATATACCTCACCGTCTTTAGCCTTATAGTCAAGCTTAACCGCGTGAGCCTTTATTGTGATACCTCTTTCTCTTTCAAGGTCCATATCGTCAAGAATCTGTGCAGACATGTCACGCTTGGCTACAGAGTCTGTTATTTCAAGGAGTCTGTCAGCAAGTGTGCTTTTGCCATGGTCGATATGAGCTATGATTGAAAAATTTCTTATATTTTCCTTTTTCTTTGCCATTAAATCACCTCATACAAGGGGGTATAGTAAAATCAATATATTTTATCACATATCTGAAATGTTGGCAAGTGTTATTTGAAAAATATAAATAAGTACGATTTTTTATAAATGTTTCTTTTTTATAGTTGTTATTCTGATAAAAATGTGATATTATGTATTAAATTTGCCACTGTATAGAATACCGGCAAGTGCATATTCCCAAAAAATGAAATATCAAGGAGAGAGAAAAATGTCCAAATTTTGTGTAAGTTGCGGCGCACCCAACGAGGATCAGGCAACCAATTGTTCAGCATGTGGCATTCAGTTACCCTTAGCGGAACAGCCTGAAGTTGAAGTACAGCAGCCCATTCAGCCCGATTATCAGCAGTACTATCGGCAGCCTGTTCAGCAGCCTGAGTATCAGCAGTATTATCAGCAGCCTGTACAGCAGCCTGTTCAGCCTGAATATCAGCAGTACTATCAGCAGCCTGCAACTACATATTATCCGTCTGCACAGCCTCTTAATAAGAAGACAAAGCTTCCGCTTGCATCAATAATCAATATTCCTGCTGCGGTTGTTCAGCTTATTACTATTCTTTACTGGTTCTTCCCTGTATTTAACTGCTATTACTATTACTATAGCTACTATTCATACAGCGCTCGCTCATATTATATTAACTTTAACATTTTTGAATTCTGCGACAGAGCTCACAGAGAAGAGCTTGTGTTCATCACAATTATTGTATTTTTACTCAATTTTGCAGCAATCGGCCTCAACGTGATTTCTGTTCTTAAGCCTAAATTAGGCAACACCCTTATGCAGATTCCTCAGATTGCTGTTGCAGTATTTTCTTACATCGGCTATTTTATCATCGCAGTTGTTTGCGATGATGCTATAGGCTATTACGATTACATCTGCACAAACGACGGCGGTCTTGTGCTTCTCGCATTCATCACACTTGTTGCTATAGCTCTTCATGTTGTTACCCTTGTTATGAGACTCAAGGACAAAAAAGAAGAAAAGAACAAGGCAATGCAGATGTCAATGCAGATGAACACACCCTACTACGGCTGATTAGCATAAAACAAACAAGGTACTTTTAACTTTGCGGTTAAAAGTACCTCTTTTTTATTTCTGATTCAGTTCTCTGAGTCGTTTTTTAATGAGAGTTAGTGCTTCATCGGGAGAAACGGCATCAATAACCGCTTGCTCCATAGGGCAAAAGCCGGTATTTGTTCTGTTTCTTATAGCTGAAACCTTGTTTTCATAGCTGACAGAAAATCCGTAATTTTCAAATACAGATAAGGCGTGTTCACTTACCGTAAGAGCATAGATTTCGTCAGGCTTAAGAATTACATACAAATAAGCAGCGGCCATACCGATAACCTTATCAGCGACACAATAGCCCTCGAGGGTTGAGCCTTCTTCCAGAAGCTCAAGCAGGGGAGCAATACCTCTTTTTCGGCTTGTAATTATATTTTCGCCGTTAACTGCTACGAAAGAAAATCCGTCTTTTTTTAGAAGCTCGGCAGCTATTTTCAGGTCTTTATTAACTTCAGCCATATCAGAGTCTGGATGCAAAATCGTTCATTGCTTCAGAAATACGTATCTTCTGAGGACAAACCGCCTCGCAGGCTTTGCAGCCGATACAGTCTGAAGGCTTTTTGCCGTTTTCTGTCTGCGAAACTGCAGAAATATCGCACTCATCATCAGAGAAGCAATAACTGTTATATGCACTTATCATAGAAGGAATATCAATCTGCTGAGGGCAGTAGGCTGTGCAGTAACGGCAGGCTGTACAAGGAAGTGCCTTCTTTTCCTGCATTGAGTCAGCAATTTTTAAAACAGTGTGCAATTCTGCAGTTGAAAGAGGCTTATCCTCTTCAAAGGTTTCAATATTTTCCTTAAGCTGCTCGAAGTTTGACATGCCGGAAAGTGTAACAACAACCTCGGGAATTGACTGAATGAATCTGAAAGCCCATGCAGGAATTTTTTCTTCGGGACGATGCTTTCTGAGCGCTTCGGCATATTTTTTATCAAGGTTTGCAAGCTTACCTCCTCTTACAGGTTCCATAACCCAAACAGGAATATTGTATTTGCTTACAGCTTCAACCTGTGCCTTCGCATTCTGCATTGACCAATCGAGGTAATTCAGCTGAATCTGGCAGAATTCCATTTTCTCGCCGTAAACATCAAGGAATCTGTTAAGAGTATCAAGGTCAGCGTGTGTAGAAAAGCCGAGATGTCTGATTTTTCCCTGCTCTCTGAGCTTTATGAGATAATCAATGTCGCCGTACTCTTCTCTGTTAAGATAGTTATCGATATTTGATTCGCAAACGGTGTGAATAAGATAGAAATCAAAATAGTCAACTCTGCAGCGCTCAAGCTGTTTCTGAAAAATTTCAGCAGCCTTACCCATATTGTCTGCAGAATATCCGGGGAATTTTGTTGCAAGAAAAAAGCTTTCACGTGGATATTTTTCAAGTACTTCACCCATAACCGGCTCAGAGTTTTCGTTGTGATAGCCCCAAGCGGTGTCATAATAGTTGATACCGTTTTTCATTGCGTATTCAACCATTTCAGCGGTGCGCTCCATATCAATTTTTGAATCGTCACCCTCCTTTGTCGGAAGACGCATACAACCCATACCAAGTGCGGAAAGTTTTTTATCCTTAAATTGTTTGTAAATCATATTTTCACCTCAAAGATTTTTATGTTATTGATTGTACAATATACATCAGCTGAAATCAAGTTTTGATCCGACTGACGTCATAATGCACTGTCAGCTTTCAGATTTTTCAATTCTGAATTCAAATCCGGCGTTATCCTCATACCAGAGGGGGAAGTTTGTGCCCCAGACATTGTTGTAAAGCACGTAGGTAAGTCCGTCTTTGCCGATGTCTTCGTATTTGTTATCAAACTGAAGAATTTTGCCCTTACCGGCAGAAACAATAGGGGAGTGCATATTGGTAATTTTATAGCGTCCCGATATTTCGGTTCTTTCGCATACGTTAAGGTTTCTTCCGCCCATCGAAGCAATGTTATACGGGTCAACTGCAGTGCCGAGCTTAATGTATTTTACATCACCTGACGGGAACAGATGAAAATAAATTGCTTCGGTTATTCTGTTAGCGTCCTTACCGTACCAGGACAGATCAATATTTAGACCTTTTTCAGTGAGGGTATAGACTATCTGAATAAGTCTTGGTGCGCCAAGCTCCTCACAAAGCTTTACATCGCATTTGAGATTTACGGTAATGCTGTTTTTTTCTTCGTTGAAAGAGCATATTTCAGGCTTATATTCAAATCTTCCTGCAGGGAATTTTCCGTCGGTAAATTTAAGAGACGGTCTTGCAAAATCACCGATTGACCATTTATAGGTTGCCTTGAGATCTCTTGTGTAATGGCTTAACCAATAATTATAGTCGTCATTGTTAAAAGAAAAGTAGTCAACTGCTGATTCGTCATTTTCACGTATGATTATGTCATCTCCGAAGGCTAAAAGACCGGCGCCGCCTTTCTTGTTGACTCTGAATTTCCATTTGCCGCAAGTTATTTCCTCGGGAATTTCACAGCATTCGATATTCTTGGCCGAAGAAGGAATCAACCTTGTAAGAGCTTTTGCGGCCTCTGCTCTGTGCTCTTCGGAAAGCTTTGAAAGTGCAAGGTCAATATACTCTCTTTGTTCCTTCCAGCTTTTCTCGATAACGCTGTAATAGCCCCTTTTTCTTCTTCCGTCAAAAAGACCTGTTATCGGGAAAATGCTCTGTGGGAAATCTCTGAAGGGATGTCGGATTTTAACCTTATCTGCCTTTCTTGCCTTTTGAAAATCCTTTTTAAGATAATGCTCGTAGTCAGAAAAATAAATTTTGGAATCCATACCGCAGGTGTGCTCAGCAACGCAGAGAAGTGCATCGGAAAAATCAATGTATTCTTCGTTGCCTTTAATCATAGAGCCATCTGCTTTTAAGTGACATAAGCTCCCTGAGCGAGGCAGATTTATATGGGTCTGTTGCGCTGCCATGAATCCATGTGTCACCGATTTCACCTTCGTATACCGGTAGTTTATCGCGTACTGACCATATAGCTTCGGCGTATTCGTCGAGTGTGCCCGCAACAACCTCATACCCTGGATATTGCTTTTTTATGTTGTTGATTTTCTGAATAACCTTTTCAGGGGAGGGGGCACCGTGATTATCGAGTGTGTGATCAAAGTAAAGAATCTCATCTATGAATTCACTTTCGAAAGCGCCTCCGTAGGCTCCTGAGTAAATAACAACAATTTCATAACCTTCGTTTTTCCACAAAAAGCACTCAGGAACTTCAGGAAGTGCGGAAGCGCCGTTGACACCGAGGTGCAACAGCTTTATTCCGTGTTCAGCCAGAGGACGTATAATTCCTTTTGTATGACCCGGAACGTCAGTCATTTTTGCGGCGATGGTTTTTCTTTGGCGGATTTTATCAATTCCGTCAACTATTGAGAGTCCGTAATCAAATGTATCATAGTCAAGAAGCTCGCTGTGAAGAGTAAAAGGCATTGCGTGAGGAGCTATGTCACCGTTCTCTAAAGCGGACCTCAGCTGAGCTTTGGCGTTTTCATCTGAGTGAAGCAGAGCCTCTTTAAGTATCCACGAGCCGGTTGTCCATACAAAATTCTTTTCTGTTTCGCTGTTAACCTGCTGTGCAAGCTTTATAGCCTCGGGAATGAATTTGTTTATATACTTCGTTCTGATATTTTCGGCATAATCGGTAAATCCCAGATCAAGATGTGTTTTTGATACAACAATAACCTTTTTCATAATAACTCCTGAACAAGTATTTTTTTAAGTGTATCATTATTATAAAGAAATTTCAAGATGAAGGAGTTAATAGACAGGATTTATTGAAAAAGCAACAAAAAAACAACTCAGCAGTCTTCCGACTACTGAGCTTTGGTGCGAGTGTTCATAAGGGATTTACTCAAAATACAAGTAAAACCGGCTTTAAACATAGTATTCTGCACTCCCTACATTGCTTAAACAGAGTAAAAAGAAAGGACAAATAATATGAAAACTAATAATATTTCTTACAGACATGTTGGGGATTACCTCACTTAAGGATATTCAAGAAAACAACCATATACGCTGTTTACATTTATCCTCGCAAATAAAATAATCAAACGAGGTAAAAGTATATGTTTAACTTTATTGAACAGTTTTATTATGGAAACATTGAGCCGCAGGAATGTTCATCCGAGCTTACAGCAGAGATGAAAAAGAAACTAAGTCAACTAACTAAAAAGGAAGAATGTCTTAATGAAAAACTTGCCGACGAATTGAAAGATTTGTTTGCGGATTATACAAGCTCTTGCACTGCTTTTACAAGTATTTGCTGTGCAGATAGCTTTATGGTCGGATTTAGGCTCGGAGCAAGGTTCGCATACGATACTTTTGTGGAAAATAGGAAAGGATGATGTGATTATGGAACTCAAAAAGCACTATACAAACGAACAAACAGGAATCCGTTACAGTCTTCATGGAGACTTTTATTTGCCAGATATTAAAGTTCCTGAAGAAAATATCGTTCTCGGCAAATGGGGTGAGCGAGTGCCGGTGGCACTCAAACAGGCGAACCGACCGAGCCGGCAGGCGAGACATGATGCACAAGGATTACCTTTCCAATAACAAGAAAGTAGTGTTTTCTGTGCTACTTGCGGAAGGTAAGCTGTATCAGCACTGTGCAGAGATAGAAAAACAAGCAAATGAAATGTACGGCCTTCTGATTGAGCAGATGAAAGAAGCGGAAGGCATCACAGAGCAACTTAAAGAGCAAGACCAGCTTGAATGGGTGCAGAGAATGGGAAATATTCAGCATAGAGCTACGAAAATCGTATGCGATGAGCTGATATATGTATAAACAGACCGAAAATACTATAACCGTAACAACAAACTAATCCCGCAGGCAACTACCTGCGGGATTAATAATTACTGAAGTTACCGTAAATGACGTTATGGTAAGTGCTACGCTCGGTGCGATAATCCGGACTATAATAGGAGTAGCTGCGATTTACGGGTTATATCTTCTGAATTTATCGAATGTAAAAATGATTTTGTTATTTCTTGGTTGCCAAGCGGTAACTGTTCACCAGGGCAGCAAGCTCCATACGGCTGTGAACATCAAGTGCATAATAAATATCCTTCACATAATCCTTCACAGTGTGCTCGGAAACAACAAGAGCCTCTGCAATATCCCTGTTGGTATAGCCCATACAGATAAGCTCCGCAACCTCGCGCTTTTTCGGACTGAGCTTTAAAAGCGGATCATCTGCAGTATCTGTCTCGGCAGTGACCTTGGATTCGACTTTTGCCTCGGTCTGTGAAGCCTGAACAGCAGGCTCCTCAGCCTCTGCTGCGACAGTGGTCTCCTCGTCAGCAATGCGACGGCGAAGGGCAAACATAAGGAACGGCTCCACCTGCATAAAAACGAACACAAGCACCGCCATGATAACCGCATAAAAGATATACAGTGCGATAGGTGCACCGAGGAACATCTCGGCAATAACCGCATGGATAAGAACCGCCGTGATGGCAAGCCCGATAATTACGGAGGCTATGTATCTTGACGGATAGGCTTTCATAATCGGCACACCGTAAAGCGGAGCGAGCATACATACCGTCATTCCGAATCCAATGAGTGCACAGGCGACATAGGAAAGTGCGGGAACATATGCGGACACAAGCATTACAAGAAAACCGAACCCACCGAGTCCGACAAACAGGGGAGCTATGCGGAAGGGATGAATGTTCGCTTTCTTATGAAGAAAATACATAGTAAAGCTTGAAAGAGCCACTACAAAATACATAATAGATACTCCGTGCTCGACCTTGCCTACGACCGCAGGACCGCCAACGCCCATCAGTGCAGCAATGAAAGCAATAAGATAAGTCCCCCACATCATCTTCTTCGGAGCGACAAGACCGTCGCTCTTCTTAACAAATCTCGGCAAACGCTCCTTACCCGCAGGGATACGGAGGAAGAAGATAAACAGAAGCACAAGAAGTCGGAGGCCAAGCGGTCTTAGGAAGACAAGAAATCTACTCAA
>JAZPZK010000031.1:0-14284 GCA_045544675.1 Acutalibacteraceae bacterium
AATTATGATTCAGGTGCCTAAGGCAGTTTAAATTCAAATATTTTTCGTTTAGACAAAATGCAAAAACCTCGCAAGGCTGACGCCTTGTGAGGTTTTTTCGTGAAGTATAAGCGGAAAAGAGTGGATTTAAACCTGTTAAATACCTAAGTGAGGCACCCTTTTGTCGGCTCTTAATGTTTAATTTTAAGCAACTGTTTCTGAGATGAAATCAACATCTTCGCATGAGCAGGAAACGAAGTTTTCTCTGTCATCAGCGTTCTTGATTTTCTTCTTTTCAATGATTTTTGTAACTGCAACATAAATGCCTGCTACTGCAGCAGCAATTGCAACGATGATAGCAACAACTTTGAGAATCTTTTTGAATGTTTCCATTATTATTTCCTCCGGAATTTATTTTACGGATTTATTATATCACTAACTCTTATCTAAGTCAATAACTAAACTGTATTTTTAATAGGTAACTTCAAAAGAGCGTGTCTGTTCACCGTGAAGCTCAAAATCAATGTCAAGGCTGCCCATAAATGTTTCATAAACGCCCTTGCCGAAGGCTGAAGCGATGGGAAGAGAATAGTTAAGCGAAAGAAGGCGGTTATCCTTATCAAAAACTGCCGTTACCGTGGCTCCGCTGTAGGTCAGGGACATTTCATCAACCTTCATCCCTGCAGGGAGATATGCGGTCATATCGATTGTTTCGATTGCAGTGCTGTGATTGGGAGCTTTTTCGGTGAGGGTCTGAGTTTCATCCTTGAGAGTGATTACTATTGTGTAGCCGCCGTCACCTGTGCCCTTTGCCGTTGCCTGACGTACGCCGTCGGAGGAAAGCTTGGCATATCCGCCCATGGGAGGTGCTGCCGTGATGGGTGTTTCGCCCGTAGCCTTATCAACGCCGTTTACAAAGCTATAGGTAATAGTCTTAGGAGCATTTTCCTCAATTGCCTTGTTTGCAATAGCTTCTGCCGCCGCACCGCCGGTAATCTTGTCGAAGTCGATATCGAGGGTGCCGCCTGCAGTAAGGGTGAAGTTTTTGGTATCCTTGAGCTTATTTATGCCGTTTACATAGGCCTTGATGATGTTGTCCTTGCCTACGGGAATATTTTTATTAAGCTCATCCTGCTGCTTTGAAGCGTCCTGCTCAACCTTCCAGCTGGGATCCTCAACCTGGTTTATTGTTGTGGATACGCTGTTACCGAGTATGATTTTATCGGAGCTGTCGTTGGTCTTTGCTTCGGTAGTAGCCTCGGTGGTCGGCTCGGTTGTGGCTTCTGTTGTCTGTGTGTCAGATACGGAAGGGGAAACCGTGTCGGTTTTGTCTGATTTTCTTGCGATTGTTGTGCTTATCATAAGACTTGCACAGAAGGCCCACAGAGCAATAACAAAAATAACAATTATCTGTATAAGCTTTTTCTGATCCATGGGAATTTCCTTTCGGTGTTAAAGATTCTTTATTCATATAAAGGGACGCTTGAAGTAAGCATCCCTTTATACATATTATGTTATGAATTATGCGGTTTTAATCAGAAGCTGAAGGTATATTTGATTGTTGTTGTACCGCTCATCTTCATGCCTACGCCTGCATCTGCTCCGTCAGAAGCCATAAACTTGGTTGTGAAGGGAGCTGTGAAGCTGTAGTTGTAAATGCGGCCTTCTTCGTCAATATAAGCTGTGATCTTGGTTGCACCGAGAGTAGTAAGCTCGTTATCAACGTCGCTGTCTGCGAAGCCGAGAGCATCATATACTGAAACAAATCCGGGATGGTAGTTAGCCTGCTGCTGAGTGACGGATGTGCCGAACTTTTCCTGCTTAAGGGTTGCAACGATCTTATATTTGCCTGTTGAGGGATAGTATGTTGTGGCAACTGAGGAGAAGCCGTTCTTCCATGCTGCGGGGTTATGCTGGTTGTAAAGATGAGCAAGCTTATCGGTTGTGCCTGAAGGCTCAACATATGATCTGAGGGTAACGGTTGAGCCGCTTGCTGTTTTTGCAAGACCTTCCTCAAATTTAACTGTAACGGGATCGGGATCCTCAATTGTTACGGTTTCGGGAATTTCGCTTTCATCAGCAAAGCCGAGAGCTACAAGAATCTTAAAGAAGTCAACAAGCTTCTCGCCTGAAATTTCGCCGTTCTTTGCAATAGCTGATGCGCCGGGAATCTGGTCAAGCATTTCCTCTGAGAAGTAGATAGCGTCAAGAATCATCTTTGCATAGGTGTCTGCCTTAACGGTTACTTCGTCCTTTTCAAGCTTTGTTTTGTTGATTGCATTAACAAGCATAAGAAGCTGTGCATTCTTGCTTTCGTTGGTTGAATCAATAACAAGTCCGTCTGCTTTTACTGTGAAGGTTGCAACTGCAACACCTGAGGATGCGCCTCTGCTTGCATAGATCATATAGCTGTGATATTCATCGGGTGCAAGATAGAAGGTGTAGGTATCGGTTGAACCGTCTGCGATTTCAAAATCATGAACATAGAGGTTGTATGTCTGATAGCCTTCAAGGGGCATCTTGTAAACGGTGTACTTTGTTGTGCCGTCGGGAACATCCCATTTAACGGTAACAGAGTAATCGTTCTTTGCAAGAGTAAGGCCGCTTGTTGTTGCCTCGTATGTTACGCTGTTGATAACTGCTTCGCCGTTATAGGCGGTGATGCGGTAAAGCTCACCCTTGTTTGCACCTATAGCAGCATCTGTGTAGCTCACCTTTTCTTCGGAGAGAACATAGCCTGTGTAGGGTGTTTCAACGGGAACATCAGCAATCTTTGCCCAGTTGTAATCCTTGGGCATATAGCGTTCAACTGTGTATGCTGTAGCCTTTCTTACCTGTGACCACTCAAGCTGGATATCGGTGGTGTTTGTTAAAGCACCTGCTGTAACCAGGGGAGCAGTTTCAATGTAAACATAAGCCTTTGAGCTATAGAAATATTTTGAATTCTTAACGTATGAGCATACGCCTATTCTGTATGTCTTGCCGGGTTTAAGACCTGTGATTGAATAAGCATTTTTGGTAAGCTGCTTGATGAGCTTTGTTTCGGTCTTGGTTTCATAGTCATAAAGGAAAACCTGATAGCCGAGAGCGCCCTGAGCCTTATCGAAGCTGATATCAACACCGGTCTGTGTGAGGTTTGTTGCAGTAAGACCTGTAACCTTAGCGGGAACAGTTGTGAAGGTGAGGTATGATGTCCATGCACCGTAAACTGTCTTGCCGCTTACCTTTGAATAGCCGCGAAGCTTAACCTGATACTTTGTACCTGCTTCAAGGCCTGAAAGGGTGATTGACTTTGCTGAGGAGTAGGAATACTTCTTGGTTGTAGCGTTGTAAACCTGGAACTTCTGAGCACCTGTTGCACCGCTCCATGTGAGTGTTACAGCGGAAGCAGTAGTTTTTGAAACCTTGAGTGATGTGGGAGCAAGGTATGTAGGTGTAGCTGAGAGGTTAACGTATGAGCCGTAGATGTTCTTGCCGCTGTATTTTACATAAGCAGCAACACGGAACTTATAAGAAGTACCTGCATAAAGACCCTTTACGGTAAGTGATGTGCCGGTTGTTGTACCGCAGTTTACATATGCCTTCTTGGATGCACTGTAGCGCTGAACGAGGTAACCTGTTGCACCTGAAACCTTTGTCCATGTGAACTTGATTGATGTACCGCCTGAAAGGTTTGTAGCCTTGAAGTTTGTAACTTTAGCGGGAACAGCCTTAACAGCAACCTTAACCCAGCTGCCGTAGGTTGTTTTGAGAAGACCCTTGTCGTATGAGCGAACATAGAAATAGTAGCTCTTACCGGGGGTGAGAGTTGCCTTATAGGTTGTGTTTGATTTGCCGCTGAGAGTAACGGTTGAGCCGTACTTGCCGCCGGTGTAGGGACGAATCTGATAGCCGTCTGCTCCTGAGGCTGCGGACCATGTGAATGTTGCGGAATTATGAGTAACGTTTGTTGCCTTGAGATTGGTAACATTACCTACAGCAAGGGTAATGACCATTGTTGCTGACATAAGAATTGCAACAAAAATCATTGATAAAACCGCTTTGAATGATTTTTTCATAAGAATTACCTCCGTGAAAAATTTCTATAAAAATTGCTTTTGCAAATTTTTACCGTATGAATAAATGGGTGAGTGAGTAACTCTGAGTGAAGCTGTATTCTTCGCCGTCAAGGGTGAAAACAGCGGTCATGGGAACAGTAACGGTGATATCATCCGTATGACCGTTCTGGAATTTTGAGGAAACCTCGGCGTTTCCGTAGGTGCAGGAAACAAGTGTGAAGGTTTCATATTCCTCATTGACCTTATTCCAGTCGGGAAGCTTTATAAATTCTGAAAGAGCATCGGGAGAAAGGGTGAAGGAAAGGCGTGTGCCGTTTCCGTCGTCCTCGTAAGCTGCATCGGTTACGAATGAAGCATCAAGAGGAACTGTGCTTTCGGAATCGCAGATAAGCTTACCTGCGGCAAGACCGCTCTTTCTTTCAGCACCGTCAACGATGTAGGAATAAACTGTTTTCTCAATTCCGAGGGCATCGGCAACACTCCGGCAGATTTCTTCGTTTTCCGCTGTGAGTGAATCAGCTTCGTAAATGCTTATGAGAGTGAAGCTGCCGTCGGAGGTTTTGTCTGTAAGGAAGGCTTCCGTAAAGGATGTGTATGCCTCGTTTATGTCTGAGGGCCTGTCGTTGGTGGAAGCGGTGAGGTATTCGGTGGGATAGTAGCCATAATGCTTTTCGCCGTCAAGGTCAGCATAGGCTCTTACCCTGAACTTATAGGCTGTGCCTGCCTTAAGCTCAGTAACCGTGTATTCCGTGGAATCAGCGCCGCTTATAATTGCAAGTGATACCCAGGAAGCTTTTTCTTCATCGTAGGTACAAAGCTGGTAGCCTGCAACGCCATCGAGCTTATCCCATCTGAGGGTGAGCCTTGCGGTATATACCGAGCCGGCCTTGACGGAAAGACCGCTTACATATTCGGGGCGGGTTGTGCAGTCCGTAAGAGGGGAGTATGCCGCATAAGCTGTTGAAGAGCCGACGGTTGCATAGGCTCTGACCATAAAGGTATATTTTGTATTGGTAAGAAGGTCTGTTACCTTATAGCTTGTTTTTGCAGTTGAGCCGAGGAAGGTGTATTTCGAGGTTTCACGGTTATAGAGATAAACTCTGTAGCCTGTTGCATCCTTTGGGGCTGACCATGAAAGATTGATGTAATTTCTTGCAGGCTTTGCGGTTATCGCAGCAACCTTGGCAGGCTTTGCGGTGTATACCTTGAAGGCCGAGGAAAGGGCTGCTTTATAGGTCTTGCCGCCTGTGGTGGTGTATGCAAGAACCTTATAATACTGATATGAGCCTGCTTTCATATCGGTAACCTTAAGGGAGGTTGCCGTTGTATATTTGATTGTATCGTATTTCTTTGTTGAGGAGTTGTAGCGGTAAACTCTGTATTTTGCCGCGCCTTCAGACTTTGCCCAGGAAAGGGTGTAGCCTGTGAGGGTTACATCTGTCGCCTTGAAGGATGTGACCTTGGCGGGAACCACGGTAACGGTACACTTGGCAGAAACCTTTGAGCCGTCCTTTGCAGTGCAGGTTATTGTTGCGGTGCCTACACCCTTTGCGGTAACCTTGCCCGAGGCATCTACTGTTGCAACAGCGGTGTTGCTTGAGGAGTAGGTAACCTTTGAGTTATAGACATTCACAGGTGAATAGGTGTAAACAAGAGTCTTGCTTGCACCTGCTTCAAGCTTCAGGGAAGCGGTTGTGAATTTAAGCTCGGTAACATAGCGGTAAGCCATATTGATTTCCCTGAAGGCTGACATACGGCTTTCTGCAAAGGAGCCCTTTACAACATAAACCGTCAGGCTTTCGTGACAGCCCGTAAAGGCGTTATCACCTATGACTGTTGTTGTCTTCGGGATGAAAACCTGTCTGAGATTTGTGCAGTACCAGAACACGGCTTCACCGAGGGTCGTGAGCTTAGAGGGAAGCACCACTTTTTTAAGAGATGTGCATTCGTTGAAGGCGGCAGTACCGATAACGGTTACCGTCGAGGGGATTGAAACGGTTTTCATACTGCTGTTGCCCCAGAATGCTTCATTGCCGATGGTTGTTACCTTTGCCGAATCAACCTTTGAGGGGATGACGACATCGGTGTCGTTACCTTTATATTCTTTCAGAGTAGCTGTGGAGCCGTTGACCGAGAAAACAAAATCGCCTACGGTCTTATCGGCGGCGCTTGCGCTGAGAAAAAGAAGAGAGAAAAGGCAAGCGACTGTAAACAGGAACATAAAGGATTTTAAAGTCCTACTTTTCATTGGATACAGACCTCCATATTAATCGTATGTGTATTATATCATAAGGTTAAATAAAATACAATTATATAAGGCGAAATTTTTCAAACGTAACATAATGTTAATTTTTTGTGGAAGATGTTTACAAAAAAAGAAAAAGAGACGGATTTTTCCGTCTCAAAAATCTTCTTTCTGTCTTTTAAGAAGTCTCTTATTTTGCAGCGTTGAGCTTTGTTACAAGAGCTGACTTCTTTCTTGCAGCGTTATTCTTGTGAAGAAGACCCTTAGCGCAAGCCTGGTCAATCTTCTTAACTGCGTATGCTACAACAGCTTCCTTATCTGCTGCGTTTGTTTCGATAGCAACGTTAGCCTTCTTGAGAGCTGTCTTAAGAGCTGAGTTAGCTGACTTGTTACGAGCCTGCTTTGTTGCGTTAACGAGAACACGCTTCTTTGCTGATTTGATGTTTGCCATTAGATTTTACACCTCCTATTAGTCTTGTGTCATGCAGAGCATATCATATCATCTTTCTTCGGAAATTTCAAGATATTTTCGCAAATTTGGATATACTTTTTTTAAAGCGACAACAATACTAACACATAATTGTGCATATTGCAATAGTTTTGGGGTGAAAATTTGAATTTTCGTACGGATCTTGCCCTTGAAAGGCATGAATTTATAACCGAAGAGGATAAGTCGGGAATGAGCTTCGAAAGCTTTTTTCTCGGTGAAATGAAGATTTCACGCATAAAGGTAAAAAGCGACGGAGCCTCGCAAAAGCTGCAGAAGCCCAAGGGTAAATACATCACTATGGAAATACCCTTTCTCAAGGACAGCGCCGATGTGAGCGATGAAGCCATAGAAGCCTTCGCAAAGGAGGTAAGCTCGCTTATTCCCTCAGAGGGAACGGTGCTTGTGGCGGGTCTTGGCAACAAGAAAATAACACCCGATGCCCTGGGCCCCGTGTGTATAGAAAAGCTGCTTGCAACAAGGCATATTTCAAAGGAGGTTGCATCCGCCATCGGCTTTAAAAGCCTTCGCAGTGTTGCGGGCATCGTACCCGGTGTGCTCGGCAATACGGGCATAGAAACTGCGGAGATAATCGGCGGTGTGGTGTATAAGATAAAGCCGTCGGTGCTTATTGTTATAGATGCGCTTGCGGCAAGAAGCATTGAAAGGCTTGGCACAACGGTACAGATGTGCGATACGGGGGTTTCGCCCGGCGCAGGTGTAGGAAACAGAAGAAGCACAATTGATGAAAAAAGCGTAGGCGTGCCTGTGATAGCCATAGGCGTTCCCACGGTGGTTGACGGTGTGACGATGACTCTTGATTTTCTGGAAAAGGCAGGTATTGATGCAGGAGGCAGAATAAAAAGGGAATATCTGAAAAACGAAAGAGGGATGATGGTCACACCTAAGGAGATAGATAATGTTATTGTCCGCTCTGCATCCTTTATTGCAAAGGGGCTGAACAAAGCGCTTCAGCCGGATATTCCCGTTGAGGATATTTCTGCAATTATGGCATAAATAAGCTCAGCGCCTGTCTTGACGGGGTAATTTTTCAGCCTTAGTGCGAATAAATATGTAAAAAAAGTAAAATTTTCAGGTGGTAAGGCTATGAAAAATAAAGGCAGGATAATTATTAAGGCGGCGGCTCTTGTGCTTACAGCTACGGTATGCTTTTGTGTGTTGAAATTTTTTCACGGCGAGCTCGTACGTGTTCTTGTAGGTGCGGCGGTGCTTTCAGCAAAAAGCTATATACCCTGTTATGAAATAGTTGAGGACACACAGACTGCCGATGCCTTCGTCGGCACAGAGATAAAACCTACCGAAGAGGAAACAACATCCGAGAAAGCCACAACCGAGGCAACAACTGAGAAAGAAGAGGAAACAACAGCTGCAGAAAAAACAAAAAAACTCAGCGACACCGATGAGGATATCCTTAAGCTTATGGCATCGGCGAAAAGCAATGCCGGAAAGGACGAAAAGGACGGAAGTATATCGGATTACACATACACAAAGGATGGTGCTACCGATGCTTTCGGCAGTATAAGGGTGAAAAATACCAACGAAACCGATATTGATATTGAGGCAAAGCTCAGTGAAAAATGTGACCTCAGCATAAACAAGGATGAGCCTGCAGTTCTCATATACCACACCCACACAACGGAAACCTATCAGCTACTGAGCCGTGATTTTTATGCCGTCGGCTTTAAGTCCAGAAGCACCGATGAAAACCGCAATATGGTACGTGTCGGAAGGGCGATATGTGAGCAGATAGAGGAAGCGGGCTATAAGGCTATTCACGTTACGGATATACACGATCAGCCCTACTCGCAGGCTTATTCACGCTCGCGGAAAACTGTTGAGGAGTATCTGAAAAAATATCCGTCGATACAGATAACTCTGGATATTCACCGCGATGCGATTCAGAGAAGTGACGGCACAAAAATAGCCCCGACGGTGGAAATTGACGGCAAAAAGGCGGCGCAGGTTATGATAATCAGCGGATGTCAGGAGGAGGGGAACGGAATCACCAATCTTCCCGACTGGCAGTATAACCTGACCTTTGCCCTTAAGCTTCAGCAGAGCCTTGAAAACCGTTTCGGGGGTATAACAAGACCTCTTTTCTTCTGTGCAAGAAGCTATAATATGAATGTTACCCATAACTCTCTTCTTGTGGAGGTCGGCTCTGACGGCAACACTCTGGAGGAGGCAGTATATACGGGAAAATGCATCGGCACCGCACTGGCGGATATTCTTAAGGAGTATGAGAAATAATGTTCGGAGAGCTGAAAAGACTTTTTAAAAGGTATTTTTTCATCTGCACGGTGATAGGCTGCACGGTTCTGTTCTTCTGCGGAACACTTACGGCAGAGCAGAAAACCGCATATAACATATATCTGAGGGAATATGCTGTTATGAGTATGGCGAACACCTCACGCAGCATAAATATGAGCATCGGTGAAAAAAGTCTTTCGGTAGCTCTTCCCGATGAAAAGCAGAGGGAAAGGCTTAAGAAATATCTGAAGCTGACACCGCTTTCACCCTTTGTGCTTCTCTTTTCGGATAAGGAGCAAAAAATCTCTGAAAGCTATTGACACAAGGTGCGAAAAGTGGTAAACTTCTTATATTCTTATTGTATAAGAAGGAAAACCGAATATTTCATTTATGATAGAGGCGCGATACATCATCAGTATTTTTCGGCTTAAGGGACTTCGCAGGTCCTGCCGCTTAAGAAAGGGGTGGTCGCCGAAGGAGTCAGGCGAAAGGCTTCCTGGGCGGTTGAAATAAGATTTGACCGACTGTCGCAATTGCGGAGTGCTATTATAACTGTGAAAGAGCAGTATTTTTTGCTGTGATTTGCATATATATTGACACTCGGTATTTAATCGGGTGTTTTTTTATGGCTAGTAAATGATTTCTCGGTAATTTAAGAAAAGGCAGTGCTGATTATACAGGTTACTCTGACAGTAGCCGGTAGTCAGTAGCCGGTAGTCAGGGAATTGCTCCGCAATTTCGGAGTGAATTTTCTGTAAACAAAAAAGCCATATAACGGTAAGCTTACTGTTGTACAATTGAAGATTACCGCTATGTGTAAGATTGAAGCTACGACTCACCGTATCTGACCGGATATAAAAATCGCCGTGCGATTTTTCCTGACTACTGACTACTGTCTACTGACTACTCTAAGATGTCGCTGTATATCAGGCAGAAGCCGAAGAATTCTATCAGAAGGAGCAGAAAAACTATGAACACAAAGCCTATTTTCGAAGGAGCTGCATCAGCTCTCGTAACACCGATGAACGCAGACGGCGTTGACTATCCCGCATTTAAAAAGCTTATCGAATGGCAGATTGAAGAGGGCATTGATGCTCTCGTTATCGCAGGCACTTCGGGTGAAGGCTCAACCCTTACCGACGAGGAGCACAGAGAGGTTCTCCGCTTCTCAGTTGAGGTTGCCGCAGGCAGAGTACCCATCATCGCAGGTACAGGCTCAAACGATACCGCTTATGCAGTTGAGCTCACAAAATATGCCTGCGAGGTTGGCTGTGACGCTATGCTTGTTGTTACCCCCTACTACAACAAGGCAACTCAGAAGGGTCTTATAAAGATGTTTACAGAAATTGCAGACGCAAGCACAAAGCCTGTAATTCTCTATAACGTACCCTCAAGAACAGGCGTTAACATTGAGCCCAAGACCTATGCAGTGCTCGCTGAGCATCCCATGATTCAGGGCATCAAGGAAGCAAACGGCGCAATCGACAAAATCGTTGAAACAATGTCCCTTTGCGGCGACAAGCTCACACTCTACTCAGGTAATGACGACCAGATAGTACCCATTCTTTCCGTTGGTGGTAAGGGCGTTATCTCCGTTCTTTCAAACGTACTTCCCAAGGAAACCTCAGAAATGGTACACAAGTTCCTTGACGGTGATGTGAAGGGCGCAGCAGAGATGCAGTTCAAGTTCTTCCCCCTCGTAAAGGCTCTCTTCAGCGAGGTTAATCCCATCCCTGCAAAGGCCGCTATGGCTGCTATGGGCTTCTGTGAGGACTATGTAAGATCTCCCCTCACCGTTATGGAGGATGACACAAAGGCAGTTCTTCTTTCAGAAATGAGAAAGCTCGGCCTCAACGTATAATAAGAAGGTACAGAAATGAAGATTATAGTTAACGGTGCAGGCGGTGCAATGGGCAAGGTGCTCTGTCAGATTATTGCTGACAGCGGAAAGCACGAGGCTGTTGCCCTCTGCAGTATGGAGTTTACAACCGATAAAGAGAATAAAAGCTATCAGAATATCCGAGAATATGATGGAGAGGCTGACTGCATTATCGACTTTTCCCACCACAGTGCAACCGCAGACGTTACCGGGTACGCGGTGAAGAGAGGCATTCCTCTTGTTGTTGCAACCACCGGTCAGACCGATGAAGAAAAGACAATGATTAAGAACGCAAGCGAAAAAGTACCTCTTTTCTGCAGTGCCAATATGTCCTTCGGTGTGGCTATTCTTTCCTGCCTTGCAAAAATCGTTGCAAAGGCTATGCCCGACTGTGATATTGAAATTATCGAAAAGCACCACAACAGAAAGCTTGACGTACCCTCGGGTACTGCACTTCTGCTTGCTGACAGCATAAAAAGCGTGAAGGATGAATGTGAATACAACATCGGACGCCACGAAAACGGCAAGAGAACTAAGAGTGAAATCGGCATTCACGCAGTGAGAATGGGCAACGAGGTCGGCACTCACGAGGTGATTTTTGCCACAAACAGTCAGGTTATCACCCTTAAGCACGAGGCTGAAAACAGAGGTCTTTTTGCAGAGGGTGCAGTAACCGCCGCCGAATTCCTTGTGGGTAAGGATGCAGGCTATTACAATATGGATGATATTTTAGCATAAGGTGATATTATGAAAATTGGTATATACGGCTACGGCAATCTCGGCAGAGGCGTTGAGGATTCGGTTAAGAGAAATCCCGATATGGAGCTTGCCGCCGTTTTTACAAGACGTGACCCGTCTTCTCTTAAAATTGCAACAGAAAATGTTCCCGTAGTCAATACAAACGACATCGACAAGTGGACAGATAAAATTGATGTTATGATCATCTGCGGCGGAAGTGCAACGGACCTTCCCGAAATGACCCCCGCCTTAGCAGAAAGCTTCAATGTTGTCGATTCCTACGATAACCATTCACAGATAAGCGTTCACTATAAGAACGTAAACGAAAAGGCAGAGAAAAGCGGCAAGGTTGCTCTTATTTCCTGCGGTTGGGATCCGGGTATGTTCTCACTGAACCGTCTTTATGCTTCGGCAATTCTCCCCGACGGTAATGATTATACCTTCTGGGGCAAGGGCGTTTCTCAGGGTCATTCCGACGCTATAAGACGTATCGACGGTGTCATTGATGCACGTCAGTACACAGTGCCCGTAGAGGACGCTATGAACCGTGTAAGAAGCGGAGAGGCCCCCGAGCTTACCGCACGTGACAAGCATAAAAGAGAGTGCTTCGTTGTTGCGGCGGAGGGTGCTGATAAGGAGAAAATCCGTCAGCAGATAGTCACGATGCCCGCATATTTCGAGCCCTATGATACAACCGTAACCTTCATCTCTATGGAGGAAATGAAGCGCTACCACAGTGAGCTTCCTCACGGCGGAAGCGTTATCCGCACCGGCGTTACGGGTAACGGCGACTGCCACAATCAGGTTATCGAATACAGCCTGAAGCTTGACTCCAACCCCGAATTTACGGGCAGTGTACTCACCTGCTATGCAAGAGCCGTTTACAGAATGGCTCAGAGAGGCGACAAGGGCTGTAAGACAGTTTTTGACGTTGCCCCCGCTGACATTATCAATGTGAGCAAGGAAGAACTTCTGGCGCATATGCTTTGATTCAATGCGCAATTCGCAATTCGCAATGCGCAATGCGCAATCGCGTCCGACTCGGGATGAATAGGTAAGGTGCTACCCGCCTAAGCCGGGGCGCTTTCACTTGCCTCTCCCTTTGGGAGAGGTGTCAACCGTAAGGTTGACGGAGAGGGTTCTGATTCCTGTTCCATCCACTACCAAATGAAAGAACGAGTTTAAGATTATGATATGTGAAAATATTGGAATAAACGGCAATCATCTGACCTTTGCAGGTATGGATACCGTTGCTCTTGCAGAGAAGTACGGCACACCACTTTATCTTTTCGATGAAGAGAGAATCAGACATAACTGCCGTGTGTATCTTGAGAGTATGAAAAAGCACTTCGGTGAAAAGAGCTTTCCCTGCTACGCTTCAAAGGCGGCATCCTTCAAGAGAATATATGAAATTATGAAGGAGGAGGGAATGGGCATTGACCTTGTTTCCCCCGGTGAGATTTATACCGCTATGAAGGCAGGCTTTCCTATGGAAAAGTCTCTCTTTCACGGCAACAACAAAACCGATGAGGACGTTACCTACGCAATGGAATGCGGAGTAGGCTATTTCGTTGCAGACAGCATCTATGAGCTTGACGCAATCGCAAGATGCAAAAAGAACACTGCAAAGCAGAAGGTTATTCTCCGTCTTTCTCCCGGTATTGACCCTCACACCTACGATGCGGTTGCAACGGGTAAGGTTGATTCGAAATTCGGCACTGCCATAGAAACGGGTCAGGCTGAGGAGCTTGTTAAAAAGGCGCTCTCAAACGAAAGCATTGAAATCGTAGGCTATCACTGTCACGTAGGCTCTCAGGTTTTCGACAGTGACGGTGACGTTTATCTCAATGCGGCAACCATTATGCTTAGTTTCGGTGCAAAAATGCAGAAGGAGTACGGTGTTACCTTCAAGGTGCTCAATCTCGGCGGCGGCTTCGGCGTACGCTACACAGAGGATGACCCTTATCTTGATGTTGATGCAAATATTGAAAAGCTCGGTACCCATATAAAAAAGGTTTGCTCAGAGCTTGACATTAACGTACCGCAGATTATTATGGAGCCGGGCAGAAGCATTGTTGCCGATGCAGGTATGACTCTTTATAAGGTAGGTACGGTAAAGGAAATCACAGGCTATAAAAACTACGTTTCAATTGACGGCGGTATGACCGACAACCCCCGCTATGCTCTTTACGGCTCGAAGTACACCGTGCTTCTCGCTAACCGTATGGGTGAAGAAGGCAGCTTTGTTGCCGATGTTGTAGGTCGCTGCTGCGAAAGCGGTGATATTATCCAACCGAAGGTTGCAATGCCCAAGCCGAAGCGTGACGATATTGTTGCCGTATGTACCACCGGCGCATATAATTACTCGATGGCTTCAAACTACAACAGAATCCCCCGTCCCGCAGTTGTTATGCTCGGCGGCGGTAAGGATAAGCTTGCAGTTAAGAGAGAGACCTATGAAGATCTTGTAAGAAACGATATATAACAGGGCGGCACTTCATAAGGAAGTTAAGGTTTTTACAGGCTCTTTTCCGCTTAAACATTACGAAAAATCCCCGTAATACGCGAGTATTGCGGGGATTTTATCATTTCCTTTAAACGAAAAATATCTCTGTAAAAACTGCTTC
>JAZPZK010000032.1:0-54448 GCA_045544675.1 Acutalibacteraceae bacterium
AATATACTAAAAACAATCCCCTCTACCAAACAAAATATTTATTTTGTATAGTTGATGATAATGATAAATGGATACATTATATTTTACCCTACCGATGTTTTTTAAAAAAATAATTGCTTATAACAGGTATATGTGTTAATATATTATAAAAAAACAAAGGTATGACAACTTATGCAGATCAGAATTAGTAACGGTGTTGTGGATTTGTCCGGAGAGCCGATTTTGAAAAAAATAAATATTGAAATTAATACAGAAAGTAAAATCGGCGTTGTTGGTAGAAACGGCTGTGGCAAAACAACTCTTCTGAGACTTCTCGCCGGTGAGCTTGAAATATCTGCTGATCAACCTGAACTTAACAGTCAGCACATTATTTCCGGTAAGCCTGTAATCGGCACTTTAAGCCAGATGGCCTTTAAAGATGCTTCACGTTTAATGATTGATGAAATACGTGATGCTTACGCTGATATTATCAGAATGAAGGATGAACTTGAACGTCTTCAGACAGAGCTTGAAGAAAACTCAACTGAAGATAAAATCTCCCGTTATACTACCCTGCTTGATGTTTTCACTAATAATGGCGGATTTTATTTCGAAAAGGAATATGAAGCTGCGATTAAGAGATTCGGCTTTGTTGAATCGGATAAAACTAAGCCATTATCAGATTTTTCCGGCGGTCAGAGAACAAAAATAGCTTTTCTCAAGCTTTTACTTTCAAAACCTGATTTGTTGCTGCTCGACGAACCTACCAATCATCTTGATGTAGAAGCGGTTATGTGGCTTGAAGAGTATCTTTCTACATATAAAAAAGCAGTTGTTATTGTTTCACATGACCGTATGTTCCTGGATAAGACAGTAAATATTATATATGAAATTGAACGTGGTAAAACATATAAATATATTGGCAATTACTCTTCCTTTGCTGAGCAGAAAAAACAGATAAGAGAACAGCAGGCAAAAGATTATGAAGCCCAACAGGAAGAGATAACCAGACTTAAGGAATTAATTGAAAAATTCCGATATAAGGCTAATAAAGCTGCAATGGCTCAATCGAAGATTAAATATCTTGAAAGAATGGATATAATTGAGCCGCCTGAGAAATATGATTCAAAGCAGTTTCATGCAGATTTTGAGCCTGATTTACGCGCTGCCAAAGATGTTCTTACAGTTAAAAATCTGGAAATAGGATACGATAAAAGACTGTCAACTGTAAGCTTCTCAATTCTTCGTGGTCAGCATGTAGGTATTATCGGCGGAAACGGACAGGGAAAATCCACACTGCTGAAAACAATCGTTGGCACTATCCCCTCTCTTAGCGGAGATTTTATTATAGGTAAAAACGTTAAGATCGGATACTTTGACCAGCAAATGGCGCAGTATTCCAGCAGTAAGACAGTTCTTGATGATTTTATGGATGAATTTCCCTTAATCACACCTTTTGAAGCACGCAGTTCACTTGGCGCGTTCCTTTTTTCAGGTGATGACGTATTCAAAACTGTTGATATGCTTTCCGGTGGAGAAAAAGTACGTTTGGCACTTTGTAAATTGTTGAAGAAAAAGCCGAATTTTCTTATTCTTGATGAGCCGACCAACCATATGGATATTCTCGGAAAAGAAGCACTTGAAAATATGCTGACCGACTACAGCGGTACACTTCTGTTTGTTTCACACGACAGATATTTTATTAAAAAAGTCGCCGAGCATCTTCTGTCTTTCGAGAACGGAAAGGCAAAATGGTATGAATACGGATATGAAGAGTTTCTTGAAAAAAGTGTAAGAAACAAGGATGAAGACAATATCGATATCACCTCTCCTGCCAAAACTAAGAAAACCTACACAACTCCCGGTAAGGAAAAAGCACGAAAGGAACGCGCACTAAGGAAAGCGGAAGAAGCAGTTTCGCTTTTAGAAGATAAGTTAAGAGTCCTTAATGAAGAAATATCAAAAGAAGAGAATATTTCTGACTATGTTAAGCTTACAGAGCTTCAAAATGAAATTGCAGAAACTGAAGATGCACTTATTTCAGCAATGGATGAGTGGGAAAAGCTGGCAGAATAATATTTAACCCTCGGAATTAATTTCCCGAGGGTAATTTTTTTAAAATCCAAGCAAACCGAACAAACCGTATGATATTGATGAAATTATCAGACCGGCTACAAACACGCCTAAGGTTATTACCGGTAGTGAATGCTTGATTCTTATATCAAGCAAATCAGCTACTAGTGCGCCCGTCCAGGCTCCGGTTCCGGGAAGAGGTATTGCAACAAAGATAAACAGTCCCCAAAGTCTGTATTTTTTTACATTATCAGCCTTGCGTATGGATCTGGCTTCTAATTTATCAATTAAAGCTGCAATTCTTTTATTTCTTTTAAGCAGTGTGAATATTTTTCTGATAAAAAGAAGGATGAAAGGGATAGGTATCATATTGCCAATGAAACAGATTATAAAAGCCTTGAAAAAGTCGACTTCCATAATCTTGGCTACGATAAGTCCGCCACGTAATTCAAGTACAGGTAACAGTGATACAATAAAAGCTATTATTTCACCTGATAGTTTATCAGAAAAAGCATCAACAAAATATTGTGCAATTGTTTCTGTCATAATCATTCACCGGTGGTTTTGAAAGAATCAATATATTTCTTTGCCTCGCAAAGAATATGCTTGTCATTTTCGTAATTTAGTGTAAATAAGGCTTTTTCAAAGTCAAACCATCCACACTCTTCAATTTCTTCTTCCTGCAGTTTATATTCGCTTTCTTCGGTACATGCAAGAAAAATAGAAACAGATTTTTCAATTTTACCCTGAATAGTGTATTCGGATTTCTTGACGAATCCGGGAAGTATATCTACATGAAGACCTGTTTCTTCAAGAACTTCTCTTATTGCGGTCTCCTCTTCAGTTTCACCGGGCTCAACATGACCCTTAGGAAAGCCCCAATGAGCACTTCTGCGGTTTCTGATAAGAAGATATCTGATCTCATCACCGTCTTTTCTGAAAATAACGGCGCCACAGGAGCTCTCATACAAGCATTCTATGCTGTAATTGTTTCTGCCTTCTGCAAAATCAATTGCCTGCTTGATATCATTTACAATAAATCTTGTGCTTTTTGGCGCAACAACCCATGCCATTCCCCTGCAGCTCTGTCTTCTGATAACAGCGATAACACGTCCGTCAAAATTTCTGACCGGATGATTAATGCCCATAATATAGGCACCCTGAACAGATTTTTTGTTGCTTTTATAGCTGTCAATTATACCGTAATTGAGCTTATATTTAAAGCCGAATCTGTTATTAAAGGAATGCATAGGGGATGTTACACGTACTTTAACGAATTTACCTAACATCTGGGTATCCCCTTTAACAAAATGCAGTTAAATATGACACTTACATACTACTGCACAGAATAATATGCATACATTATACTTATTTCATACTTGTTTTTCAATAGTTTTTCGAGTATTTTTATTTCATTTTGAAAATTGAAAATATATTTAATATACAGTTGTCTTTTTTCCTGATGTGTGATATAATCATAAAAAACTATTAAAGGTGCACTATGAAAGTATTATACATCAGTGATTTAGACGGAACGTTACTTGATAACAGTGGCAAGCTGACCGCTCATACAATATCCATTTTAAAAGATCTTATTTCTAAGGGCTTGCTTTTTACAGTTGCTACTGCAAGAACAAATGCTACGGTTCTTAAAATGTTCAGCGGAATTGAACTTAATATGCCTTTTATTCTTATGAACGGAGTGCTTATTTACGATCCGGTAACCAAGAAGAATATTTCCTCATGCCGGATTGATAAAAATGTTGCCGACAGGATTATTGAAATTTATTCTGAACATAATATGTCACCGATGTTATATTTTCTCAGAGATAGCTACCTTGAAATCGTTTATGACCGTATATACAACTCCTATCAACAAGAGTATGTAAGTGCAAGAAACAACCTGAAAGAAAAGATGTTTACAAAAACAGATGCAGGTACGTTGAGTGTCAGGGATACTGATGAGCTGATATATATGGTAAGTCTTGATAAACCTGAAAAACTCTCCCCTATTTACGAGAAAATTATTTCTCTCGATGTTGTAAACTGTGCTTTCTATTCAGACAATTATACAAATTGTAACTTTATGGAATGTATGAATAAAAATGTCTCTAAAGGTGCAGCCGCAGCAAAAATCAAGGAGCTTCTCGGTATTGATAAAATTATTTCTTTCGGCGATAACCTTAATGACATACCTTTATTTGAAATAGCGGATGAATGTTACGCGGTTTCAAACGCCTGTGATGAGCTGAAAAACATTGCTACCGGAGTGATCGGATCGAATGATAATGACGGAGTTGCTGATTTTATTTCCGAGCACTTTAATAATTACTTAAGCAGGAGCATTTTATGAGCAAATTATATAATGAATATTTAAAAACATATACAGGTTTAACCACAGAGAATTCAGACGGCTTTTTCGAAGTAGTTGGTGATATATATAACTCACCGGAGGTGCAGTCGCTTGCACAGTATGAACAACACTTCGAAATTGACCGTTTACAGCATATTACAGGGGTAGCCTATCTTTCTTATGTCATCAGCAAAAAGCTTGGATTAGACTATAAATCCGCCGCAAGAGCGGCCGTAATGCACGATCTGGTATATTATGACTGGCGTAACGGCGAAACTGGCGGATGGCACAAAAATCACGGTTACAAACATCCGAAGTATGCCTGCTATAATGCAGCTGAGCTTTGTGACGGAATTTCTGAGCTTGAATGGAATATCATTCTCAGGCATATGTGGCCCTTAACGGTTATTCCTCCGAAGTATAAGGAAGGAATGGTTGTTACTTTTTCTGATAAATACTGTGCTACCAGAGAGGTTCTTTATTCCTTCAGTAAAAGATATAAATCAAAATTTTTAAGAGATGTAGAGGTTAACAAATAATGGCTGATGTTATGAAGTATATAATACTGTTTTTCTTTTATAGCTTCGGCGGCTGGTGTCTTGAATCAACATATTGTTCAATTGGTGAAAAGAAGCTGATCAACAGAGGTTTTCTTACAGGACCGCTTTGCCCGATATACGGGTGTGCCGCAGTTGTTATGGCAATCCTTATTTATCCCTTCAGAGATACTCCCCTGCTTGTTTTTTTATTCGGTATTGTAGTTTGTGATATTGTTGAATATATGACAAGCCTCATAATGGAAAAGCTGTTTGCTGCCCGTTGGTGGGATTATACTTATGAATTTATGAATCTTAATGGTAGAATTTCATTGAAGCACTCTCTGCATTGGGGCGTTGTTTCGGTTGTATTTGTGCTTCTTATTCACCCTGCCGTTGAAAATCTTTATAACAAAATCAATACAGACATTATGAAGTACATTCTTGCTGTTCTTCTTATTATATTTACTGTTGACGTTGCTAACGCAGTACGTAAAGCAGCAGATATAAGAAAACTGCAACAAAAAATGTCTAAAATTATTAATCTCCTTACTTCTAATCTTAATTCAATCAAAAACGTTATAGGTGACAAATATGATGTTATTCACACAGAAATCGCCAAACAGACAGATAAAATAACAGACTTCAGATATCAGATAGACGAAACCGTATCTCAGGTCGAAGCCATGCTGATGCCAAAGTCTGATAAAAAGACGAAAAAAAATAATCTTTCCGCCAGAATATTTTATAATAATCCGGACCTGGAAAGATATACAAGAAAGCAAATGGATAAAATTAACAGCCTCATTGACGATATTAAAGCAAATATTTATGAGGGTGAAGAAAAGCATTAAAGGAGAAATCAGTCATGGAAAAGGTTGATATACGCATAAAAAAGACGAATTCACAGCTTATTTCGGGTTTTCTTGAGCTACTAAAGGAAAAATCCTTTGATAACATCAGCGTGTCTGAAATCTGTAATAAAGCAGGAGTACACCGCGCTACATTTTACAAGCACTTCAACGATAAGTTTGAATTTCTGACCTTCTGCCTTGAATCACTTCTCGGTGATATCGATTTATCACGCCTCACAATGAATCCTTCTCCCGAAAATATCAAACTTTCATGTCAGGCGTTTATTGAAACAATATTTGAATACATAAATAAATATAAGTATATTTTCTATACGGTTTTTTCCGGAAATCAGTCATCGACCTTCAACTATCACCTTCAGTCAATGATTACTGACTTTTGTTTTGAAAAATTCAGCACAGTACTTATTCGTTCTCCGGAATATAAAGTACGTTTACTTTCCGAGTTTTACTCCGGCGCGGTGTTAGGTGTAGTCAAGTGGTATGTAACTCAGGATAGTGAGTGCACTCTTGATGACATATATACATTTTTTGAACACAGAATCGATGAAATAATTGTTTATTACCGAGAGCATCTTATGGACATCAACTGATTATTCAGTCTTTTCGTAATCGTCCAGAAAATTGTATTTATAATCCCCTTTTCTATATCCGATTACTGTTTCAAGATTTACGTTGTGAACACTTCTGAATATATTCATTTCAATGTTGGAATTGATTTTTCTGAAACGGGAAATCAGTTCCTTCATTTCTTTGCGCTTGGATTGCATCTCCATATCTGATTTTTCGTCGTTTTCTTTAGTAAATTTGCAGGCACACTGAAGAAAGTGCAAATCATTGTATCTTGCCCACGCTATAATATCAGCTTCGCGTACCATATAAAGAGGACGTATCAGCTCCATACCTTCAAAATTGGTGCTGTGAAGCTTAGGCATCATAGTTTTAATTTCTGCACCGTATATCATGCTGAGCAGTATTGTTTCGATTACATCGTCAAAATGGTGTCCCAAAGCGATTTTATTGCATCCGAGAAGCTTGGCATTCTTATACAGATGTCCCCTTCTCATACGGGCGCACATATAACACGGCGACTGTTCAATATCAGCAACATAATCAAATATATCTGCATTGCATATTTCGATTGGAATATTGAGAATTTTTGCATTATCAATAATTCTTTGAAGATTTACATCTGAATATCCGGGATCAAGAACCATATACTTGGCTTCGAAGGGAAAATCACTGTGCTTTTGCAGATGCTGAATACATTTGGCAAGAAGCATTGAATCCTTGCCGCCCGAAATACAAACAGCAATTTTATCTCCCGGTTCAATCATTTTATATTCATTTATTCCTGCGATAAAACGCTTCCATATATCTTTTCGGTATTTTTTGATAATGCTTCTTTCTACTTCAACATGTTTTTCCATCTAAATCACCTGAAAATAAAATGCAGACGGAGAAATCCATCTGCATTTCTTATTTGAGGATTAACTCTCATTATCTTTGATTTTAAAAATCATCTTTAAGATACCTCTTAAAGCCTTCGGACTTCTGACAACTACAATCTTCATCGCCACATACCTCCATAATCATCTCTTCTGACATGAAATTATTCCGAGAACGACAAGCATAAGTGCCATTACAAAAAGAATGAACTTATCAGGGAAGCAAAGTGATAACAGAAATCCAGCACCGAATGCGGTGAAAATAAGCCCTTTAGGGTAACACTTTGGATTCGCCATGCCATCATCCCTCAAATGATTTAGTCCGTTATCGAACTACTATCATTATACGGAAGAATAAGCTGTGCGTGATATAATTTTGCATTATAGTTGCCACTTTTTTATATTTTTAAGCTCATTATACATAAGCTTATAGCTTTCATATCGACTTTTACTGATAACGCCATCCTCAACCATCTGACAAATTTTACAGCCTTTGTCGTTTAAATGAGCGCATCCGGTAAATCTGCATTGTCCCAAATATTCATTGAATTCGTTGAAGTAATACTGCAAATCCTCTGAAAGCAAAATATTATCATCAACAAAATCGATGCTTGAAAATCCGGCAGTATCAATAACAAGTCCGTTTCCGATTGGAAATATTTCAGCCTGACGTGTGGTGTGTCGTCCTCTGCCGAGCTTATCGCTGATTTCACCGGTTTCAAGCTTCAGATTATCGTCAAGTGCATTTATTAAAGTAGATTTTCCAACTCCGGAATTACCTGTAAATGCAACAATACATCCGTCTATCTCTTTCAGGATATCATATTTACTGCTTTGGTCAACACTGGAAAAAGCATAGACGTTATATCCGGTGCTTTTATAAATGTCATAAAGCTCTTTACCGTTATCAAGGTCGGTTTTTGTGATGATAATAACCGGTCTTATATTGTTTTTTTCAGCAAGAACGGTCATTTTATCTATTACCGCAGTATTCGGAAAGGGCTTTGCGACAGAAATAACAATGAAAAGCTTATCAATATTTGCGACAGGCGGACGTATCAGCTTGTTTTTTCTCTGTAGAATCTCCTCAATAACATAGTCGTCATTATTATCTGATGTTATTGTTACTCGGTCACCGGCAAGAGGAGTTATTCTTTCTTTGCGGAAGCGACCCTTTGCTTTACATTTATATACTTCAGAATTGTCTGTTTTTACCGTATAAAGTCCACCGACGCCTTTAATAATCATACCACTGAGTGTCATAGGTTATTCATCAGCTCCGGAATCTCCATCTTCAGCAGATGAAGGTACAGTTGTTTCGCGTGCAGTTGTTGTTTCGGGAGCTTTTGTAGTTGTAGGCTCAGTCGTTGTAGGCTGAGTTGTAGGCTCAGTTGTAGTTGTTTTCGTTGTTGACGGAAGAGTTGTGGGACGCTTTGTGGTTGTAAATTCAGTAGTTTGCTGAGTAGATGAAGGCTTGGTAGTAGTTGTTTTTGTTGTTGAGGGTTCAGTTGTAACCTCTTCGGTTGTTTCTTCTGTAGTCTCCTCGGTTGTTTCTTCTGTTGTTTTCTGAGGATCCTTACCGTTACTTACAAATACTGTAATAACAGTTCCCTGAGGTACTGTTTCGCCAACATCTGCACAACCCAAAACTGTTCCGTAAGGTGCTCTGTTGTCATGCTCTTCAACCTCAATACGAAGGTTAAGACTTTCAAGAATTGATCTTGCCTCAGAAAGAGTTTTACCTACAAGGTTAGGTACAACAACAGGCTCAACCTCTTGATTTGTTGCTATGAACAAGCTGACTGTTGTACCAACAGATGCCATCGTATGTGCTTCCGGCTCTGTTCGTATTACATGTCTGAGTTCAACATCTTCACTGTATTCCTTATAGATTGTGACAATAAATCCAAGAGACTTAAGTCGGCTTTCCGCAACTGTATAATCAAGATTGGTAACATCCGGAATTTCAATTCCACCGCTCTGTTCCGCACTTGCAACGAACAACGTTACGGTACTTCCCTTTTTAACGGATTTACCTGCATTAGGTTCCTGATCAAATACGCTGTCCTCTTCAAAATCGCTCTTGTTGACAAATTTGATATCAAAATCAAATTCATCATCATATTTATTGATAACCTGAAGGTAATTCATATTATAGAAATCAGGTAACTTTGTTTTATTGGATGAAGATGAGAACATTGAAATAAGAACAACAGCAAAAATAATGAGTGCAAGAAGAACACCGGTCAGAACTGCAATAGTTGCTTTTTTGCCACGGTCACTTCCTTCATTTTCAATCTCTTCGTAAAATTCTTCATCTTCTATTTTTTCTTTTGATGTAACGGTGCCTGTATAATCAGGTGCAGTCTTAGTCGGAAGGGAATCCTTTTCATCGTCAAAAACGTAATCGAACTTGATATTGGGATTTTTCTTGTAAGCATCTAAATCAAGAAGAACCTCTGAGGCTGACTGGTATCTGTCGTTCTGGTTTTTCTGCATTGAGCGCATGATAATCTGCTCAAGGCCTACAGGAATATCAGGATTAATGCTTCTGGGTCTTTCCGGATCGTTCTGAAGCTGCATAAGTGCAACGGATACTGCATTGTCGGACTGGAAGGGAAGCTTACCGGTCAGCATTTCATAAAGAACAACACCAACAGAATAAAGGTCAGTTTTCGCATCAGTTATGCTGCCTTTTGCCTGCTCAGGGCTGATATAATGAACTGAACCAATTGCACCGTCAGTCATAGTACGTGTTTCACTGCGGCTGAATCTGGCAATACCAAAGTCGGCAACCTTTATTGTACCGTCAGCCTGAAGCATAATGTTCTGAGGCTTCACATCGCGGTGAACAATACCTTTATCATGAGCATGCTGAAGAGCTCTGAGAATCTGTGTAACAAAATATATTGCTTCTCTGGGGTCAATCTTACCCTGCTGTTGCATATATTCCTTAAGTGTAATTCCATCAACATATTCCATGACAATATACTGAATACGGTCACCGTAGCTCACATCAAAAACTTTTACAATATTCTGATGTGAAAGGACGGCGATTGCCTTTGATTCGTTTTTAAATCTGCGCTTAAAATCAGGATTTGCAAGATATTCATTCTTAAGAATTTTTACAGCAACAATTTTATGATCAATGTTGTCGAATGCTTTGTAAACAACAGCCATTCCGCCAACACCGATGATCTCCATTATTTCATAACGTCCGTCAAGGCGCTTACCAACATAGTTTTCCATCGTATCACCTTATCCTTTCATAACAACAACCGTAATGTTGTCGCGTCCACCGCGCTCATTTGCGAGCTTTATGTATTTTTCTGCAAGAGAATCTATATCATTCCGGTTATAAAGTTCAAGTAATTCATCTTCATTGACAAGTCCGCTGAGACCGTCTGTACAGAGAATAAGTGCTTCATTTTCGTTAATGCAAACGAAATCAAAATCAATATCAATTTCTTCGTTTATACCAAGCGCTCTTGTTATAATATTTTTTATCGGAGCATTTTCGGATTCAGATTTTGAAATCTGTCCGCTGTCGATCATTTCCTGAACAAGTGAGTGATCCTTTGTTATCTGTTCAATTACATTTCCGGATATTTTGTAAGCACGGCTGTCGCCTACGTGAGCAATGCAGGCTTCATTGTTCTTGACCAATGCTGCAACGATTGTTGTACCCATGCCCTTAAGCTCGGAATCAACTGATCCGCGGTCGTATACTGTAACGTTTGCTGTTGTTACAGCTGAGAGAAACAAATTTTCAAATGAAGTAACAGGCATAGCTTTATTATAACACTTCTTGATTTTTTCGCCTACAACCTCAATTGCCATAGAGCTGGCGATCTGACCGCCATGAACACCGCCCATTCCGTCACATACAACTGACCAGGCAGCTCCGTCATCAAAATATCCGAAATCGTATGCATCCTCGTTTTTTATACGGATCTGTCCGATATCTGTCATTCCGACAATTTTCATTGCTTCAACTCCTGAAATTTATTTCTCGCCTCTTCTGAGCTGACCGCATGAGGCGTTGATGTCACTGCCGAGTGTACGTCTTACAGTAACATTTATATGGTATTTTTCCAGTATTTTAATAAAATTATTGATTCTGTTATCAGAGCTTTTTTTGAAATCACGCTCTTTAACTGAGTTTACAGGTATAAGGTTTACGTGACACAGCATCCCTTTGAGCAATCTTCCGAGCTCGTGTGCACAATCATCGGTATCGTTTACTCCGTCAATCATGGCATATTCGAAAGATATTCTTCGTGATGTTACTTTTGTGTATGTTTTGCAAACATCAATCAATTCTTTAATATTCCAACGGTCATTCACGGGCATTGTGCGGCTTCTGATAGAATCATTAGGCGCGTGCAGGGAAATTGAAAGCGTAAGCTGAAGTTTCATATCCATAAGCTTCTCAATACCTGTGACAACACCGCAGGTGGAAAGAGAAATATTTCTCATACCGATGTTAATTCCGTGTTCATCAGAAACCATGGAAAGAAATTTGATAACATTGTCAAAATTATCAAGCGGTTCACCGACGCCCATCATAACAATATGTGAAATTCTGATATTAAGATCCTTCTGAGCAACATAAATCTGAGATAAAATTTCCGACGGTTCGAGATTACGTACAAAACCGGCTATACCTGAAGCACAGAATCTGCATCCCATTTTGCAACCGACCTGGCTTGAAACGCAAATTGTATATCCGTATTTATATTTCATAACTACTGATTCAATCAGTTCTCCATCGTGCAGTTTAAACAGATACTTAACTGTATTATCATACACCGAAACTAATTTTTTTTCAATAGCGCAACTGTAAATATCATAGTTTTTTTCAAGCTTTTCTCTTAATTGTTTGGAAACGTCAGTCATCTCATCAAAGCTGTCGCTTCCCCTTTTGTGCAGCCATGCATAAATCTGTGCTGCTTTAAAACTTTTTTCGCCTATATCTGTTAACTCAGACTTTAATTCTTGAAAATTAAGAGATTTAATATCTTTTTTCATTTAATCATCCTTTTCTTTTGAAAACCGCAATAAAAAATCCGTCTCCCCCGTTTTTTGCGGGTAAAAGTGTCAGATATTTTTCATCTGAAATATCTTCTGATGGTATTACTAAAGTAAAATCAGGGTTTTCTTTCAGAAATTTGTTACAAACATCTTTGTTTTCTCTTTTAAGAAGAGTGCAGGTCGAATAAAGAAGCGTTCCGCCGGGCTTTACATATTTTGATGAATTTGTAAGAATTTTAAATTGAATATCAGGAAGATCCTTTAGACTTTCAAGCTTTTTATATTTAATTTCAGGTTTTCTTCTGATTATTCCAAGACCTGAACAAGGCGCATCACAAAGAACAGCATCCGCAGTTCCAAGTGACTCATCAAACACTAATGCATCTCCGACATAAGGCTTTATTGATTTCAATCCGAGCCTTGAAGCACCGTTTTTTATAAGCTCTACCCTGTTCGGATAAATATCAAAGCATAAAATCTCACAGTTATCCTCAGCAATTTCCGCAACGGTAAAAGCTTTTCCGCCGGGAGCGGAGCACATATCGAATATTCTTTGATTCTTGGTCGCTCCAAGAGCCTTAGAGCATAACTGACAGGATAAATCCTGAACGTGATAAAGACCGTCTTTATAAGACTGTAATTTTTCAATATCTGCGCCGTTCAGCTTTATGAATAATGCGTTATCAAGATAGGTTTTTTCAGCATCAACACCTTCATCGTTAAGCATTACAATGAGGTCTTCTGAACTGATTTTTGTTGTATTTACGCGAATGCAGACGTCAGGACTGCCGATTGTACTTTCCAAGAAATCGATTGTATCATTTTCTCCGAGTTCTCTGAGCCATAAGCTTATATATTCTTCAGGACACGAATATTTAACACTCAGATATTGAACTTTATTTTTTTCATCAGGTAACAGAATGTTATCCGGTGTTATCTTTCTTAAAACAGCATTGATAAGGCCCGAGGCATATGCACAACCGTTTTTCTTAGCAAGCTTAACACTTTCGTTGACTGCAGCAGATGATGGCACCTTATCCATATACATTATCTGATAAGCGCCGAGCTCGAGAAGAACAAGCACATCGGGTTTAAGCTTTTTCAAAGGCTTATCGAGGTAAGCGGACAGCTGATAATCAATTGTAAGCTTTCTTTCAATTGTTCCGTAAAATAAAGCAGACACAAAAGCCTTATCTCTTGTGTCGATGTCTGATTTTGACAAAAAACCGTCAAGGGTTATGTTTGAATAACCCTTGGATTTCTCTATTTTAATTAATGCTTCGAAGGCTATTTGTCTTGCGTTAAACATCTGGATCTCTTTTCTTTTTAGTTTTTTCTCTTTGTTCTCAGAATGAGACGAAGCAACGACATTACAGAAACAACCAGTGCAGCAACATACGTCATTGCAGCTGCAGTCAGAACTTTTCTTGCTTTCGGAAGCTCATCCTCATATAAAAGTCCTTTTTCACTTATAAGCTTCATTGCACGTCGGCTTGCATTAAATTCTACAGGTAATGTTACAAGCTGAAAAACAGCAACACAAGCAAAAAGAATTATTCCTATATCTACGATAATTTCTGCGCCCATAAAATAACCTATAATCGCAATCATAAATCCGGCACTTGAGCCGAAATTTGCTATCGGTAATATAAAATTTCTTATTTTAATAGGAAGATATGCATTTGCGTGCTGAATGGCGTGTCCTACCTCGTGACAGGCTATACCTATGCTGGCAATTGAAGTTCCGTTAAATACCCTTTCGGATAATCTTACAACGTTGCCGCGAGGGTCGTAATGGTCGGTAAGATTTCCTGCTATACATACAACCTTGACGCTGTTCCCAAGGCCGGCTGCAGATAATATATAAGAAGCTGCCTGAGCGCCAGTTATTCTCTTTCTGTTTTGTACTGCAGACATTTTGTTGTAGACACTTTTAACGTTTGCCTGAGCAATCAATGACAGAATAACTGCAGGAACAACAAGAATCAGATAATAATAATCATACCAGAACAAATTATTCACCCTTTATCCTAAAATAACTCCTTCAAGAGACTGATATCCGTTGATAAACGCCTGTGAGGTCATACGTTTTTTACCTTCAAGCTGAAGTTCAAGGATATCTATACACATATTGTCACCGCAGCAGACCGTTAATCTATCGTTTGCATTGACAATCTCTCCCGGTATATTATTCCCCTTTTTTGCAGATAAAACAGAAGAATGTATTTTCAATGTTTTGCTGTTAAGCTTTGTTGATGCTCCGGGCCACGAATAAAGACCTCTGATTTTATTATGAATCTGCACCGCACTCATTGACCAATCAATTGTGCTCATTTCTTTGGATAAGAGACCGACATGTGTTGCCAATGCTTCATCCTGCTTCTGAGGATCGAGAGCACCCTTTTCAATCTTGTCAATCGTTTCCATCATAGCTTTTGCACCGAGCGGTGCAAGAACCTCGTACATATATTCTGTTGTGTCATTTTCGCCGATTTCGCAAGTAATAGTTGTAAGAATATCACCGGTATCGACGCCTTCATCCATCTGCTGAACAGTCACACCGGTTATCTTATCACCGTTAAGAACTGCAAAATGTATCGGTGAAGCACCTCTGTATTTAGGCAGAATCGATGCGTGAACGTTGATGCAGCCATACTTGGGATAGTCAAGAAATTCTTTTGGAAGAATCTTTCCGTAGGCAACAACAACTACAAGGTCCGGCTTAATTTCTTCCAGAATCGCGGTTCCTTTACCGTTCCGCAGGCTTACAGGCTGATAAACTGTAAGTCCGTGTTTAAGAGCCTCAACCTTTACATCAGGAGGAGTCATTATCTGCTTTCTTCCGACGGGCTTATCAGGCTGACAGAAAACGCCTACAATCTCGTGTTCCGATTCAGCTAATGCTTTCAGACAAGAAACCGAGAAATCAGGTGTACCCATAAAAGCTATACGCATATTAATTTCATCCTTTATTTATTGTTTTTTATATCTTCTGCAGTAACATCTTTAACAACCTTATCAATATACATTATGCCGTCAAGATGATCAATTTCGTGGCAAAAGCACCTCGCCTTAAGTCCGGTGCCTTCATATCTGCGCCATACACCGTCGCGGTTCTGCGCTTTTATTTTTACATATTCCGGTCTTATAACAGTTCCACTTTCGCCCGGAACCGACAAACAACCTTCAACATCTGCAACTTCACCTGATGTTTCAATGATTTCAGGGTTAATAAGTTCAAGAAATCCGTCGCCCACATCAATAACAACAACTCTTTTGAGAATACCTACCTGTACAGCGGCAAGACCTACACCTTCAGCCTGATACATTGTTTCTTTCATATCATCAAGCAAGGTCCATAATCTTTCGTTGAATTTTTCAACCTTTCGGCTTGTTTTTCTCATAATCGGGTCTTCTTTTGTTACAATCTTTCTTATTGCCATTAGGATTCTCCTTATTTATATTATATTTTCGGGATTGATATCTGCATTGACGGTAACATCGTGATAGTTTTTATCTTTACCGAATTCAATCAGCAATTCAGAAATCATTGCCCTGAAGTTTTTACTGTTCTTACATTTAATTATCATACGATATCTGAATTTATCATTCATTTTAGATATTCTCGCCGGCATCGGACCAAGAACTATTATCTTCTGACTGCTATATTTTCTTTCAACGACAGACTGAAGCTTAAGTAAAAACTCTCTGGAACAGTTTAAAGTTTTTACTTCGTTTTCACCCGTAAAGCTGATCATGCACATATCACAGTAAGGAGGATAAACAAGAGCCTTTCTGATGATAATTTCATTGTTATAGAAGCTCTCAAAATCCTGTCGCTGAGCGAGCTGTATGATGTGATTTTCCGGAGTCAATGTCTGAATAACAGCTGTTCCTTTGAATGCTCCCCTACCCGATCTTCCTACTACCTGTGTTAGTAAGTCGAAGGTTCTTTCTTCGCTTCGGTAATCGTCGTTATTTAATTGCTGATCAGCATTAATAACACCGACAAGCGTAACGTCCTCGAAATTAAGCCCCTTGGCAACCATCTGTGTGCCAAGCATAATATCATACTTGCCTTCACCGAATTCAAGCAAGCCCTTTTCAAATGCATTTCTTGAGGATGTTGAATCGGTGTCCATTCTGAGCACTCTTGCCTCAGGTAAGAGTAATGCAATTTCATCTTCAATCCTTTGTGTTCCGTATCCTGAATAGCGTATATCTTCTTTTCCGCATTCTTTACATATTTTTGTAAACGCAGTTGAATATCCGCAGTAATGACACATAAGCCGTTTGTTGGCACTGTGATATGTCAAGGAAATGTTGCATGAAGGACAATTGACTACTGAACCGCAGCTATCACATGCAACGAATGTGTTATATCCTCTTCTGTTAATGAGAAGAATTGATTGTTTTTTGTTATTCAGATTGCTCTCAAGTAATTCAAGGAGTTTTGAGCTGATATTATATTTATTTCCGGATTTTCTTTCCTGCTTCATATCAATAAGCTCAACATCAGGAAGCACAGCTCCTCCGTATCTTTCCTTAAGAGTATGGAGTGAGTATTTTCTCTGTGCCGCATAAGAAAAAGAGCAGACTGACGGAGTTGCAGAGGAAAGCAATAACAGAGCATTATGCTGATGCGCCCTGTATTTAGCAACACCCACCGTGTGATATCTTGGTGCTGATTCTGATTTATAGGTATGCTCCTGCTCTTCGTCAATAACAATAAGCCCCAAGTTGTCGAAAGGAGCAAAAACAGCCGAGCGTGTGCCTACTGCAATCTGTACAAGCCCCTTTTTCACTCTCATATATTCATCGTGGCGCTCGCCTGCAGAAAGTGCGCTATGGAAAATTGCCACCTTATCGCCATATCTGCCTTTAAATATTGCCATCATCTGAGGCGTAAGTGATATTTCGGGCACCATAACAATAACCTGTCTGTTATCAGCTATTACATCGTCAATTAAGGAAAGAAAGACAGATGTTTTTCCGCTGCCGGTTATTCCGTATAAAAGTGATACACCGCCAAGGCGGAGTTTACTTTTTATTTCGTAATATGCTTTATTTTGTTCCTCTGTAAGGGTTATTTTCTCGGAATGTGAACTGCTGCAGGATAGACTCTCAGGTATTCTGTAATAAACAGCATCACTGATCTCAACAATTCCTTTTTTGCTCAGTGTGTTAACTACAGAAGCACTCAATCCCGTAAAGTAACAAAGTTCTTTTACGGTGCAACTGCCTATATCCTTTAATAAAGAAACGATTTCTTTCTGCTTTGCTGTAAGCTTAACCGATAATTCATCAATATTATCAAAGGAAACGGCCAAATTAACGGTTTTGTTTGTCGCATCGTTGATATTCTTAGCTGCTGAATAAGACTTTAAAACAGCCCCTTTTTTCAAAAGACTATCAATTGCATCACAATCAGATGCTAAACCTAATTTTGAATATATATAACTTTTACTCTCAGGCTCTTCTAAAGAAAGCATAAAGCTATATACCTCTTTTTCGGTCGGAGTCATTCCTTCGGTAGTAAAACCGGACTTTGCAAGAAAATGAATATGAGTTTTATAGTTAAGTCCTGATGGTAACTGAGCTTTTACAGCCTCAAAATATGTGCAGAAGGTTCTATCCTTAAGAAAACGTGCAATTGAAAGAACCTCGTCAGTAATGATATGTTCTTTATCATCTAAACAGGTAAGAATTTTCTTATATCCCTTCAGTTGTTCTGCTTTCTTCAGTTCAAAAACAACGCCCTGTCTTTTAACTGTTTTGCTTCTTCCGAAGCTGACCATTACCCTGGAGCCGGGTTTAACATTTTCAACAAGCTCTTCGGGTACAATATAGCCGTATAAAATGTCAAAATGATATGCAACATTTTCAACAGCAACCATAGCCAGAACATGTTCCATATCATTTCACTTCCTTTTTCAGATGTTTCTAATTTCTTCAGGCTCGCAAATCTCAAGTTTGCCTGAAAGGAATTCATCAAGAGCATATGAAACCGGCTTTTCGGTTCCGCATTTTTCGTTAAGGTCGGGAGTTTCGGAAACAACTCTTGCTCTCTTTGCTACGGCTGTAACGAGTGAGTAGCGGCTTGTGTTGTCCTTGAGTAAATTTCTTAAATCTGGATTAAGCATTGTTTATTACCTCTTTTATCTTATTTTTCATTTTTTCAATTCTTAATTGCTGCGCTCTGATTATTGACAGAACATCGTTTACTGCCTGGTCAAGCTCGTCGTTTTCAACAACAAAGTCATATTCACAGGCTCTCATAAGCTCTTTTTCTGCAATCTGTAAACGCTTGTTTATATCTTCTTCGCTATCCGTATTTCTTCCGCGAAGACGTTCTTCCAAAACTTTCATTGAAGGAGGGGCAATAAAAATTTTTGTTGCATCAGGAAAAATCTTTTTCACATTTCCGCCGCCCTCAACTTCAATTATGAGAAAGACAGTCTTTCCTTTTTCAAGCATATCACGTACGGGGCTTATCGGAGTACCGTACATATTTTCTCCGTAAACCGCATATTCGAGCATATCTCCGTCTGTAATATGCCTCTTAAACTCCTCTTTGCTTACGTAGAAGTAATCGACACCCTCAGCTTCTCCGGGGCGCATTGCTCTTGTTGTCATCGAGACTGATAAAAATCCGTTTCCGTGCATTTTTTCAAGCACCTTTGCTACAACGGTGTCCTTTCCGCATCCTGACGGAGCTGAAACAACAATCAATATTCCGTCATTCATTTTCGCATTCCTCCGCATTGATATCCTCTTCATCAGCATCAAGACGGTTTGCTACTGTTTCACACTGAAGATAAGTGAGTATAACATGGTCACTGTCCATTATAATAACGGCACGTGTTCTTCTGCCTTGTGTAGCATCAATGAGAGTTCCCCTTTCCTTACACTCCTGAATAATTCTTTTAATAGGAGCTGAGTCGGGACTGACAATAGCAACAAGGCGTTGGGCATTTATCATATTACCGAATCCTATGTTGATCAACTTCATATCTTTTCACCCTGTTATTCAATATTCTGGATCTGTTCTCTTATTTTTTCAATCTCAGCTTTAATATCAATTACTTTTCTTGCTATCTCAACATCCTGAGCTTTTGAGCCGATTGTATTTGCCTCACGGTTGAATTCCTGGATAAGGAAATCCATCTTTCTTCCAACAGCTTCTTTGCTGTTCATAAACTCGTGCATCTGACTTACGTGACTTCTTAACCTTACAGTCTCTTCTGCAACAGCAATCTTATCAGCATAAATTGCAGCTTCAGTTAAAAGTCTCTGTTCGTCAACATTGACATCCTCAAGTACTGTTCTCATTCTTTCGAGAAGTTTTTCGTTGTACTCAATAACAGTCTGCGGTGAACGCTTTTCAATAAAAGCAACGTTATCAAGAATAATATCACATCTTGAAAGAATATCTGCCTTGAGCTTTTCGCCTTCACGCTCTCTCATTGCAATAAAGTTAGATAAAGCGGTATCTGTAACAGCTCTGACTGCATTCCATATTCTTTCTTCATCAGCTTCGCTTTTGTGAACCGAAAAAATGTCATGGTATCTTGCAACGGTTGAAACCGTAACATCATTTTTAAGCTCGTATGTGTCACAAAGCTCACTCAAGGCGTTGATGTAACCTTTCGCAAGTGAATGATTAACTGAAACAATACAATCCTCTTCACGGAGCTCTTCAATCTGAACAAAGCACTCCATCTTTCCTCTTGAAACGTGAGACTGAATATATGTTTTTAACTTTTCATCAAGGAAACCGAATGTTCTGGGTACTCTTGATGAAAAATCAAAATATCTGTGATTGACGCTTTTCATCTCAACTGATATGCTCATTCCGTCTATGATTTCCTGAGCTCTGCCAAAACCGGTCATACTTCTGATCATTTTAGCGTTCCTCCGATTCAAAAACAATTTTTATTATATATCCTTTTAATTATATATTGTTTTAGCTCGTTTGTCAAACAAAATCCGTTATTATGAGCAGCCTTTGCACCTGCCGGTCAGAATTGAAGGAATATCATTCTCATAATATCCTTCGCATTTAACAAAGTTCATTCTTTTAAAGCAAAATTCAGCATTATCGGCAGAACATCTGCCAATAAAAAAGTTTCTGTTTGCAGCATAATTAAATGCGGATTTAATAAGACCTTCAACAATATATCCGTTGCCGTCGGAAAATTCGATATTATTTACAAGTGCAAATTCATTATTTATATCAAGAGTACACTTGCCGAGAATTTTATCATCCTCAATTGCTGAAAATTCAATTAGTTTTTCATTGTTATCTGTAAATCTATGTTCAAAAAATATCATATTATTTCTTCTTTCGTTCCATACCTGCAGCTATCATAAGCTTTCTTACTTCATCTTCTGTAAGATTTCTCCAACTACCTTGCTTAAGCATTCCAAGTTTTATTGAACCTATTGCTGTTCTTTTTAAACGCGCAACTTCAAGACCGACCTCTTCGCACATTTTTCTGATCTGTCTGTTTCTGCCTTCATAAAGAACAATCTCAAGAACAACACGGTTTTCCTCTTTGGTAACAACGCGGACCTCAGCCGGAGATGTTTTTCTGTCATCAATAATAACACCGGTTGTAAGAGCTGTAATCTGTTCATCGCTTATTGACGGACGGACTGTTACTCTGTATGTTTTAGGTACGTGCTTAGTAGGGTGAGTCATTGCATTGGCAAATTCACCGTCATTTGTAAACAAAAGCATACCTTCAGAATCCCTGTCAAGTCTGCCGACAGGAAAAACACGGCAATTAACGTCCTTGATAAGTTCAGCGACACACTTTCTGTCCATTTCATCGCTCATGGTTGTAATGAAACCTCTGGGCTTATGGAGCATTATATATGTGTGTTCTTTCTGCTTGATTATTTTTTTACCGTTAACAGTAACCGTATCTTTTTTCGGGTTAATTTTATCTCCTATTGATGCAGTTCTTCCGTTAACCTTGACTTTTCCGTCATCAATCAGTTCTTCGCTCTTTCTACGTGAAGCTACACCGCATTCGGCTAAAAATTTCTGAAGACGTACAATTCCGTCTGCCATGTTTTTCATCCTTTCAATGTCTTTGTCAAAACATATTTTAATTTATCTGTAAAATTAATTTCAGGTGTGTCTTTTCCATGTAAAGAGAAAACTCTCTCTGAAGCAGTAATTGCAACTATATCTGTTTTTCCGCTTTGGTAGTAAAGCGTTATATTTCCGACTATATCTCCTTTATTTATCGGAGCGTATATGAACGAAGGTAAGCTTACTGTATATTTTATCGGTCTGTTTGATGCATTTACGGTTATTTCCGGATAAAAAAGACCAACCTTATTATTCGTTCCGCCATATATTAAGATATTATCGGGTATAACCGGGGAATAAACTTCATCACTTATATTGTCGAAACAATAGTCAAACATCGAAATATGGTCATTCCAATCATCCGGTGCATTAAGCGTTACCGCTACGAGTACTGTACCGTTTTGTTCGCAAGCAGAAACAAGACATCTGCCGCTTTTTCTGGTAAAGCCTGTTTTAACACCAAACACACCGTCGTACATATTAATTAATTTATTATGATTTGAATATGTGCGTGATATTTCGGGTGATATGTAATGCACTGTCTCGGTTTTCTTAGAACACATATTCCTGAAAACAGGATTATTGACTGCGTAAGAACCTAAGATCGCCATATCGTATGCAGTTGAGTAATGTTCTTCAGCGTCCAGGCCGGATGAAGTAACGAAATTAGAGTTCTCCATGCCGAGTGATTTCGCTTTTTCGTTCATCATTTCTGCAAATTCCGACTCACTGCCTCCAAGGAATTCAGCTGTAAGCATCGCGGCATCGTTACCGGACTCCAACAGCATTGCATAAATAAGGGTTTCCAGCTTAAATGTATTCCCTTTCTCTATTCCTATTGAAGTTCCGTCGCAGATAATATCCTTATCAGCAGTTACACTGACATTCATTTTTCCGGATTCTATTGCGATTATTGAAGTCATTATTTTGGTTGTGCTCGCCATCGATAAACGCTTGTGCGGATTTAATGAGTAAAGTATCTCTCCTGTAGAGCAATCCATTACCACAGCAGCATCAGCACTGACCGACGGATATTCGGATGCAAACGCACACAAAGGAAATAAAGAGATAATCAGGAATAATAGAAAAACCTTTTTAATTAACAAAGCAACCACCTGCCAATAAATAATATGCAGGCGGTTGTATTAAAATTATAAGTTTAAAAATTATGCCTGTTCAGCTTCTGCATCAGCGGAAGGAACGTTCTTTTTTGTTTTGTTCATAAGACCTGTAACCTTATCAAACATTTCAGGAACAAGGTTAACAACTCTTTCAGCAGCGTTATCATAAGCGGTAATATGCTTAAGAGTTACTTCGCCACCGTTAATAACAAGAAAAGCAACAGGAGTAATTGTAACACCGGCACCACCGCCGCCGCCAAAAAGTTCCTTTGTGCTCTTTGAGGGAAAGTCGGCTCCACCGGAAGCAAAACCGTATGTAACCTTTGAAACGGGAATGATAGTTGTGCCGCCTTCTGCATAGATAGGCTCACCGATGATTGTGCTTGTATCTACAAGCTCACGGATTTTTTCGATTGTTGATGCAAGAATTGCACCTGCTGATTTTTCTGCCATTTTATATCATCCTTTCATTGCTGGCTGTTTATTTACAGTTTTATTATTATCAGACACATTTTCGGATTTGTTTTTCTTAGCACCCGAGAGGAACTTAAGAACAACACCGAAAACAAGCCTTACAACCATTGCTATTGTTGCGTTGATTATTTTTCTCACACAAATATTGAAGTCGCAGTAAAATTCACTTTCGGTTTTATTTGCGAGAAAATCCGGCTGAACATCTATATCATACCGTCTGACAAGATTATTGGAACAAATGAAACCGAATATGGGATAAACCTTCTGACAGGTCTGTCCGTATTTTATCGCGGTTGATGCGGCATCGCCTGTACCTATGCAGATATGAAGAACTATCTCTTCGAAAACTACGCTTTTGAAAAGCTTGCCACCGTAAATTGAAAGTATTCTTCCGAGGTTATTGATAACGGTCATCATACCGTCATAACCGTTAGCTTTCACCATTTCAAGGATAGGATTAGGCTTTTTCTCTTTTGGTTGTTCTTCGGTTTTCTCCTCTTTTGGTTTTTCGGGTTTAGGCTTTTTTTCTTTAGGCTTTTTATCACCTGCAGGTAAAATATTCAGTTTCAGGAACAAATACCTTACCGATAAGCGTATCTTATCGTCATAACCGACAGACACATGTACAGGAATAGAAAGAATGAGTATAAACAAGCCGATAATTCCGGCAAGTATACACAAAAACACCAATTCTTTCACCACCTTATACTTTTCTTACTATATGTTACCCTAAATTTTCGTTTTCGTCAACCTTTAATTTCAAATCTTCTGCTTGATTTGTATCATTTTCGTTATTTTTTTCTCTTTCAGGTAATTCGGGAAGCTCGTCCAATGAAGAAATGCAAAAGCATCTGAGAAATTCAGGGGTAGTGCCGTAAATAAGAGGCCTGCCCGGTAAATCGAGTCGCCCTTTTTCCTCTATGAGAGACTTCTGACAAAGATTTGTGATAACGGCACTGCAATCAACGCCGCGTATCTGCTCGATGAATGATTTTGTAACGGGCTGATTGTATGCGACAATAGCAAGCACCTCAAAAGCCGCCTGAGATAATGGTGCGTTTTTCTTTACCTCAATAACCTTCCTTATGTTATCAGCATAGACCTGTTTAGTGCAAATCTGATATTTATCATCAAGCTTAAGAAGACATAAACCTGAGCTGTCACTCTCATATTTTTCAGCAAGAATATGCAGTGCGTTGTTTAAAATGTCTACACTGATTTCGAGTCCCTGGGAAAGTCGCTGTATTTCAATAGGCTCGCCAACAGCGAAAAGCACAGCTTCAAGCATAGCAGTAAGCTCTTTTTCGTTAATCAATTAAATCACCATCCGTACTTGAAATAAACTCATCAATATTTTCGATATCGCCTGTTTTTTCGACAACAGAGTTTTCTCCATCCCCCTCAACAGCAAGCTTTTTAGCTTTGATTAGCTCTAAGATCGCAAGAAAGGTTGCAACCATTTCGGAGCGTGATGTGGCATCACTGAAAAAATCACCGAGTCGGTTTGATGTTCTACTTTTGAATTTAGAAAAAATTCCGCCGATTCTAGAACCAACCGAAACAATTTTTCTTGTTACAATAGCTGTAAAAGCTTCAATTGGCGGAGGAAGTTTTCTTTTTCCGCGGCCGACAGCTTCAAGATAATGTCCGATCAGCTCGCTGCTTTCGTGAAGACGTTCGTATTTTTTATCAGCCTGAATAGGCATAGTTGAACGGTAAAAATAATCAAAACCGTTGGCAGTTTCTGCAATTTTTCCTGCCATAATTTTGCAGTCCTGATATTCAAGAAGTTCACCGGTAAGCTCTTTCTTTAATTCCTCTGCCTCTTCATATACCGGGAGCAATGATACAGATTTAATATAAACTAACCGCGCAGCCATCTCGAGAAAGTCGCTTGCAATTTCCATGTCAGCATCTTCCATTTCATGAACATAATTAATGTACTGCTCAACCAGTTCAAAAATCGGTATATCATTAATATTCAGTTTATGTTTGTTTATCAGATGTAAAAGGAGATCCATCGGGCCTTCAAATACATCTAATTTATATTGAATTTTTTCCATAAGTCACCTTATTATTGAACTAACATCCGAAAAGGTAAAGATGTAATTCTGTTCATAAAATTTATAATTGAAAAAGACAAGCCTTCAAGCGGACCTGAGAACACTCCGAGAAAAGCAAGTGCAAGAACTATTAATATAAGATATCTCTCATATTGCATTATTTTGAAATAATACTTATTAGGAAGAATCAGGCTAAGAATCCTGGAGCCGTCAAGAGGTGGAATAGGAATCATATTAAAAACAGCAAGGGATACATTAATCTGCGCGGCGTAAAATATTAAAGCACATACTGTTGTGAGAATGTTATCAGAAGGGTCACCAAGATAAAAAATTGCATTGAAAATCAGCATAAGCACAAATGCCATGATTATATTTGAAACAGGACCCATCAATGAGACAATAGCCATATAAAGTTTTCTTTTTCTCAGCTTGAAATTACGAACATTTACCGGCACAGCCTTAGCATAACCAACACCGACAAGCAGCATCATCAAAACTCCGAAGGGATCGATATGAGCAAGCGGATTTATAGTCATACGACCTGACAGTCTTGCCGTGTCGTCGCCGAGCTTGTGGGCCGTATATGCATGGGCGAACTCATGAAAAGGTAAAATACATACCGCAATAAAAAGTCGCACTAATATTTTTTCTATTGATAATCCAAACAGCATTAATATAGCCTCCTGCCAACAACAAATCTTTCAATATCATTATAATCTTTTAATATTTTACTGTCAAATCCGTTTTCATACAGCATAAGGGAAATCAAACCGGCTTGTTCCTCGCCGCATTCAAAGGCAAATATACCATTAATTTTAAGCTTTTTCTTCCAAAGAGTTATAATGTTGCGGTAAAAATACAGGCCATCCTCTCCCCCATCAAGAGCCATAACAGGTTCAAACTGAACTTCTCTTTGTAAATAGGGAAGTTCATCAGTTTTAATATACGGCGGATTGCTCACTATAACATCAGCCCCGGGTAATGCCTCAAACTCAGGTATGTTAAATATATCTGCATTGATAGCAGTTATATTACCGTTACAGATGTTTTCAACATTTTTTGAAAGATAATAATAAGCTTCAGCACTTTTTTCTATCAGATATACGTGCGAGTTTTCAAGTTCTTTTTTTATCGATATGCCAATGCATCCGCTGCCGGAGCACAAATCATATATAACAGGTTTTGAAAGCTCTGCAGCTTTGTCAATTACGAATTCACAAAGCTGTTCCGTTTCCGGTCTGGGTATCAGAACACCATTCCCTACAAAGAAAGTGCTATCCATAAAATCCCATTTTCCGAGAATATATTGAAGCGGTACACCTGCAGCTCTTGTATTCAGAGCAGAACAGATCATAGCAACGACATCGGACTGAATTTCAGCTTCTCTGTTAAGTAAAAATCCGCTTTCATTATATCCGGTAAAATGTTTTATCAGCTCTTTTGCTTCAAATTCTGCTGATTCTACATTGTTTTCATGTAAAGCATTGATTGCTTTATTATAAATCTCATTAAGCTTCATCTGTCAAATTTTCACTTTTTTCTGAATTTTCTTTTGGAAGCACAGCTTTAAAAGCTTCGATGGCAACTTCGATCATTTTTTCATCCGGTTCTTTTGTTGTAAGACGCTGCATCCATAATCCGGGAGCGGCAAGAATCTTAACGAGTAAATTATCGTGCTTACCGGCGTATTTAATAAATTCATAGCTTAACCCCGTTACAATGGGAAGTATCATAATTTTTACACCCATCCAGAGAAGATTGTTTGAGTGAAGATCTGTTGTAACGGATATTACGGATGAAATTATTACACTTATTATGATAATAACAAAAATAAAGCTGGTTCCGCAACGGGGATGGAATCTTGACTGCTTTTTTACATTTTCAACAGTGAGTTCAAGTCCGTTTTCATAGCAGAAAATTGTTTTATGTTCTGCACCGTGATACATAAATGTACGTTTTATATCTTTCATAAGAGAAACAAGCGCGATATACAGAACAAAAATCATCATTCTTATAACACCTTCAAAAATTGCTCTGTAGTTCGTCAGCGCTTCGTTGAAAAGACCGTTTATGAAATTCACAAGAACGGTAGGCAGATAAAAGAAAAGTAAAAAGGCAAGACCGACACCAATTATTGAAGCTATTCCTGTAATTACGCCCATAACCTTTTTGTTAATATGTTCATTGAGCCATTTGTCAAGCTTAGACATATTTTCTTCGTTTGACTCCATGTCCTCAAGACCTGATTTTTCTGCAGACATCATAAGGCACTTGTAGCCGAAGGTCATAGATTCAACATAGTTAACTATTCCACGGATCATAGGCCAGCCTAAAAACTTGATTTTATCCTTTATATGCTTTACCTTAATAAGCTCTGTATCAATAGTTCCGTCGGGACATCTTACTGAAACAGCGGCTCCTTCAGGACCCTGCATCATAATACCTTCAATAAGTGCCTGACCGCCGATAGAAAGCTTATCCTTCATCATTTCTTTTTTACTCATAATCTGACTCCTTTGTATATAATGGCAAACAAACCTCAACCTTAGTCCCCTTGCCGGGTTCACTTGAAATTTCCAGTGTACCGCTGTGCATACGGACGATTTCATCAACAACAGCAAGACCTATGCCCGTGCCTCTTACAGTATTGTTTGCCTTGTAAAATTTTTCTTTAACATGTATAAGATCTTTTTTCTCAATTCCGCATCCGGTATCAGAAATCAGAATTTTTGCCGTTTTTCTGTTTTTTTCAAGCTGTAATTCGATTTTTCCGCCCTTTGGCGTATATTTAAATGCATTATCCAATATATTGATAAGAACCTGCCTTATTTTATCGTTGTTGCCGAAAATAAATGCATCCTTTATTTTAGAAACAAATAACAGATCGATTTCGTCATTTTCAGCTTTTTGCTTGTAAATATGGTACGTCTGTTCAACAGCATCCTTAAGATTGAATTTTTCTTTTTTTATTGTAAGATTTCCGCTTTGCATTCTGGAAAAACTGAGCAGCTCTTCAACCATAACGGAAAGACGTGTTGTTTCATCAATTATAATGCTTAACCCTTTTTTTCTGAGTTCACTATCATCAATATTCTGAAGGGTTTCACCCCAACCTTTGATAGCTGTAAGCGGCGTTCTGATTTCGTGGGAAACCGTTGAAATGAAATCGTTCTTCATTTCGTCAATTTCGCTGAGCTGAACAGCCATATCGTTGATAGATGATGCCAATTCACCAATTTCATCATCATAATCAGATTCAATTCTGACCTTGAAATTACCTTTAGCTATTTCCTTTGTTGTTATATTGATTTTCTGAACAGGATTTACAATTGACGAAATAAAATACATACCCGACATCGTGAAAATCAATATTAACATTATAAGAATTATCACAACAAGAATTGCAATCAGAAAAAACTGGCCATAAATTTCCTGCATTGAAATCATGTATCTTAATGCACCGTAATTTTCACCTTTGCTGTTACGTAATATATAACTTGCAGCTGTAACAGGTTCACCTGAATTAAGAGTGGTACGGGCTATTCCGATATTATCGTCAGAATAAATAGCTTCAAGATAGTCCTCATAATCCTGATTACTTTCTTCGCTGAATCCGCTGGACGAAACAATCATGTTACCATTTTTATCGAGAACCCAAACCTCCATAATATCCTTATAAAGTATAGTGTCAAGAAATTCAGATGCGCCAACAGCAAATTCTTCATCATCAGCCTCGCTGTATTGAATAAAATAGGTATCAACCGATCTGCTTATATGAGCAAGTATTGTCTGCTCAACAGTTTCTGTGTATCTGTTAAAAGTAGCATTCAAAATAATAACAGAGCATGTTGAAAGTACTACAATAATAGACAGAAGAATGTTTTTTACCCATCTGTGCTTTATTGAGCGTTTCATTGTAATACCTCCAATAAGTTTTTATTCCTTCCAGCAGTAGCCCTGACCCCAGACGGTTATGAGGTGTCTTGGATTCGAAGGACTCTCTTCAAGCTTTAATCTTAATCGTCTGATATTGACATCAACAACCTTGTCGTCACCGTAATAAGGTGTCCCCCACACTTTATCAAGTATGTATTTTCTGTCGATTGACTCGCCGGGCTTTGTGAAGAAGCATTCAAGAATCTGAAACTCGGTCTGAGTCAGCTCGATATCATTGTTACTATCTGAAATAATATGTTTTTTCAGATCAAGGGTATATTCACCAAGCTTTATTTTATCGCTTTTAGCGTTATCCATCAGTTTTTTGCTGTATTCAACCCTTCTGTAAAGTGTGTCAATTCTTGCTATCAGCTCAGAAGGAGAAAAAGGCTTTGAAATATAGTCATCCGCCCCACAGTTAAAGCCGGAAATTTTATCATTTTCCTGAGTTTTTGCCGTAAGAAAAATTATTCCGACATTTGCGTTCTTTTCGCGTATGTGCTTGCATACTTCAAATCCGTCCTTACCCGGCATCATAACATCAAGCAATGCAATATCAATGTCTTCGGTATTACTGTCATAGAGCCCTGTTGCTTCATCACCGTTACAAGCCTCGAATACATCGTAGCCTGCAACCTTGAGATTAATTGTAATAAACTCTCTGATCGAACTTTCGTCCTCTGCAATCAATATTGTTTTCATATCGCTCACCTCATTGATATACAATAGAATTTTCAATATAAGTTCTGTTAATATTCAGGTTTCTGTCATAGTTATAAATAATGTAAAAGATTTTACCTTTTCCCGTTTCTGTAAGGAACTTATACTTATCTGACAGATTATCTTCTTCCTCCTGATTAGACGTGTATTTCAGTTCAAAAAGCAAACGGGTATCATCACCGTATATATCTGAATAAAAATAGATGACATTTTCGGTATAATCATTTGTAACAGTAACATTTTCAAACCAGGAGTCACTGAATGTGATACTGAAATCATTATTATTGTAAACAAGCTGTTTAGTAACCTCTGTCGGACCGTCTGCGGTAAGCTGAATCCAGCTGATGATATGCTGTGTCTGTGGTTCAGTTTTATTTAAAGTTAATACCTTACTGTTTTTAAGCTGTAATTCAACGGGAATTTCAATTAAACCGTCGTTGTTTATATCCTTGCAGCGCAGATTTGTCATTCTTGAAGAAAGAATTGTAATTTTTTCTTCAGATTCAAATTTATTAAGTGTTTTTTTCTTTTTATTCCAGAAAATACATTCAGTTACAACACCTGAATCAATCTTATAGCCATCGATATACATGCGCATTGGTGAATTTTTTGTCGGCTGGTCGCATACTATGCCTATTACAGAATAAACAGAAGCATCAAGATCGGTTTCATCAACTGTAACGATTTCATCTTTTTTATATGTCTTATAAGACAAACGATAACAGCCTGTTGAATCATTTCTGTCAAACAAGGCAAAATCCGTTACTGAATCTCCGTCAATATCAACTATTTCAAATTCGGTATAAGGACAGCTGTATAAATCTTCAATGGTATTTTCAGTGCCGTTTTTCAGCTTATATACATTGAGGTTCTGACTGAGATCGTTCTGATATATCGCCCATCCGACAAAAATTTCCATAATTCCGTCGTTGTTAAGGTCAGCAAAATCTATTTTCTGAATTTCATTATAAAGGCTTTCGTAGTCAGCAGCGACCTTCCATCCGCCGTCATCTTTGACAAGATAACTCATACGTACCGTTTCAAGAGAATCATCCGTTGAATAGAAAACAAAAACTTCATCCTGTCTGTCACTGTCAATGTCTTCAAAAATAAACGCTGAACGGTAATCTCCTTTTAACGGCACTCTTAATCTGTAACTGCTGTCAACATATTCTTCAAAAGCGTGTTGAATATCGAGATTTTCGCCGTCGGACATCGGAGGCTTCATAAGTAAATCGATAGGCTTAAAGCTTACAAGACATATTATTGTTATTAATATTGCTGCAATAGCAAAGCCAATGAAAGCCATGATATACTTACGCATAATAACCTCCTTTCTCTTTTATCAGAACTCTATAAAAGCTTTTGTATCAAGTTTATCGAATGAAGAAATAAATTCTTTGAACTCAACTGCAATCCTTTTAACACCGCCGCAGACATCACTTTCTATGTTAAGCGGCATTATCGGGTCGTGCACGCTCAAACGCAATAACAGCCAGCCTTTTTTATCGTCGGAATCAAAGTAAACACGGACACCTTCTCTGTTATCATCGGCAAGACGCCAGCTTGCATTACGGGCAGCATATTGCTCAAGTTCAGCAATAACATTGTTGCCGTATTCCTTGAAATTTTTCTCTGATATTCTGAATCTGAATTCTTTTTCCTCGGCAGGATCCTTAAGACCGTTCAATAATGAATCAATACTTTTCCCTTCCTTGCCAAGCTGTGCCATTTTAATAATTATTTTAGTTATAAGATATGCACCGTCGTCTAAGTAATAATTATCACGAAAAGCAGCGTGTCCTGAAGTTTCAATCGCCAGGGGGCAATTGATTCCTTCATTATTAAGGCGTATCTGCTCGTTGATTACATTCTTATATCCTCTTTTGAATCTGTAATGACTGCCTCCGAGAATATTGTTTATAAAGTCAGTAAGACCTGTTGAAGTAACACTGTCAGTTACAATAGTTCCGCCTTCGTTACCCTCAAGAGCAATTAACGAAGCAAGAGCAACAAGTCTGTTTCTGTTAATTTCATTTCCTTCATTGTCTACACAACCGGCTCTGTCGACATCCGTGTCAAAGATTATACCAAGATCGGCGTTATTTTTAATTGTTGCATCACAGATTGAACGCATAGCCTCTTTGTTTTCCGGATTTGGTATATGATTAGGAAACATACCGTCTTTTTCGAGAAACTGACTTCCGGTTATGTCTGCTCCGAGTGGTGCGAGAACATCCGTGGCGTAAAATCCGCCGACACCGTTGCCCGCATCAACAATGATTTTATAGCCGTTTAACGGTTTGTCATAATCTTCGGCTGAAACTTCCTTGCAGATCATATCTCTGAGTCTTTTTGCATACGCAGACATATAATCACATTGTAGGATACTGTAACCATCCTGCTTTTCGCATTCATCAACACCTTCAGCAAGTTCAATAATCCGTGAAATGTCAGCTCCGTCAAGTCCTCCGTCTTCAGTAAAAAACTTCAGACCGTTTTTGTTATAGGGATGATGGCTGGCAGTAATCTGAATAGCTGCTACAAAACCAATATCAACCGTTGACATAAACATAGCCGGTGTAGAAGCGAAAGAACAGTCATAAATTTCAAAGCCCATATAGCTCAGAGCTTCAAATACAGATGTTTTGATACGCTCGGCAGATATTCTGGAATCGTGTCCTACAGCGATCTTTTTATTTTTATTATAATTATTTTCATTGAGCCATTTGCAAAATCCGACACAGAGATCGAATATAGCCTCATCGGTAAGCTCAAGAGCCTCGCCCTTTACACCGTCAACGGCGGTGCCGCGTATATCTGTTCCGCTTTTAAGTGAAGAATAATTCTTTTTACTCAATGTAATCACCCTTTTTGTACATTTTATCTGTAATTTTAAGTAAAAAACGATATAACGGCGTGAATGCCCTTATTGCATAGCGCAATTCTTCTTCAACAGTTCCGTCGGTCAGAGAGGACATATCTCTGTTATAGTAAATATAGCCGAAATTTCTGCAGTTAAAGAACGCTTTCAATTCCGGATCAATCTTATCGATGCCCGACTTATCTTTTTTATATGAATCAATATTACATATGGCACCTGTAAGCTCCGCTAATCTGAGTGCTTCCCTAAATTCATCCTGATTTTCGGATAAAAGCTCTCTGTAGCATTCGAGATACTCTGCATCAGTTCTGAACATACCGACGCCATAGGAATAGCCGTCCGGAAAAAACTCAAACCACATACAAGGCTGATATCTCCATTCATGCTTGTCGCGCATAAACATACACCAGACATTAGAACGATACAGATCCTTATTTTTAGAAAACCTTGTATCACGTCTTATTCTTGAAACCATTTTAGTAGGAACAAGATTCATTTTATCATCTATTTTGTATAATTCTTCGCTGAGATCTTCTGCAAGCATTCTCATCGGCTCAATGGCCATCTTTTTGATGTCATCTTTAACCGATTCATAAAAATCCTTGCTGTCATTGAACTTATTCAGTTCAAGAAGCATAAATACATTCGGGTCAAAGCCCTTGAATTTCGACATTATTTTACCTCTTTATCCAGAACTCGTAAAACTTCCTGAGCGGCATACAACACAGCTACTTTGCTGCTGTGGAAATTCAGACCACCCTGAAGCCATACTGCATAAGGCTCTCTGAGCGGAGCGTCTGCAGAAAGTTCAATTGACGAACCGAGTGTAAAAGCACCGGCCGACATAATAACCTTGTTATCATATCCAGGCATTTCCCAAGGCTCAGGTGTAACAAATGAATCAACGGGTGCACCCTTCTGAAGACCCTGGCAGAATGCAATGAGAAGCTCCTCTCTTCCGAGTTTGACCGCTTCGATAATATCGTGTCTCGTTTCATGAATTTCGGGAGTTGAATCGAATCCGAGCAATTTCATAACAGATGCGGTAAAAACAGCTGTTTTTAATGCCTCACCAACAACGTGAGGTCCGTTGAAGATACCCATAAACAGCTCTCTGCTCTGGCCAAGTGTAGCACCGACTTCCCTTCCAAGACCGGGTGTTGTCATTCTGTAAGCGCACAAATCAATATACTTCTTCTTACCGGCAATATATCCGCCTGTTTTTGCAATTCCACCGCCCGGGTTTTTAATAAGCGAGCCTGCGATAATATCTGCCCCTACATCTGTAGGTTCAATCTTTTCAGTCCACTCACCGTAGCAATTGTCAACCATAACCATTGTATTTTTATAGTTTTTAACTATATCAACCACTTTTTTAATCTCGGCAACGGAAATAGTAGGTCTTAAGCTGTAGCCTCTGGAGCGCTGAATATAAACCATTTTTACCGGTCCTTCTTCAAGACGTTTTCCGATAGCATCATAGTCAAGTCTTCCTTCAGAGTTAAGCTGAACCTCTTCATATTTAACTCCGTAATTTTTAAGAGATCCCATATTTTCATTTTCAGTGGATCCAACACCAATTACAGGAAGAATAGTGTCATAAGGTCTTCCTGAAACGCTGAGCATAACATCACCGGGACGTAAAATACCAAAAAGAGCTACTGTCAATGTGTGTGTACCGCAGGTGAAGTTATGTCTTACAAGCGCGTCCTCTGCGCCAACAGCCTGTGCAAATACTCTGTCGATTATTTCACGGCCCCTGTCATTGTAACCGTATCCGGTGCTTTCGGCAAAAATATTCTCGGATACATTATTGTCAATAAATGCTTTAAGCATTTTCTGCTGATTGTATTCAGTAAGTTCATCTATAAATAAGAACTCATCCCGAGCAACTTCGAGAGCCTCGGCTGAAATTTTTTCTATTCTTTCATCAAATCTGAACAATTGATTCACCCTTCTGTATCGTCTATTTTAAAGTAATATATGCAATTTTTTCGGTTTCTGTAAAACCAATGTGTTTATAGAAGCCGATTGCGGAATCGTTAAGTGCAACAACAAAAACACTTTTATTCTCTTCTTGCAGAATTCCGGTAATTGAGCTGACTATCTTTCGTCCTAACCCTGATCCTCTGTATTTTTCTGAGCTTGCAATACCGCTTATTATTGCAGATTCAGGAGTTTCTGAAGCCGTTAACGCTGAGGCAATAACTTCTCCGTTTTCTTCAAAACAGATACCTCTCGCAAAACCTCTGTTTTTTCTATAAGTGAAATCAGACAGAAATTCAAGATATGAATCGGCGTTGAAAGATCCGGGTATTGATTCACTTATAAAAGAATAGGTTTTTTTGATATTATTTTCGTTTATCAGGCTGATTCCCGGATATATTACAGCTTCGCCGTCGTATTTAAAACCGGATCTGATAACTGCATCGTCAAAGCCCAAAGCGTATGAAACATAATCGTTTGTAATAATGCTTTTAATCTGCATCATATTGATGAATTCTTTAAGTTCATCAATATCAGCATCAGCTTCAGCCCAGATGGTATACACATCATCAAACCGCGCAACAATTATTCCTTCACCGTGCCAGAAATCAACAAAACTTTTATCAAAGCCATAGCAAATTGCGTAGCAAAGAATTCTTGTCTTAATAATGTTGTTGGGCGTAATTCCGGTAATTAGCGATGAATTACCATTTTCCACAAGCTTAAGCATCGGCGTATTCCTCTGAAAGTTTCATCGCCAACTCATAGCAAGCTTTCATGTCACGTATATCTGCAACCGATGTTGCTGAGTGGATATATCTGCAAGGAAGTGATATAGCAATTGTCTTAACGCCCTCACAAGCCTTATGAATTGCACCGGCATCATTGCCGCCTGCTACAGTAGTCTTTGTCTGTGCTTTGATACTGTAATCCGCAGCCGTTTTAAGCGCATTTCTGAACATTGTAAGATTATATACAGTACTTCTGTCCATAAAGGAAACAACAGCACCATCACCCTGAACGCAGACACAATCCTGCTTTGCAACGCTTGAAATATCTGATGCAGTTGTCGCTTCAAGAACGATCGCATAATCGGGTCTTACCGAGTATACTGCAGCCGCTGCGCCTCTGCAACCAACCTCTTCCTGAACGAGAAAAGCAAAATATGTGTCATATTCCAGCTCCTGTTCAATCATTTTAAGCATAACAGCACAACCGAAGCGGTCATCTATTGCTTTTGACTTCACTTTATTATCTCCGAAAAGCTTAAAATCGGACTTAAAATGCACACTATCACCTATGCTGACATATTTTTCAGCCTCTTCTTTATTCTTAGCACCGATATCAATATACATTTTTTCGATCGTAGGAACAGTTCTACTTTCATCTCCTTCAGTGAGATGAAGCACCTTATTGCCGATAATTCCTGCAACAGACTTATCTCCTACAGAAACAGCTCTTCCGCATGCGATTCTGCTGTCAAGACCGCCGACGTTAGTGAATTTCAAAAATCCGTTATCACAAATATATGTTACCATACAACCGACTTCATCCATGTGAGCAGTAATCATAACTTTATTTTTAGGTATGTTCTTTCCTTTTTTCAGCGCAATGATATTTCCTAATGCATCAATTTTATAATCACATTTACCGTCAATTTCAGAAATGATATATTCTCTTACGGTGTCTTCTCTGCCTGATATTCCATCTATGAGGCAAAGTTTTTCGAGCGATTCAAGCATTATACTCTGCCTCCTTCTTTAAAAGATATTCAGCAATTAATCTGGAGGTTTGCTGAACATCGTCAACACAGATTATTTCATTTGCTGTATGCATATATCGAAGAGGGACCGAGATTAAAGCAGTTTTCACGCCTTTGCCTGAAATGTTTATTGCATCAGCGTTAGTGCCTGTTCTGCCGCCCATAACATCGTGCTGATAAGGTATATTTTTTTCTTCAGCAAGCTGCTTCAACTCATTTGTAAGGCTACGGTCGAGAGTAGGTGCTATACCGATTGAAGGGCCTTTGCCTAATTCAATAGTCATTGCTTTATCAGTATAAGGGTCATTTCCGAAGCCGACGTCTACAGCAATAGCAATATCAGGCATAAGCGAAAAAGCTCCGGTACCGGCACCACGACATCCGACCTCCTCCTGAACAGAGAACATAACAGATACTTTGATATTATTAATTTTATCTTTAACTATATCAAGAGCTCCAAGAATTGACGCTATACAGCATCTGTCGTCAAATGCTGAGGAAGAAATGCAGTTGTTAAGCAGTTCATACTGATTATTTCGCATAGTAATACGGTCACCAATACGAACATATTTTTCAGCATCATCTTTATTAAGCCCTATATCAACAGCCATAGTCTTAATATCAAGCTCATTTTTATTATCTCCGGACTGAAGATGCGGCGGTACAGAGCTGATAACTCCGAATAAATCCTTCTCGCCGTGCACAATTACTTCTGCACCGGTTAATACACGTAAATCAGTCGATCCGGCCTTGTCAATAAGTATGAATCCTTTGTCATCAATACCTCTGACTAAAAGACCAACCTGATCCATATGCGCATCTAGAAGAATATGGGTGTCGCCGTCACCAAGTGTACCGATTACATTTCCGAGATTATCAGTAGATGCAGGCATATACTCTCTTAAATATTTCAAGAGCTTTTCTGATATAAAAGCCTCATCTCCGGGTGTAGACGGAGTATCGGCAAGATCAAAACAAAGCTTTTTTAAATCCATTTTCATTCCTCCAACGGATACTTTTATACATCAAAACATTATATATCATCTGATAAAAAAAATCAACATTATATAATCAAAAAAGCAGGAAGCCTGCTCAGGCCTTCTGCTATATTTCAATTTCTTTCCAACCGTCCGATGTCATTATATAAATATTTCTGTATCCGAATTTTCTGCAATAACTGTAAGCTTCATCAAATGCAAAATCCAAGGAATCAATGCAATGTGAATCTGATGTTACGGTTATTCTTGCTCCCCTGTCCTTCAGATGCTCCATTATGAATGCTGCCGGATAAGGAATTTTGTTTCCTTGCCTGTACATTGCACCTGTATTAACTTCAAATACGATATCTTTATTGTATTTCAGAATCCTGTCTATTGTATCCAGTACGCATTTCCTGTAAGTCGGATTATTCTGATCGAAGAGCTCGTTATTTTCATTGAATTTCGTAACAAGATCTATATGACCTACAATCTGAGGATTGATTTCACAAACAAAATCGCCGAGCCTGTTATAGTATGATTCACACATTGCATACCAATCGCCGTCAAACAGTTCCGTTACCGCATTTGATAACACTTTAGCGGAGTAATCAATGGGATAATCCTTTTCGCCTTTTCTGAACTGATGAACAGAACAGATAATATATTCAAGGTCCGCCTGATTAATTCCGTCGAAATCTGCATCAAGCTCAATTCCGCAAACAATATCAATCTTGTCCTTATACTTGTTTTTTAATCGTCTTACTTCATTTAAGTATTTTTCGTAGTCAGATAATGACATAGCCCAATCACTATTAAAATTCATCGGACTATGGCCCGAAAAGCCAAGGCTTGTGAACTCTTTCTCAATTGCGGCTAAAACCATTTCTTCAAGCGTGTTTTTTCCGTCACAATAAGTAGAATGAGTATGACAGTTTGATTTTATCATTTTGAACACTCCGTAAAAGTACCTGCAAAATAATTGCAGGTACTTGTTTATAATTATGATTTGTTAGGTGTTTTCTTTTCGAGTATCTTATGTTTTCTGTATGCCTGTCTTTCTTTGAATGACATTTTATAATCAAAGGTGCGTTCCTTTATTCTGTCATAAAGAGGTGTAGCAAGCTTGACGAATGAGCCATCATCACTCTGCGAAGCTGCAAGAATAATAAGTCCGTTATCATCGGGAAGTGTAAGAGTATCAGCACCATCTGTGTTAATTTCATACATAAAGAAGTAAAGCTGCTGTGCTGCGATATCACCGCCTGCAGAGTGTGTGTGCGTACACTCCCAAGCAAGCTTATCAGTCTTTATGTTTGCGGTTTCAGCAAGATCGTAAAGATCCCACTTACCGATTCTCTCGTTAATCGACTGAACAGGAATTCTTACAAGCTTATCATCAACCTTGAAATCATAAACCTTATCACCGTAAATACTTGCGGCAATAATATAAATCTTTTTTGATTTGATGTTTATCTGCTGTCCGCTGCAAATTATTGCATTGTTACCGTCACCCCAGATGTCACCGGTTTTAAAATCAATACCGCCGCAGTAGATTTCATTCGGGAAAATCTCACCGGGAAGAGAAACTTCAATTGTCGGGATAGCAGCTGAATTTCTGTTGTGATTGAATGTAACGATATCACTGTTAAAAGGAAGCTCCAAAGGAGTAGCTTCAACCTTATCCTCAACCTTACAGTCAGCGAGAGTAAGTGCAAAGGTTTTTACTTCATACGGTGCGATATTAAAGATGAGCTTTCCGTCATTTACAGTTGCAAGACCTATCTCATCTTCCATTGCATTTACTTCTCTTGCTTTTACGATTCCGTTTCCAAGAGTAAATGAAACATTTTCGCTGCTTACATAGTCACCTTCATTGAAACGTACAACTACTTCATCTGTCTTTTCAGCCTTCTTGATTGCTCTGACAATAACATTATCAGCACTGATTGAACCGAATGAATATTCATCACCGAGAGCACCTTCGTGTTTATCTGAAATGAAAGCAGCAAGAGGACGGTCGAAGAATCTTGAATATAGCTGCGTTTCTTTACTTACGTTTCCGGCGTGTGAGAAAATTGCATAGCCGTATCTGTTGTGACCAAAATCAAGCATACCCTGTACACTGTCATCTCTGTACCACTTTTTAGGTGAGTGAATAACAGTAAGCCTGAGGGTTCTGTCATCCTTCATAATCCAACCGTATTTTGAATCGCTGAACACAGAAACACCGTAGCTACCGTCAGTATTTGTTATATCAGCCCACTTCTGTGCACATACTGAATAAAGCTTTTTGGTTGCAACACCCCTTGTGATAGTTCCTAAGCCGAGGTCGTATGTGGCAGTAGGATTCTTACAGGTAAAGCTGAATCCGTTATGAAGAATTCTCTTGAATTCGCGCCATTCAATTTCATTATATACGCTCACCCAAGGACATCCGGTTACAAGTGTTACATAATATGTAAATGTTGACTTGGAGGCCTTCTGTATAACTTTAATTGTTGCCTTTACAGGTCCGGATTCAACAACAGTACATACACCCTTTTCAGCAAACTCCCACGGATACCTCTTGGTTTCTTTATATGTAAGCTCCCAAGCTGCATACTCTTTTGCACCTTTATATTTATTTATTTCAAATCTTATAGGCTTATTGAGAATCTCTTTATTTCCAAGGGTTTTATCGATTATTGATGAAATATCACCGTTTGCGTTTATTGACACTATGTACTTATAGTTTTCAATAACATTTGATCCGACTCTGATGCCGGAATTAAGCTTGCAGGGCTCATCGCTGTATACAACATCTACAACCTTAAAGCCTAATGCAGGCACATGTGCAGCAACAGATACTGACATTACGCTTTCATCCAGGCTATTAACCTGCGAAGGAAGCTCATTACCGTTTTTATCAAATGCTCTGATATACTTATATCCCTTTGAAGGTATGGTTACATCGACATATGATATTCTGGGCTGTTCGATTGTGTTGTTTATTACAACAGGTATACCTTTAACCCATGATGTATCCATTGATTTGATTACTTCAGCCGCAGAACCTTCATAAGCATTTGAAAGCTGATTAGCACTTAAAACAAGGTCGTTCCAGGAGCGCTGATATACACGCTGCACTGAAGTACCGGTAATATCGTCGTGGAAGGTGTGAGCGATTGTTCTCTTCCAGCCTTTGTCAATTTCATCTTTAGGATATTTTGCACCTTTAATAGCCATAGCGGTAACAGATGCTCTCTCGGCCATATCAGCAAGTTCTTCGTTTTTACGGTTATATCTCTTACTGAAAGCTCTAGAAATATATGAGCCTACACCGTGATCAGTCATAACAAGCTCATTATTCCAGGTCGGAAGCTTAGAAATTTCCTCATCAGAGAGCTTGGAAAGATCATCAAAAAACTCTGTAGGACTCGATGCGAGAACCTTTACATCATTTGAATCGTTTTCGGCAAGTTCTCTGCAAACAGTTTTTACAGATTCCTCTTTGGGAGCTCCGCCGACATCACCAACACCATGATATGAGAATGTCCACGGTAAATCATATTCATTAATATTCTTATTCAGCTTATCAACAAGGTCTTTTTTGTCGCGTACCTTTTTGAAGGTTGTGCAATAGGATTTTGAATCAAGAGATGCGAATATTTTTTTACCGTTCGAACCGTACCAAAGGCCAATATCGAAAGGAATACCGTATGCACTGCCCCATGAAAGCTTCTGGGTTGAAAAGCCCTTAAGACCTGCATGCTCAGCAATGGCAGGAAGAGCCCAACCAAATCCGAAGCAGTCAGGAAGGAAAATGTCATTACTTCTTTTTCCGAACTTCTTTTCAAAATATAAGTTTCCGTAAAGCATATTTCTGAAAAGGTTCTCAGGTGAAGGCACGTTAACGTCACCATTTTCGTATCCGCTACCGGTAACGTTCCAGCGGCCCTGGTCTATATACTTTCTGAGCTCTTCAAACTTTTCGGGATAATACTCCTCAAAAAGCTCATATCTGTAAGCACCTTCAAAATTAAAGCGATAATCAGGGTATCTCTCGAAATAATCAAAATTCTGCTCAAGTGTATCTTTAAGACAAACATTAATTACATGCTCAAAATCCCAGTTCCATACTGTATCAAGATGGGCAGTTGCTACTGTGTAGATTTTTTTGTCCTTGAAATTCATAAGCGCCTCCCTATATTATGCTTTAACTTCTTTATCTTTATTGAATACTCTTGATATAACGTCAAGAATACGTACGCCAGCCATTTTAGCCACAGCTAATGCACTAAGTACAAAATGAATAATACAATCAGCCAATATAAAATTACCGTATGATTCATACTTTGTGTCTGTAACAGGTGCAACAAATCCGAGCTGCTTGAATTCATTTAAAAGCATAAATGAAAATGCAGTACTTATAGCAAGAAGAACAATTGCTGCAACAGCGAAAAAAAACGAAGTAAGCTCCAAAATAAGCGGTTTAATTTCTTTTTCACCAAATGTATTATCACTCAATATTACCCCGTGAAGATATTTACAAAAGAAAGCATTAAAAACAACAAAAGAAATCAATGCTGCAGTAATTAAAATCGGAGCTGCGTTAAAGGCACTTACAGTCTGCGCTCCGGAAATATCTGTGGAGTTTGTAAAACCGTCAGATACAGGTAATAATGTATAAACAAGATATCCCGCAAGCAAACAAACAAAGCTTAAAACTAAAAAGATAAAAGCACCGAAATTTAAATGAGTTTTATTGGTTTTATCAGCCATAATGAAACTCCCTTCTGTTGATATTACTCAACAATGAATTTAACGAAAACTTTCTTTCCTTTTTTGATTATGACATCCCCCTGAGTGAACACATCTGCAGATACAGTATCTGTGAATGATGCTGCTTTTACATCGTTGACGGTAACACCGCCCTGTTCGATAAGTCTTCTGCCCTCGCCACGTGACTTAATAATGCCTGCTTTAAGCATCATATCAATTACTGTAACAGAACCATCTGTAAAATCATCATTACTGAGAACAGTTGTAGGCATATTTTCAGTATTGCCTGAACCTGAGAATAATGCTCTGGCTCCCTCCTGAGCCTTTTCTGCTTCAGCTTCACCGTGAACAAGCTTAGTGAGCTCGTAAGCAAGAATTTCCTTTGCTGTGTTAAGCTGACTTCCCTCCCAGGACTCCATAGCTTTAATTTCTTCAATAGGAAGGAAGGTAAGCATTTTAATGCATTTGAGAACATCGGCATCACCCACATTTCTCCAATACTGATAGAAGTCAAAGGGTGAAGTTTTATTAGGATCAAGCCACACAGCGTTACCTGCAGTTTTACCCATTTTCTTACCCTGTGAGTCTGTAAGAAGAGTGATTGTCATTGCGTGAGCGTCTTTACCGAGCTTCTTACGGATAAGCTCAGTACCACCAAGCATATTGCTCCACTGATCATCACCGCCGAACTGCATATTACAGCCGTATGTCTTAAAGAGCTCATAGAAGTCGTAGCTCTGCATGATCATATAGTTGAATTCAAGGAAGGAAAGGCCCTTTTCCATACGCTGCTTGTAGCACTCGGCTGAAAGCATTTTATTAACGCTGAAGCAAGCTCCTACTTCACGCAGAAGCTCAACATAATTGAGGTTAACAAGCCAATCAGCATTGTTAACCATCATAGCTTTTCCTTCGCCGAAATCAATAAAGCGTTCCATCTGCTTTTTGAAGCATTCAGCGTTATGGTCTATATCTTCTTTTGTAAGCATTTTACGCATGTCTGTTCTACCTGAAGGGTCACCAATCATTGTGGTGCCGCCACCGATAAGTGCAATAGGACGGTTACCTGCCATCTGAAGACGCTTCATAAGAGTAAGAGCCATAAAGTGACCTGCTGTAAGACTGTCAGCAGTGCAGTCGAAACCGATATAGAAGGTTGCTTTACCGTTGTTGATCATTTCTCTTATTTCAGTTTCGTTTGTAACCTGTGCTATAAGACCTCTAGCCACAAGTTCCTCATATATTTTCATTGTTTATCATCCTTTCAATTTGTTATTCATTGTATTTTACTAATTAATGTCTGTAAAGTCAAGCGAAACAGAACTTTAATTTAAAATCCTTCATTCCCTGCAAAATCAATAAGCTCTTTTGCTGATTTCAGCGTTGTTGCCGTAATAACATCACCGCCTATAATACGGGCAATTTCGCTGATTCTTTCATCATCTGACAAAGACCTGACCGATGTTGATGTAAATCCGTCAGATTGATGCTTTTCAATATACAGATGATTATCAGCGTAAGCGGCAATCTGAGCAAGGTGTGTTACACAAATAACTTGCTTATACATCGAAAGCTCATGCATCTTATAAGCTATTTTATGGGCTGCTCTACCGCTTACTCCTGTATCAATTTCGTCAAAAATCATAGTATCGAGGCTGTCTGAATCATTTAGCACACAACGAACGGCGAGCATAACTCTTGAAAGCTCACCTCCGGATGCGATTTTTTGCAGCGGCTTTACTTCCTGTCCTGCATTTGCAGAAAAAAGAAATTCAACATCGTCGAATCCCCTGCTTGTTGCAGTAGCATCGTTAAAATTGACAACAAACTGTGCATCAGGCATATCCAGATAGCTCAGTTCACGTTTTACTCTGTTTTCAAAATCTATTGCTGCGCTTTTTCTTATATCTGAAAGATGACAGCCCTTTTTAAACAGATCCTCTTCAAGTTCATACAGCTCTTCCTGAAGCCTTTCGGTTTCCTCTTCATTGTTAAATATACAGTTGTATTCATCAGTAATTTTATCAAGGTATGATAGGATTTCCTCTTCGGTTGAACCGTATTTTTTTGAAAGCCTGTAAATTGTATCAAGCCTGTTTTCTATATGATCAATATTATCAGCTCCGTCAGACAGATCTACAAGATAAGAGCTGATTTCTGATGAATAATCAGACAAAGAATAAATTATATTTTCAAGTTCGGAGCTTATATCAGAAAATTTAGTGTTGACGTCAGAAATCTCCGAAATATAACGGTTCAGCATATGAAGCTCTGATAAAATTCCGTCTGCAGAATCGTCACCGAGCATCAGCTGATGTGCCGCCGATAAATTTCCGGATATCCTTTCGTGATTCTGAAATTCTTTCTTTTTTCGGAGTAAATCAGCTTTTTCACCGATTTTAATTTCAGCGTTCCTGATTTCATCAATCTGATACTTAAGGATATCTACTCTTATATCTTTATCTTCCTGTAATTTTTGCAGCTTTCTGAGCTTTTTTTTGCAGGCAACAAGATTATAAAATGCATTCTTGTATTCATCAAGTATTTCATCACTGTCAGCCATAGAATCAATGAAATCAAGATGATGTTCCTTGTCAAGGAGAAACTGACTGTCATGCTGACCGCATATAGTAATAAGATTTCTTCCTATTTCCCGTAACACTGACACAGTAACCGTTGACCCGTTAACCTTACAGCTTCCACGGCCATCTGAAGAAATTATTCTTGTGATCAGAATGCCGCTTTCATCCGTTTCAATATCATATTGCTCGAAAACAGACACCAACTCAGCCGGTGTTCGGTCAAAAACAGCAGTTACCTTGGCTTTATCGCAACCGCTTCGTATAATATCCTTTGAGGTTCTCTCGCCTAAAATAGCATTAATTGCATCAATTACTATGGATTTACCTGCACCGGTTTCGCCTGTCAATATATTAAAGCCGCCATCAAAGCCGATTTCAGCATGCTCAATAACAGCAATATTTTCAATTTCTAAACTGTTAAGCAACGGGCTTCCTCCGTTTCATTAATCTTTTTTGCTTAAAATATTGTCTATATATTTTTTAAATTCTTCTGCACTGTTTTCATCCTTGCAAAGAAGAAAAATAGTATCGTCTCCTGCAAGCGTACCGATGATGTTTTCTACATTAAGATTATCAACAGCTGCACAGGCGGCCTGAGCCATACCCGCAAAGCACTTGACAACAGCCATATTACCTGCATAGTTAACTGATGTGACTGAGTGAGCGAGAATTGAATAATACTTACCTGAATAATCCTCACTGTCAGTATTTACATACGAATACTTATACTGTCCGGAGCTTACAGGTGACTTGATAAGCTTAAGCTGCTTAATATCCCTTGAAACGGTAGCCTGAGTAACCTTATATCCGAGCATGTTTAGCTTAAGCATAAGCTCTTCCTGTGTTCCGATTTCTTCCTTTTCAATTAATGCAAGTATTGCCTCGTGTCTGTTTTTTTTCATATCCTTATTCTCCTTGTTGATGAGTATATCTCTCGACCAGTTTACGGTTCAGAATTTCAGAAAAACTGTCAGATTTGATTCTGATAATTTTTGTAGGCACATCGCTTTTTGTGACAATCAATCGTGTGTTATCTGTAATCGGAATTCCCTTGTTTCCGTCGCAGCTGAAAACTGCTGCACAGTTATCAGAATTTGTAACCCTGAATTCAATATCAGCTTCAGGTTTAAATATAATAGAACGTGAAAATAATGAGTGGCTGCATATAGGTGTTAAAATAATACTTTCTATTTCAGTGTCGACAACGGGTCCGCCTGAAGATAACGAATAAGCAGTTGAGCCGGTAGGTGTTGCAACAATCAGCCCATCAGCAAGATAATTATACAGAAGCTTTCCGCCGCTCTTAGCTGTTATTTCACATAGTCTCAGAGATGTACCCCTACCTATAACAATATCATTAAGGCAAGTGTACTCATTCAATAACACATTGCCTTCATAGTGCTTAACAGATAGCCTCATCCTTTTATCAACTGAATATTCTCCGCTGATAAGACATTTAAGCAGATGAAGCTCAGTTTTTTCAAGACCGGCAAGAAACCCAAGCCTTCCTGCATTTATACCTAAAACCGGTTTGTTGTGTAATGATGCGTCCTGAGCGGTATGTATTATTGTTCCGTCACCGCCGATTGAAATAATAACATCGCATTCTTTGATGCAGGTATCGTTATTCTTGTATTCAACTCCATTTACCGCTAATTCAGCGGAAAGCGTATCAGGAACAAGAACTTTAACGCTAAGATTAATAAGTTCGGTACAAACTCGAACAGCAACATCATAAGCATTGGTTCTAGTCATATTAACTTGTAATGCTACCGTCATCAATATGCACCTCTGTTTAACTCAATATGCGAAGCATCGACTGTTTCATTAATTTTATCACAGTCAAAAGAATAGGTATTCTCTTTTTTAGTTATATAAAGCAGATATTCTATATTTCCGCTCGGGCCTTTAATGGGAGAAAAATCAAGATTTAATACAGAAAAACCTATTTCGTTTGCAAATTCAATCACATTTTCAAGAACGTTTATATGGATTTTGGCATCTCTAACTACACCGTTTTTACCTATATTGTCCTTCCCTGCTTCGAATTGAGGCTTAACCAGACAAACAGCCTCGCCGTTATACTTAAGAAGCGTAAAAAGATTAGGCAAAATGTGTTTCAGAGATATAAAGGAAACATCAACACTGGCAAAATCAAGTGCTTCACAAATTGAATCCGTCTGAATGTGTCTGAAGTTTGTTTTCTCCATATTAATTACTCTGGAATCAGCTTTAAGCTTATATGAAAGCTGACCGGAGCCGACATCAATTGCATATACTTTAGCAGCACCGTTCTGAAGCATACAATCAGTAAAGCCGCCTGTTGATGCACCGATGTCAGCACATACACAGCCATTAAGATTAACCGAAAAAACATTAATTGCTTTTTCAAGCTTATATCCGCCTCTGCTTACATATGGCATTACATCGCCACAAAGCTCAACTGTATCATCAGAAGCAACTGAGTATCCCGCTTTTCTCTGAATTGCTCCGTTAACGGCAACGACACCGTCTTTTATGAGATTTTTTGCCTTTTCACGGCTGTCTGTAAAGCCGCGTTCAAACAATATTACATCAAGTCTTTTGGTTTCACTCAATTATTTATCCTCACTAATTATCTCATTCATTGATGCTGTATCAAGTTTATACATTCTCAGAAGCTCATCAACAGATGCCTGCTCAACGAATTTATTTTCAATGGCAGTCAGCTTATAACTACCCTTATAGCCCGATTCAAGAAGCTCAAAAGCAAGCTTTTCGCCAATTGATCCTCCCTTCTGTGCTTCCTCAAAAAAGTATACTTTTGTTTTTACTTTCAGCATACTGATAATTTCCGTAGGTATAGGCTTAATCTGATTCATCGAAATAAGATGAACATTAATACCTTTAGCTTTTAATTCGTCAACAGCCAATATAGCCTGTGACGTAATTCTACCGTAGGTAACTAAAGCAATATTACTGTTTTCATCGCCATATTGAGAATAATCAATACAATCATATCTCAATTTTGATACGCACTCATGAGGCTTGCCGCGGGGATATCTTATGGCAACCGAATATTCATCTGCATAAAGAGCATTGTTTATATCAGCACAAAGCGAACGGTAACAACAAGGTGAATAGATTTTAATATCCGGTATTGAGTTAAGAAACGCAACATCAAACAAGCCATGATGTGTTTCACCGTCTTCACCTACAAAACCGGCTCTGTCTATTGCAAATATAATTTTAAGCTTCTGAAGTGATACGTCATGTACAATCTGATCATAGCATCTCTGCAGAAAGGTTGAATAAACAGCATAAACAGGTTTCATACCGTTTTTAGCAAGTCCGCCCGCAAAAGTAACAGCATGCTCTTCGGCAATACCAACATCAAAAAATCTCTGAGGATACTTTTCGCTGAACTTTTCAAGACCGGTACCTGTTTTCATCGCTGCAGTAATTGAGCAGATTGTGCTGTCCATATCTGCATGCTCGCAGAGATATTCTCCGAATTTCTCAGAAAAAGAATCGCTTGATGAAATAGGCTCACCGGTATCAATATCAAACTTAGAAATGCCGTGGAAAAGGCTTGGATATTTTTCGGCATAATCATATCCTTTACCCTTAGTAGTTATAACGTGCAGCAGAACAGGCCCGTTAATTTTTTTAGCAGTTTCAAGGGCATCACAGAGCTGACTTATGTCGTGACCGTCAATCGGACCTACATAACGGTAACCGAGATCTTCAAAAAAGGTGCTCTGCGAATAAAGCTTATTCTTAATATCTGTTTTCAGATTATGAATCTTAGTTGCAATTTTTGTGCCGAAGGGAACCTTGCTAAGAGCTTTTTCCGTGTTCACTTTAAGTGAATTGTAGCCGGGTTTTGTTCTGATAACAGCAAGATACTTTGCGAAAGAACCGACATTTTCTGAAATCGACATTTTATTATCGTTAAGAATAATTATCTGTCTGGCTTCGCTTCTGCCGCCGTTGTTCAGAGCTTCATACACCATACCACCGGTGAAAGAACCGTCACCGATGACAGAAATAACATAATTATTTTCGGATTTAAGCTGTTTTGCGCGAGCCAGCCCAAGACCGGCTGATACTGAAACACCGCTGTGACCTGAATAAAAAATGTCATGCTCGCTTTCACCGGGACGACAAAAGCCTGATATTCCATCCTTCGTACGAAGTGTATTGAATTGCTCAAAGCGTCCTGTTAAAAGCTTGTGTGTATAGCACTGGTGACCGACGTCGAACACGATCTGATCTTCAGGTGAATCAAACACCTTATGAAGAGCAACTGTAAGCTCAACTGTTCCGAGGTTTGAAGCAAGATGACCGCCTGTTTTTGAAACAGTATCTATGAGCTTATATCGAATCTCTTCGCAAAGAAATTTAAGCTGTTCGTCATTGAGCTTTTTGATATCTGAAGGTTGTTTTATTGCTGAAAGATATTTATATTTCATAAAAATCACTCTTTTAATTCCTGCGCTTTGTAAGATCAAACGCTAAATTTCTGAGAAAGCTTGCTTCTTCTCCGAAAACATCGAGCGCAGACACGGCTGCTGCGGTAAGCTCGTCTGCATAGGCTATTGATTTATCAAGTCCCAGAACTGAAACATATGTCGACTTTCCGCATTCAATGTCGCTTCCGATAGGCTTACCAAGCTCTTCTGCGTTACCGGTAACATCAAGCACATCGTCAATTATCTGAAATGCATGACCGATATTTTTAGCATAAATATCAGCAGCTTCAATGAGTTTACGGTCAGCATCTGCACATATTGCACCTAAATATGCAGCGCATCTGATAAGAGCACCGGTTTTAAGACTGTCAAGAACTTCAAGTACATCTAATGACGCTTTTTTATTTTCATTGACAAGATCAATAACCTGACCGCCAATCATACCGTTGGCTCCGGACATTGATGATAAAGCACTGATTGCTTTTATGGCAATGTCGGGGTGCTTTTTTGCTATTTCACTGTCAGCTATGATGCCGAATGCAGCTGTAAGAAGTCCGTCACCGGCAAGAAGTGCATATTCCTCACCGAATTTAACATGGCACGAGGGCTTTCCTCTTCTCATATCATCGTTATCCATGCAGGGTAAATCATCGTGAATAAGCGAATAAGTATGAATCATCTCAAGTGCCACAGCAAAAGGAATCGCTTTATTGAAATCACCACCGCATACACGGCAGAACTCAAGAACAAGAACCGGTCTGATTCTTTTTCCCCCTATTGAAAGGCTGTAGTTCATCGCATCATGAACTATTGGTTCACCGAATGTACATTCAGGAATATATTTCTCGAGGCTGGCATTTATAATATCCTGATATTCTTTTAAAGTCATATTACTCATCCTTTATACTGTCACAGTCATATTCAGAAAGCTCAATGATTTTTTCTTTTGCGGCGGTAAGCGTTTTATTGCAGAACGCCACTATTTTTACACCCTCTTCATAGAGCTTAATTGACATTTCCAGATCATATTCACCGCTTTCGAGAGCCTCGGAAATCTCTTTAAGTCTGAGCATAGCGGTATCAAGTGTATACATTTCCATATTTTTATCCTTTCGTATCAGCGGTATTCTCAATAACTACTTCATTAACCGTACAGTTAACCTTGCCGCTGTTCATCAACAATGTTATTTTATCGTCAGCATTTAACTCTGCAGCACTCTTCACAGGCATTGACATTTCATTATTCACAATAGCATAACCTCTGGCCAGAGTCTTAAGCGGACTTGTTGCTTCAAGACCGGCAGTATAAAGTGAGAGTATATTCTGATAAACTTCAATTTTGCCTGCCATAGTCTTTTTTATGTTAGCTTCACAAGCATCAACACATTGTGAATAAAGCTGCAATGTTTTTTGCGGACTGTTGGATGCAAGACATTTATCATACTGTAGAATTTTAACGCTGTATCCTTCAATCATCCTTAAAATACATTCTGCCATATAATCAAGAGTCTTATCTGCAGAGTAAAGTATTTCACGGTAATCAGGCACACAGATTTCAGCAGCTGCCGAAGGTGTAGGTGCACGCATATCGCTGACAAAATCACAAATTGTAAAGTCAGTTTCATGACCGACAGCTGAAACAACAGGTATACTGCAATCAAACACCGCTCTTGCGACTACTTCTTCATTGAATGCCCATAAATCTTCTATTGAACCTCCGCCTCTGCCTACGATTAATACATCGGCAGCAGACAGTTTATCAAACTTTTTAATAGCTTCAGCTATTTCTCCTGCGGCAAATTCACCCTGAACCTTTACAGGAGCAAGTATGATCTGTGCACAAGGAAATCTTCGTGAAATTACATTATGTATATCCTGGAGAGCCGCACCTGTAGGTGAAGTGACAACTCCGATTCTTAGTGGCATCTCAGGTAAAACTTTTTTATACTCGGAACTGAAAAGCCCTTCTTCAGAAAGCTTTTTCTTAAGAGCTTCAAAGGCAATCGTGAGTTCCCCTATTCCCTCGGGCTGCATATCTTCACAATAAAGCTGGTAAATTCCATCTCTTTCAAAAACAGAAACATTACATCTTACAAGCACTTTCATTCCGTTTTCAGGCATAAACCTCAGACGTTCAGCGGAATTCCTGAACATAACCGCCTTGATTGACGATGTTTCATCCTTGAGTGTAAAGTAAAAATGGCCAGATCTGTAATGATTGGTAAAATTTGAAATTTCACCGCTGACATATATATTCTGCAGATTAAAATCGGACTCAAAAATCGATTTAAGATATGTGTTAATCTGCGAAACCTTTAAAACAGACGACATCAGTATTAATAACTCCTTAACAGTTTAAACACGAACAATCGGAGCATTAATCAATGCTCCTGCTGTTATCATCTTATTTTTTTAGAAATTGTTGCGAGAACACCGTTTATGTATGAGCCGTCCTCGGCAGTTGCATATTTTTTAGCAATCTCAACAGCTTCGTTTATCGCTACTCCGACGGGCACATCCTTTGAATATAAAAGCTCACAAACCGCAAGCCTGAGAATTGCAAGGCTGGCTTTAGAAATTCTTTTTGAAGACCAACCGACGAGACTCTCATTAATAAGGCTATCAATTTCATCTATATTTTTAAAAACGCGCTTTGCGAGATTTTCAGCAAATGAATTCTGAGGAAACAGCTCAAGCTCAATAGCACTGTCAATCAGATCGATAATACTTGCTTCAGGCTGAAAGCTTTTTTCGAAAATCAAAATAAATGCGAGTTCTCTTGATTCATGTCTGGTCATATGTTTTTACCCTTCCTGATCGGTTACAGTTTATATTTATAAACCGATTTAATATATTTATACATTGTCTATTATATCACAAATTTAAAATCATACAACTACTTTATTTCAATTATTGATAAATTTTCTGCAGAAATATGCGAGTTTTTTTCAACAATTTCGGTTATTTGTAAAATTATTGTGTCATTTAACGTATTTTTATCCACAATTACCTGACATGAATCAGCGTTGATAACTGCAATGCAGTTTTTTCCGGTTTTTGCATAAACAAGATTTTCAATATCGACTTCATTTTTCAGAGTAGTCTGATATTTCTCATATAAGCTTTCAAGACGTGCTACATCATCAGATTCAAGAGATGTATTTTTCAGAATTTCATTAATTTCCTCTGAGATTTTATCATTAGCCTGATTTCGTTTGATTTTTGCTTGTGAGAAATATTGTTCAGAAACTGAGCGCTCAGGAATCGCCGTTGTTTCTTCTTCGGACTGCATTACAGTTCCTGCAACAAGAACAGAATCGCCTAAGTTACCGCTGATTGATGTATCCTCGGTGGTTAGCGAATATTCACCTTCTGTGTTACCGTTTATATCTGTGTAGTACCAGTTAACGGCTACTGCAGCACCTAAAGCGATAATTAATGTTGCGGTAATCACTTGTCTTTTTTTTAATAACATAATGTTCAGCTCCTAATTCATATCTGAAATACTTATTCTGTTCATGCTAATTCCGAATAAAGCCATAACTGCCGAATAAATTTTTTCCTTAACAACAGGATCTGCACCTCCCCGACAAACAACAGCAACACCCCTCACCTCAGGATAAACGGTTTTTAACGCAATAGCCATATCATTATCTGTGACTATGTACTCTTTTTTAGTGTGTATTTCATCGCTACTTTTCTTTTCATCAGTATCTGTAGCGTATATAGTTTCGGATGTACAGTCGTAGGTGATATAAACCACAGTTTCCCCTGCTCCGTTAATATTTTCTATTATATTTTTGAGCTTTTCTTCTGTTTCAGCGCAGTCAGACAACTGTACATCATAGTTGACTTCATCATTATCATCTATACTTACGGATGATAAATCTGAGAATATAACGAGAATAACACCGATTAGCCCTATCAATATAATAATCAAAGATTTTTTATCAACTTTTATTTTTCCTGCTATTTTATTTATATTGAATTCCTTAAGTATATTTTTATTCGGCAAATTCAATGTTTACATCACCTTCTACCGTATCACTGATATATAATTTAATCTGCAATTTTATTTTTTCATCCTCTATTCCTTTAATTACAATCATGATGTTTTTTTCTTCGTTCTCCACCGAAAAACTGCAATCTGAACACTCTCCGTGTGAACCGATTGATGAAATGTATTCATTGATTTTGTCTTTTAGCAGGCTTTGAGCAAGGTCGTTTATAACTTCTTGATTTAAACTAAATAAATCATCCTCCGTGTAAGCGCAAGTGGATATAGTGTTGATGTTATTCATATAGTCATCACCCTTATCTGCAACAGGAATCAAAACAGTATAAATTATCAGGATACCGATTAGGGTTTTGAATGCTGAATTAACTTTACTTTTTGGTAATAATGACACCATCACGCCGCTTATAATACAAATTACGCATATGGTCTTACACCAGAATTTAATTTCATTCATTATTATAAAGCACCTTTTACAGAAAGCATTATTCCTGTTGATATTATGAGAATAAAGGTCTGAAGGACAGATAAAAGAAGTATTGTTTTGATTCCGGTATTCAGAGCCTTCAAGGTCAATGATATCTGATTTTCACCAAGCATTTCAGCAAGACATGACAAAAACGAAAAGCAGATACAGTAAACACCGCCTTCGATTATCGCAGGAGCTGATATAATCAGAATTACAATTATTCCGATTGCGGCAACTGAACCCTTTATAAGATTTATACTTCCTACAAGAGATGAGTAGGCATCACTGATTGAAGAACCTACAATCGGAATCAGATTTGTAATCAGAAAGCGGATACTTTTTGATGATGCAGAATCCAATGAAACTGACAATACACCTTTAAACGAAAGAACAGCGGTGAATATACCTGCCAAAAATCCGATTACCGTATTAACAGTTTTATTTGCACCTGCAACGAATCTGTTAAGGTTAATCATACTGTTGAATGACAGTGAAATTGAAACTGCTATAAATAATCCGACTATATCAACAGCATAGTTGTTTATAAATCCGGTAAGAAGCTCTGCGTAAGCCAATGTAACTGTATTATATGAAACCGCCGATGAGATACTTCCACCCAATGCGATAATCACCGTATAAATCGGAACAAAAGAAATCATAAATGCTGATCCGGTTTTCATTGAGCTTAGCATTACATTCAGAGTATCGGAAATATATCCGCATGACATCAGAATAACAAGAATGTTTCCTAAATAATTATAGCTTTTACCATTATCTGAAGAAAAGAAGTTTTTAATAACAGAAACGAGAATCAGAACACACAGCATCTGAAAAAAATAACCG